>CAZOQR010000041.1:0-15655 GCA_964581915.1 uncultured Ignavibacteriaceae bacterium | reverse complement strand
AATCAGTATTCCCTGTTCGAGACGAACGAAACAAGTTCCGTGAGGGATTCTTTCGGTTCGCTCTCGGGAAAATGACCGAGGGCTTCGGTGGCGAGATTCGCGTAATGCGATATTTTTTCTGTCGTGTAATCGATTCCGCCGAACTCGTTAACGAAATAATAAACCGTGTCGAATTTCTTTCCCGAGTCGCTTTTAATTAGTTTCATTATTTCTTTCGATTTTTTCGCGGGAGCGTTTTTAAGCGCGGTGAGAAGCGGAAGCGTAAATTTCTTTTCCTTCAAGTCATTGCCTGTTGCCTTGCCGAGAAGTTTCTTCCTGCCGGTGTAATCGAGCAGGTCGTCGCGCAACTGGAACGCGATGCCTATGTTTTCTCCGAAAGCGGACATCTTTTCGATTTTCGTCCTGTCGTCCGTCGCGCTCAGCGCGCCGAGTTTGCAGCACGTCTTTATGAGCGAGGCGGTCTTGTCAGATATCACTCTGAAATAAGTCTCTTCAGTCGCGTCGAAGTTTCTCGCCTTCTGAATCTGGAGCAGTTCACCTTCGGACATTCTCTTAACCGCTTCGGAAGTTGTCTTCAAGAATTCAAACTCGTTGTTTTCAAGCGATACGAGAAGCCCCTTTGAAAGAAAGAAGTCCCCTATCAGCACCGAGACTTTGTTCTTCCAAACGGCGTTGATTGAGGGAAGCCCGCGCCTTGTTTTCGCCTCGTCAACAACATCGTCGTGAATCAGCGTAGCCGTATGAAGAAGTTCGACAAGAGTCGCGGCGACGAAACTCCTGGGATTTATGCCGCCGCACATCTTAGCGGAAAGAAGCACGAGTATCGGGCGGATTTTCTTGCCCTTCTGCTTCAGGATGTATTTCGTTACGAGGTCAACAAGAGCCACGTTAGATTTAAGAGCGCCGGCGAAGATTTTCTGGAACTCCCCGATTTCCTTGATTATCGGTTTCGATATTTTATTCAGGTTCACTGCGTTTTCTTTTGTGAATATTTACAAATTAATATGCTTAGTTCATACAGACCGACAAGCGGAATTCCGAGCATCACCTGGCTTGTTATGTCGGGTCCGGGTGTTACGATGCCCGCTATCAGCAGAATGGCGACCAGCGCGTGGCGCCTGTACTTTCTCATTAAAGACGGCTTCAAAATCCCGATTTTCGAAAGAAAGAAAGAGAGCATCGGCAGTTCGAAAACCAGCCCCGACGCGATTACGAGCGATATGACGAAACTCATATACTCGTCCGCCGATATCTTGTTCTCGATTATCGTCGAGCCGAAATTCGCGAAGAAACCGAGCGCGGCGGGAAGCATCAGAAAATAAGAGAATACGACGCCCGACAGAAAACACAGAGACGTGAATATGACAACACCCGTTACATACTTTCTTTCATTTTCCTTAAGCGCGGGTTCGACGAACTTCCAAATCTGATAAATAATATTGGGGACGCTTAAAACCGCGCCCCCTATGAAAATCACTTCCATATAAATAATAAACTGTCCGTACGGTCTCAGGTTTATTATCGAAAGAGGCGGATTCGACTGCGCGGCGGGAGCGAATATAATGTTGTTCATAATCCAGTCTATGAAGAATCCCACAACAACGCTTCCGATTACAACGCCGACAAGAGATTTTATTATCCGCCATCTCAGTTCCTCGAGATGGTCGAGGAATCCCATATCGCTATCCGATGCCATACAACGGGAAACGCGACGTTATTTCATCGACCGCGTTTCTTACTTCTGTTTTAGTTTTTTCGTCCTGCGGTTTGGACACTACCATATTTATCAGTTCCGCTATTTGCTCCATTTCCTTCTCTTTCATACCTCTCGTCGTGAGCGCGGGAGTGCCGAGCCTGATGCCGCTGGTAATCAGCGGGCTCTTGTCGTCGAAAGGAACCGCGTTCTTGTTGCACGTGATTCCGACGTCGTCGAGCGCTTCCTGCGCCGCCTTGCCCGTGATGTTCTTGTTTCTCGTATCGACGAGCATCAGGTGATTGTCGGTGCCGCCTGAAATTATCTTGAATCCGAGCGCGACGAGTTTCGCCGCGAGCGCTTTCGCGTTCCTGATTATCTGTTTCGCGTATTCTTCGAATTCCGGCTGAAGCGCTTCGCCGAATCCTACCGCCTTCGCCGCGATTACGTGCATCAGAGGACCGCCCTGAATTCCGGGTATTACCATCGAGTCTATTAGTTCCGACATCATTTTCTTTCTTCCCGATTTCGGCGCTACCTTGCCGAACGGGTTTTCATAATCCTTTCCGATGAGAATGAGTCCGCCTCTCGGTCCGCGAAGAGTCTTATGCGTTGTAGTCGCCACGACGTGGCAGTACGGAAGCGGGTCGTTCAGAAGTTTCTTCGCTATGAGTCCCGCGGGATGCGCTATGTCCGCGAAAAGGAACGCGCCGACCCTGTCGGCTATTTCCCTGAATTTTTTGTAATCTATGTTTCTCGAATACGCGCTCGCTCCCACGGTAATCATCTTCGGCTTTTCTTTCATCACCGCGTCCGCAATCATATCGTAATCGAGCATTTCAGTTTCGGGGTTTATTCCGTACGCGACGAAATTGTATAACTGCCCCGAAAAGTTAACGGGCGAGCCGTGCGTGAGGTGTCCACCGTGAGAGAGGTCCATTCCCATTACCTTGTCGCCGGGTTTCAGGAACGAAAAATAAACCGCCATGTTCGCGGTGCTGCCTGAATGCGGCTGTACGTTGGCGTATTCCGCGCCGAACAGTTCTTTCGCGCGGTCTCTCGCGATATTTTCCGCGACGTCAACGAACTCGCATCCGCCGTAATAACGTTTACCGGGATATCCCTCGGCGTATTTATTAGTAAGAGTGGAGCCGAGCGCTTCTATTACGCTCATTGAAACAAAATTTTCGGAAGCAATCATTTCGAGTTTCTTTGCCTGTCTTCTGGTCTCGTTCGAAATCGCGTTAAAAACTTCCGCGTCGGTATTCTTTAAGTATTCCATAAGATAAATTTTAGTTAGTATCCATTTTCTTTATGCGGCGCTCGTGACGCTCGCCGCCTTCAAAATCCGTGTTTAGAAATATTTCGAGGAATCTTTCGGCGTGTTCGAGGTCAACGAAGTCGGAGCCGAAACAAATCACGTTCGCGTTGTTGTGCCGCCTCGACATTTCGGCCATGTTGTTGTTCGTGGCGTTGACAGCCCTGATACCGCGGAACCTGTTGGCGGATATCGAAACGCCTATGCCGCTGCCGCAAACGAGCACGCCGAAATCGCACCCGCCGTTTACGACCGCTTCGCAAACTTTCTTCGCGTAATCGGGATAATCGACGCTCTCCGCCGAGTTCGTTCCCGTATCAGCGAATTCGATTTTTTTATCCGATAAGTATTTCTTTAATCCTTCTTTAAGGGAAAATCCCCTGTGGTCGGAACCTATTGCTATTTTCATAGAATTAAAATTTTTATCTGTCCTCGTCGCTCGGTCTTATGAACCAGAACTCGCCGAAATTCAGTCCTATGGATGCCTTTACATAATTATCCTTAATCAGACCGTTATCTTTCTTTCCTCTCGTGCCCAGTTCGAAACCGAGGTCGATGCCGTTAACTTCGTTAATCGGGATGCCGATGCCGAAACTTACTGCATAATGGTCAATCGTTTGTCCCGCGATTTTATAGTAAGAATTGTCATAAGAAAATCCCGCCCTGTACGTAAGACGTTCCAATACCGATCTGTCTTTTTTCGGCGCGGGAAGGACTTCGAAGCCGAATCCGAAACGCATGTTGTCCGAATACTCCGCGGGCGTCAGGTTCAGGGGCTTGAAGCCGCTGAATTTCTGAAAGGAAACATCAGACGAGAGTATCAACTGCCTTCCGATTTGCTTCGTGATGCCGAAACCGTACGCTTCGGGCACGTCCCATTCGGTTTCCGATGAAAACGAAGAATCATAACTCGAAAGGCTCGTTATGTAAATCTTGTCAATCGTCGATTTGAGTTTGAACTTGCTCTGGTAGAAAAATCCCATACTGAGATTTTCAAACACCTTGCTTTTTCTGAGCAATGCCCCAAAGTCAAGCACGATGCCGCCCTTGAAGTAACCGCCCTTGAGGTCGTTTTCGCTTCTTATGTACGTGTTCGTGAAACTCTGATTGTTGAAATCGAAGTACGTAAGGTTTTTGATGTTTCCGAATGAGTAATCGTACTCGAAACCGAGGTTTACGAAATCGATCGGCCTGCCCGCAAGCCCGAAGTTAAGCCTCGTGAGACCGCCCATTCCCGCGAACGTGGCTGTGTACGACGCTCCCTGGTCTTCAACTTTTCCGGAAGTCTTGTACTGCATTAAAGTGTAAGGATTAAACCCGAAAATAAGCGTCATTCCGTGCTTGTCCCAGAACGGCACGCCGAAATTGAATCCCGTAACGTTTGCGTCGGATATTTTCTCCGACGACGAGTTGTTGGATGATTCGAGAAACTCGGTTTTCATTCCGAGCGAAAAGTAAACGTTCTTTAAATACGTGTTCGCCGCGGGATTCGTGCTGTTCACGTAATTGCCGAAAAGCGATATACCCTGAATTCCCATGTGGTCGGTCCGCAGACTCGAAGAATACTTTATTTCGCCGAGACCGATTGCCGAATAAGGCGAGCCGAGCGAAAACTCTTCCTGAGTCCTGCCGATTCCCGTGATTATGAAAACCGAAAATATTATGATTAATGTTTTTTTCATTCTTTTATCCCCTCGGCGTGTACCTGATTATAAGTTTCGGACGTTTTGATGTATCCTGAACCGATGGTCCGTAAAATACCAGTTTATCGAGATTTGTAAAATCACTGAGATTTCTTAACTGTATGCCGAGGTTCTTTGTCTTGTCATAGTTCCACGTCTGAAAAATCTGGTTGAGCCTGAATGAAAAAGTAATTGAATCGTCCTGTATCGGGCTTCGTATTATTCCGTCATTCGTCTTTGCCGCCGAATCGGTCGTCATGAGGAAGAAAATGTTCGGGTTGGTAAGTCCCGTGAATGAATTTGCCTTGTCCCACTTAAGACGGAGATACGCCTCGTTGATTGTAACCTTTTCGCTTAATTTCGAAAGGTCGAAATTCATTATGTCGCCGTAAATCAGTCCGTTCTGAAGCGTTATCCTGTCAGGCGGCAGGATTGAATACGGGGCGTCCGTGAATGTAACAGCCGAAACGTAACCCGGACTGTCATAAACAAGCGTGTCAGTCTTGTTGTTCTTGTTCACTATTATGACAAGTTTCGGGCAGAGATATGAATCCGATTTCGAGAAAGCCTTTATAGTGTTTGAATTCGAATTCGGAACAAGAGCCATTCCGTAATTTTTCTGAGCGTACGTTGTATCCGCCTCGTATTCGAGCCAGTTCTTAACAGTCTGCGCGTCAAGCGGAATGGAAATCGTGCTCGTATCCGTCGGAGCGCCCGTGTAAGAACCGATTAGCGTAGTTCCTATGCTGCTTGAAGAAAATGTATCGAGCGTGACAGTCGGATAATAATAGTATGTGTTTAGCGGGTACATGTTGAAAGAAACCGTGCCGAGCGTGTCGGTGAACGCGTATTTATTGTAGTGTAGTTTCAACGTTGCCGAATAAACAGTCGCGCCCTTATAATCCGCGGAAAGCCCTGAAAATTTCAGGAGCGTCTTGGATTCATAACCGCCTGACTTGCCGATGAAGAAATTCGCCGCCTGCGCTGTATTCACGAACAGTTTGAAGTTGTTGTGCGTTATCAGCAGCGTATCCTTGTTTGAATCCAGAACCTTTGTGCCCAGCGTGTCGGAAATTATGAACTCGAGCCCGACGTCATTCGGATTGTTTTCGCAGGACTGCAGGATGAAGAGTCCAGAGAACGCGGCGACAAGTACGATTGCCCTGATGTAAAATTTAAGGTTTTTTCTCAATATTCTTTAAATTTCGTTTGTTTTTCGAAAATATTAATAATTAAGATAACATAAACTATCTTAAATTTATAGAGACTTTTTTCGACTGAAATACTCTTCTTTTATAAGATTTTTAGGTCTTCCCGCAATGAGGAGGCGTTGTTAGGCGCATGGGATTGCCGGTTAAGATTTAAAACTTTAAGATGAAAATATTATGTAATGATTTATTGCCCTATTTTCGTTCTGTGGATTTACGGACGAAATCCACCGTCCCTGCGAGATTCTTCGAAATATATTCGAGCGGTATGTTTTCCTTCTTGCAGGTTTCGAGCGTCTTTTCTCCGTAACCCGTTAAAACGAGTATTTTTTTCACGCCCGAGTTTTGAGCGCATTGCATATCAACGAGGGAATCGCCTATGAAGAAGGACTCGTTCAAATTTATGTTGTATTTTTTTACCGCGGCTTCAATCATCCCCGTTCCCGGCTTGCGCGTATCGTGCTGAATGCTGTATTCTTCGATTACGCCGTCCGCGTAATAAGGTGAGTAGAAAATATCGTCGATGAGTATTTTTCCGCCGTGATTGAGAATCCGCAGGAATTCATCGTGAATTGATTTGAGTTCGCTTTCGGTGATTAGTCCGCGGGCGACTCCCGACTGGTTCGTGATTATGATGTTGAGAAAGCCAAGGTCTTTGAACGCCGCGAGCGCGTCCGCTGCTCCGGGAAGTATTTCAATGTCCTCTTTTCTTGAAAGGTATCCGACGTCGCTGTTTATAGTGCCGTCCCTGTCAAGAAAAATTGCCTTCGCCATTTTAAGCCTGATTCTATTTGGACGAAATTAAAGACTTGTACATCGCCATGTACTTAGCCGCGGAAACTTTCCACGAGAAATCAAGCGCCATTCCGCTGCGAATGAGTTGGTTCCATTTCTGCCGGTTCTTCTTATACAGCGAAATTGCCGTCTGAACGCTCGAAAGAAATTCTTTCGGGTCGAACTTGTTGAAAAGGAATCCGTTTCCGTCCGCTTTCTTGTAGTCTGTTATCGTATCCGAAAGCCCGCCCGTGTTGCGCGATATAGGTACGGTGCCGTACGTGAGGCTGTACAGTTGCGTCAGACCGCAGGGCTCGTACTTTGACGGAGTGAGTATCATATCGCAGCCCGCCTGTATGTGGTGCGCGAGTTCCTCGTTGAATTCAATAACGACAGCGAGTTTATTGCTGTATTTCTTCTTCGCCTGAAGAAGGAATTTCTGGTATTCCTCTTCTCCGGTGCCGAGGATTATGTACTGGGCGTCCTCTTTCATCAGGTCGGGAAGAATTTTCTTTATGAGTTCGAAACCTTTGGATTCGACGAGTCTTGAAATGACACCAATGAGAGGAACGCCTTCCTTCATTTCGAAATTAAACTTTTTCAGAAGTTCGCGCTTGTTTTCCCATTTAAGCGGAATTTCCTGCGACGTGTATCTGTAGGTTATGATTTTATCAGTGTTGGGATTCCATACGTTCCTGTCTATGCCGTTAACAATTCCCGTAAGGTCTTTCTTTCTCTTGTTGAGAACGTCTTCCATTCCGAAGGAATATTCCTTGCTTGTCCTGATTTCCTCCGCGTAACGCTCGGAAACAGTCGTTATCTTATCGGCATAGTGCAGACCTGTGCGCAGGTAATTGAACCTGCCTTTCGCGAAACCGATTTCACCGAGAACTTTCTCAGGCATACCCGTTTTCGCGAATGTCGATACGGGGAAATCTCCCTGATAGCCGAGGTTGTGGACAGTAAGCACGGTCTTGATGCCCTTCGTGTGCTGGTTGTCTTTATAGACGGTCTTGAGAAGCGCGGGAATCAGCGCCGTCTGCCAGTCGTTGCAGTGAATAACGTCGGGTTTCCACTGCAGGACTTCGAGAATTTCAATAACCGTCTTGCAGAAGAAAAGGAACCTGTCGTCGTTATTCTCAAAATCTTTCTTTGTCCTGCTGTTTTCATAAATTCCCTTGTTCTTGAAAAAGTCGTTGTTCTCAAGAAGATACATCTGCGCTTTTGTATTCTTGCCGTGAATGAACGAGGATTTGATGCTGAACTTGTAGTTTTTACCGAGCAGATTAACGTTCAGGTCCTTCAAACGCTTGATTTCGTGAATCTGAAGGCGTCTTTCATCGAGCGGTCCGTATTTCGGCGAAATTATCCTGACTTCATTGCCGAGCGAATTCAGCGCCTGAGGCAGAGAGTTTGAGATATCGGCAAGTCCGCCGGTTTTGGAGTAAGGAAAAACCTCACTGGTGACGAAAAGAACATTGTATCCTTTAGCCATCTAATAAATTAATTTTCCGGAAATTAACTTAATCGTAAAATATTTACAATGCAAATATAAATCAGTCTTCAATCTTAATGTTCAATGTTAGATTACAAAAAAATTTAGTTGTTGTTTTATCCTGTCTTGCTGCGAATCGCTTACTATTCGAAACGGCGTTTGTCATTATTTTATTAACTATTACCCGAAACGACGCTTGATATCATTTTGCAGTATGAAAAAGGAATTATCTTTCCGGCCTGGCCCTTGTCCGACGCGGCGGAAACTTTGGGAAAGATGAACGGAAAGCATAAAACCGTTTCAACGGTTTATCCTGTAAAATAATGCTGTCTATACCTCGCGGGTCCGCGTGGAATTCAAGGCTTGAATATATTATAATCGCAGATAAAACTTATTTCAGTACAATCATCTTTTTAATCTCAGAATAGTTACCCGATTCGAGTCTGCAAAAATAAACTCCGCTCGGGAATGCCGACGCGTCCCAGTCTGTCGTGTATGAGCCTGAATTCAGATTTTCACTGACTGGGACTGACACTTCCCTGCCAAGCAGGTTAAAAACGGATATCCTCACGAATCCCGGTTTGAGAATATCAAAAGTGATTCTTGTCGATGGATTAAACGGGTTCGGGTAGTTCTGGTACAATTTAAAGGAGGCCGGCAATCCCGTTCCGTTCTGACTGACGAAGACATTTCCTCCGTTCGTGGATTTTAAGATTCGTGCGGAATAGGAAAAATCAGCGCAACCCATGAAAAAATTGTTATTATCGATTAATGACAATCCTACGCCGAGAACATCCGGACTAAAGTCCTTCAATACCCAGTTTGCTCCGTAGTTAGTCGTTTTTAGTGTTGATATTTTATGCTTGTTCAATATCGTATCATAATAATACGCTCCGGTTGCAAACGCTATCCCTGAAGACGCAATCGACCTGAGTTTGGAGTACTGCCTTTTTGAAAGACCAGATTGAACTTCATTCCATTGCAAACCGCCGTCTGTAGTTTTATAAATACAACTCACACCGGATCCGGATATCCCTATGGCAAGACCCGTATTAACATCAAAGAAAGTGAAAGCGTCGATTTGTGTGGGCATAGTCTTAATAGCCCAGTTGACGCCTGCGTTAGTCGTCTTGTAAATTCTGCCTCCGGAATTAAATCCCCTTACATATCCTGTATTCAGATTCAGAAAAACCATTTCTTCCTTCTCCGAAGCCGGGTCTGAGAAATTGCTTACGAACTGCCAGTTAATTCCTCCGTTAGTGGTTTTGAAAAAACGCGTATAGCCGTATGAACCTGAGTCAATCAGAGCGTAACCCGTATTGGCGTCGAAGAAGCGCATATCATTCATATATCCCGTCAGCGTATCGAAACTTCCCGCTCTTGTCCAGGATAAACCCGCATCCGTAGATTTGAGAAAAGCGGCTTTGTAACCGCCGGACAATTCCGTTTTGCCCGAGTTAATAAGTTTCCGCCTGTAAAAATACGGGTAACCCGCAAAACCCCCGTTCTCTTTGCGTGAAGCCGCGAACGAATAATTCTCCGCGCCTGAAGCGTATACAAGCGTTGAATTAATAAATTGAATGTTTGTCACGCTTCTTAACTGAACAGGATATGAAGCCATCAACCAATTTAATCCGGAATTTGTAGTATAATAGACCTGTCCGTTATATTGATATAATCCATAACCTCCTGAGATGCCGATATTCAGATTATAGAAACAAAGAGCGTATGGCGTGCCCGAATAAGGCAATGTATAAGAAACCCATTGCGCGTTTGCTTCAAGGAAGAAGAAGAAAATGATGAGGAGAAATATTTTTTTCATGACGCTACGAATAATTGGTTTTAAAAGACAAAACAACTTGTTAATAACATTTGAATATACAGGTGTTAAAGAGCACATACAATTCACTTAGAACGAATTTTGCCAGAGCAGCAAATTGCTAATAACTCCGAAACCGCTTACCGGAATCCTTTCTCTGAATTTATTTATACTATATGGGTATAAAAGGCGCAAATCATGCGTTTTAAGGACTATTAATGTGTATTTAAAAACTTATTTCAGCACAATCATCTTTTTAGTCTCAGAATAGTTACCCGATTCGAGTCTGCAAAAATAAACTCCGCCCGGGAATGCCGACGCGTCCCAGTCTGTCGTGTATGAGCCTGAATTCAGATTTTCACTGACTGGGACTGACACTTCCCTGCCAAGCAGGTTAAAGACGGATATCCTCACGAATCCCGGTTTGGAAATATCAAAAGTGATTCTTGTCGATGGATTAAACGGGTTCGGATAGTTCTGATACAATTTAAAAGATGCGGGCAATTCCGCTCCGTTCTGACTGACGAAGACATTTCCTCCGTTCGTTGACTTGAGAATTATCGCGTTATAATTCGCCTCCGTCATTCCGCTCGCGAAGAAAATGTTCCCGTTAATCAGGGCGAGACCGGAAAGATGTGCCGCCGGATTCAAATCATTGATAACCCAGTTTGCGCCGTAGTTCGTCGTTTTCGCGGTTGAAAATTTTGTTATAACTAAATTTATTGTGTCGAATAAAATACCCGATGCAAACGCGGTTCCCGTATTCGGCAGAGATTTAATTTTCAGCATCCGCCTCGACTGAAAAGTCAGCGCGTTAAACCAGTTGTTTCCCGCGTTCGTAGTTTTAAAAATATAGTTTTCGAAGCCGGTTGAATTTCCAATGGCTATACCAGTTGTCTGGTTCATAAAAGTAAGACCGCCGATTTGCGGCGCGAACGATGTCGTAATCCAGTTCAGACCGCCGTCGGTAGTTTTAAATATTCTGCCGATTTCGTCAGTAAAGCGCGGCGCTTTCCCGTTTTTCAAAGGAAAGAGAATGTTTCCTATCGCGAATCCCGTGTAAGCGTTCAGGAAGACAAGATTTTCAACTTCCAGTTCGGGGTCGAAGTAATGAACAACTTGCCAGTCCGCGCCGCCGTTTGTCGTCTTGAAAAATTTTGTGCGCTGCGACGGATTCGTGTCTATTAGCGCGTATCCCGTGTTCGCGTCTATAAAGTGAATCGAGTTTATGTAGCCCGTAAGAGTGTCGAATGCGCCTGCCTTCGTCCACGTTAACCCGGAATCTGTCGATTTCAAAAACGCGCTTTTGTATAAGTTGAAATCTTCACGCTTTCCTTCGGACAATAATTTTTGCCTGATATAATCGGGACACGAGATGAAATCATTCCTAATGCCTTTGCTTGTACCGAAAGGAAAATTTTCCGCCCCGCAGGCATACACGAGTGAAGAATTTATGTACTGCGCGTCGACAATCGCTCTGATACTCTGTGGACAACTTGCCTGCAACCAGTTCGAGCCTGAATTCGTCGTGTAAAAAATTTTTTCGGCAAAATCGATACTCGTATGTCCGAATGAAATGCCGTTATCGGCATTGAAAAAAGCCAGCGTGTACGCGTATCCGTTATACGGCAGCGTGTGCTGTATCCACTGAGCGTCCGCGTTCAAGAAGAGAAATAACGCGATGATGAGATATAATTTTTTCATAACAGATTTTAATGATTAAATCCGGCGCGTTAACCTGTTGCTCACATCATAAAAATACCGGCAGAAGAGTTTACAAACAATACACTTCCTGTTTATTATCAAACGGGCTTACGGTGTATTCGGCAAACACATATTGAAGAATCCGGGGATGAAATAATTTCAGAGAAGATTGACAAGCAAATGAACCGATTGAAGATGAGGAGTCTCGATTTTTTTCTTTGCCGCAATCTTCAGGATTTCGGAAGTGAAGTATGAGACTTCGGTCGGACGTCCTTTTTCCCTGTCCTGATAGGATGATGTTTTTGAAATACCTATGGTTCTCGTGTCCGTCACAATCTTTTTGTAATCCTCTTTTGAGAATACGATTCCGAGCGATGCAACGACAGCCGATATTTCATAGTACAAATCGTTTATCAGGCTTACAATTTTTTTGTCGGTGAACAAATCCTCCACTCTCGCGAAAGCAATCGCTGTCAGCGAGTTGAATATAGTGTTCCACGCGAGTTTAACCCAGATTTCATGAAGTATGTTTTCCGAAATTCTGCACTTAACGCCCGGAACGTTGAGCAGCCCGGAGACCGTTTTAATTCTCCTGCTGATTTTGCCGTTCATCTCTCCCGCAACTATAATACCGAGCGCGGTGTGTATCACGGTGTTTCCGTTCATATCCGACGCGATTCTGCTCACGGTCTGAAGGACTCTCGGTTTACCGAATTCCTTTTTAAGAAGATTATAGTTGTATATCCCGTTCTGAACGGAAATAAATTGTGTATTCTTCGTCGTGACTTTTTTTAATTCGGGAATAAGGCTCTCCGTATCATTCGACTTCATGCACAATATCACGTAATCGAACTTTGTCTTGAACGACGAAGGATTGTCCGACACGTTTATGTTTAATTTGAAGTTGCCGTGTATGCTCCTGACCGCAAGCCCTTTTTTCTTCAGAAGTCTGAGAGTGTTTCCCCGCGAAAGGAAATAAACTCTGTAATTATTATTTTGCGCGAGCCGCCCTCCGAAATACCCGCCCAGAGCGCCTGTCCCGGCAATGAGTATCTTCGGCTTTTTCATTTACGATTTAAGAAGTTTATTTACGAGAGGAGGCGTTCCCGTCGTCGCTTTTTCGACGATGAATTCAAGGTTTTTATGCAATCCCGATACATTCGGCTTGTTCGGGTCGATTATATATTTCACCGCGTCCCGCGGCACGTAATCAAGCAATCCCGCGGCGGGATAGACGACGAGCGAAGTTCCCACGACGATGAAAATATCCGCGGTCGAAGCCACTGCCGCGGCGTCCGTCATCAACGGCACGGCTTCGCCGAACCAGACTATGTCGGGACGCAATTGGGCGCCCTTCTCGCAAACGTCGCCGAAATTTATGTCCTGATATCCTATGTCGTAAACGTTGTACGGAGGAACAGTGCTCCGCGCTTTCGTGAGTTCGCCGTGTAAGTGAATAATGTTCGTCGAGCCCGCGCGCTCGTGAAGGTTGTCGACGTTCTGCGTGACGATAACAACGTCGTACTTAGATTCAAGTTTCGAGAGCGCGATGTGCGCATCGTTTGGCTGTACGTCTTTTAACTGCCGGCGCCTGGCGTTATAGAAACGCAAGACCACTTCCGGGTCTTTCATCCAGCCGCCTGGGGAAGCCACTTCGTACACATCGTGACCTTCCCATAATCCGCCCGCGTCTCTGAACGTTGACAGACCGCTTTCGGCGCTGATTCCCGCGCCGCTCAAGACGACAATTTTCTTACGGGGCATATTATCAAATTTGATTTAAACCCCGTAATTTAATAACTGCGGAATTAAATTATAAGTTAGATAGTACTTTCTGAATTTTTTCGGATAACTTCGACGACAAATCCTTCAAACCCTGATTATCTGACACCATCGAAATTAATCCCGGATTGAACATCGAGATTATAACCTCGCCGCCTTTTTCGTGCACAACAACGTTGCACGGCATCAACAGACCGACGGTTTCTTCCGCTTTAAGCGCTTCGTAAGCAAACGGAGGATTGCACGCTCCGAGAATTATGTACCTGTCGAAATCGACGTCAAGTTTCTTCTTAAGAGTTTCTTTAACGTCGATTGTTGTAAGCACTCCGAAACCTTCGGTCTTGAGCGCATCTGTTGCCTTCTGCACGGCTTCGTCATAACCGTAACTTACCTTTTTTGTGAATCCGTAGTTCATATTATTATTAATAATTTTAATTTAATATCGTTTCTATTCCGTCTTCCTGTAACGCCAGACGGCAAGTGACATTATTATAACCGCGAATACGACGAAGAAATTCAATACGGGCATTACGTCTTTCAACTGCGAGCCTTTCAGCATTATCATTCTCATCGCGCGGTTGAACTGCGCTATCGGATTGAAGTACGCTATCGTCTGCGCCCAGTCGGGCATGCTTTCCACGGGAGTGAATATTCCGCCCATAAGCATGAACAGAACCATGAAGAACCACGCTATGAACATCGCCTGCTGCTGCGTGTGCGTGACCGTCGATATCAAGAGTCCTATGCCGAGCACCACAAACATATAAACCGACGCGAGAAGCAGTATCAGAAAAGGACTTCCCAGAAGCGGCACTCCGAAAATAAACAAGCCGAGATTCAAACCTATTATCAGTTCTACTATTCCTATTATCCAGAACGGCAGCAGTTTTCCGATTATGAACTGATACTTTTTTATAGGTGTCACGTTCAACTGCTCTATTGTACCAATTTCCTTTTCCTTCACTATGTTCATTCCTGAGAGAAACGAGCCGATAAGTGTTACAAGCGCGACGAGAATACCCGGAACCATGTACGTCCTGTAATCGAGTTCGGGATTGTACCAGTTTGAATGGCTTATGTTTATCAATGATGTCTTTTCCGGTATGACGGACGATTTAGTTACTATCTCGGAATTGTACTGTCTGGTAATGTTTACGGCGTAATTATTAATTATCCCCGCGGCTGACGCGTCTTCGGCATTAATGAGAAACTGCACTTCCGATTTCCCCGACGTCCGGAAATCCTTCTCAAAATCCTTCGGTATGTAAACTATAAGCCTCGCGTCGTATGTCTTGAAACTTTCGAGCGACTTCTCTACTGAAAACGAAGCCTCGTTCAAAATGAAATAATTTGAAGCGGTGAATTTTGAAACGAGTTCTCTCGAAAAATAACTTCCGTCGAGGTCAACCACGTTGAACTTTATGTTCTTTATCTCGTATGTCGCTGCGTTTGACAGTACAAGCAACTGGAACAACGGCATGAATACAATCAGAGGTATCATTGCCCTGTTCCTGAATATCTGAAGAAACTCTTTTTTCAATATTACAAGTATCGTTCCCATTACTCAAGCCTGATTTTAAATTTCTTAATGCTTAAGGCGATGAAGAAAACCGTCATACCGGCAAGAATGAGAGTCTCCATCCATATATAGTTAAAACTTACCCCCTTAAGCATTATTCCTTTCACTATTCTTATGTACCATCTCGCAGGTATTATATTGCTTATCCACTGAAGCACCAGAGGCATGTTTTCAACCGGGAATATATAACCCGAAAGAATGATAGTAGGAAGCATAAGCGCTCCGAGCGAAATCATCATTGCGGTCTGCTGGTTGTTGCTTATTGTTGAAATTAAAATGCCGAGTGAAAGCGCGGTTATCAGGAACAGCGTGCTTTCGGCGATTAGCAGGGGCAGGCTGCCGACTACGGGCACCTTGAAAACGAACTTTGACATAACGAGCACCGTTGCCGTGTTCACGAGCGAAAGAAGAAGATAAGGAATAACCTTTCCCACGATAATCTGAAAAGGATTAAGCGGCGAGACCAGCAGCACTTCCATTGTTCCGAGTTCCTTCTCCTTTGTTATGGATATCGACGTCATCATCGCTGACACGAGAAGAAGTATTACCGACATTAGTCCCGGAACGAACATGAATACGCTTTTCAGGTTCGGATTGTACA
>CAZOQR010000040.1:0-15836 GCA_964581915.1 uncultured Ignavibacteriaceae bacterium | reverse complement strand
ACTTCAGCAAAACCATCTTCTTTGAAGCCGTGAAATTTCCGGACTGTATGCGGTACACATAAGTGCCGCTTGGATACTTAGACGCGCGCCACTGCACGCGGTAGTGTCCCGCGTTTAAATTCTGATTGACCAGTTTATCGACAAGTTTACCCGAAATGTCGAATACTTCGAGTGTCGTCATTCCGTAAACCTGTATGTCGAATTCTATGTTCGTTTCCGGATTAAACGGATTCGGGAAATTCTGCTGCAGGTTGTAGTTATCGGGCACCTGACCGTATGGGTCGGTTCCGAGAACCGAGTTAAGGTCAAAAGTCCAGCAGCCGCGTCCGTGAGTTGCGACGAGTATCTGTCCGACGTTCTGCTTGTATTTCATGTCGTAAATTTCGACCATCGGAAGCCCGCTGTTAAAATCAATCCAGTTCGCGCCGTCGTTTGTTGTCTGAAACACTCCGAAGTCCGAGCCGACGAAAAGCATCCGCGGAGGTATTGTTCTAAGAACGACTGAATTCATCGCTATGTTCGGCAGATTCGATGATATGTTAGTCCAGTTGATGCCGCCGTTAGTCGTTCTTGCTACCCTTGTCGCGCCGGAGCCGCCGAATGTGGCGTAACATATGTCGTCGTTGGCATAGTCCACGACAAAATCGCTGACGTACGAATAACCCGTAGTGACCGACCAGTTGGCTCCGTTATTTGTCGTTACGAGAATCCTTCCGTTTGATGTGCCAATGTAAATTTTATTTATGTTGGTCGAACTGATTCCAATCGCCGAAACGCTTCCTCCCACAACCGTTGTGGTTGCAATCTGAGTCCATCCCGACGATGATGTCGCCGTCTGCGCGTTCGTGGTTTTCCAGATATCCGCCCTTCCGAACACTATGGTGTTGTGGTCGCCTGGCGCCATTTCATAAGGATTGTAGAAAAGCCCGCCCGTTGAACCTGAAGGCGTGAAACTCGAAAAAGATGTTCCCCTGTTAGTGGAACGCTGTATGGAGCCGTTGACGTACTGACCGTAAATGTAATTTGTGTTCACCGGATCAATTATCGTATAGCCGCCGTCGCCTGTCGTTCTCTGAATCCAGTTCGCGCCCCCGTTCGTCGATGTTTGCTTGTTGTTATCCTGCGTGCCGCCCTGAAGGTTCAGAATGTTCGTAGGATCGTAATCCGCGCTCTGATACTGAAGCGTCGATATCGTGCGGTTCAGGTCTGTCCAGTTCTGTCCGTCATTTGTTGATTTATAAACTCCTCCGTCCGAACAGCACCAGAGAACGCTGCCGTTATACGCGAGACGGTGTATATCCGCGTGACAGAAATTTCCGGGATTTGTAGTCGCCCACTGCGAGCGCTGAACAAGGCTGCTTCCTCCCGTAGTCGATACGTACACGTCGAGTCCGCCCACTACAACCAGATTTTCGTTTGTCGGCTTGACTATCACAGCGTTGTCATACCACCCCTGCGAACTTAAATAGTTCGGAGTTGTTGCCATTGCTGTCCAGTTTGCTCCGCCGTCTGTCGATCTGTAAAGTCCGACAAGCGCGCCGCCCGAAGATGCCGCAATGCTGGCGTATATATAATTCACGTTGGATTCGGCAATCGCGAGTTGTATCCTTCCCATTGAAGCGGGAAGTCCCGTCGATAACGTAGTCCAGACCGCTCCGCCGTCTGTTGATTTTTTTATAACGCCTGCACTCGTTCCGCCGACTGTGACGTATACTACAGACGAATTCTGCGGGTTAAGTATCACGCAGTTCGCGTTCGTGCCCGCGCCGGTATTCGTCCAGTTAAGTCCCGCGTTCGTGGATTTAAACACCCCGCTGTTTCCCGCCATCCATATAATGTTCGAGTTGAACGGGTCTATAGCCATGTATGAGCATTTATTCCCGACCTGAGAAACCGTTGCTATCTGAAACCAGGTAACGCCCGCGTTTGTACTCTTATAAATTCCGTTTCCGTACTGGCTGTCCGACGAATAGTTCAGTTCTCCCGTTCCAAGGTAGAGAATGTCCGGATTGTTTTTATCGATAACTATGTCGCCGCATGCGAGCGTCGAAAGATTATCCGTAACCGAAAACCAGTTTGCGCCTCCGTCCGTTGTCTTCCATACACCGCCCTGCGCAGCCGCGATGTACATTATATTGGGATTCGTCGGATGAAATGCTATCGAATTCGTCCTACCCGAAATGTAATTATTGTTCGTAAACTGATAAAACATCCCTGTCGGATTAATGCTAACCCAGGATGTATTGTGTGTGTGATTTTGCATTATATCCTTGTCGCGCACCATCATTGATTTCTGATGAACAGCGTCGGGATAAGTCATCGGTGACAGTATCTGTCCCGGTCCCCCGGCCCGCCTTGTAAGTATGAACTCCTCACGGGCAAGTATTTCCTCGCTTGTTTCGTTTTCAAGAAGGTATTCTTCCTCTTCCTGCGCCATCGTCAAGTTGAGAGCGAGAAATAACATCGGGATAAGAAGTAAGTGCAGTTTGTTTCGTGTTTTCATAGAAAAATTAGTATCTGTAAAAATACCCATATCAAAACTTATCTTCCATATAATTTTCGTAACCGAATTCAATTGAAGGAAAACTTCTACTTCATTTTTTCTTTATATAATCCTGCGCGTTGATTCCCTGTTTCCTGAGTTCTTCCGTATTTCTTGATAAAACCGCGTAAGCGACTTCATTTATGCGCCGGGTGTCTATTCCTTTCCACTTATCAATGTCTTTTTCAAAATCATTTGAAAATATCTCGCGGGAAAGGTCCCTTATGACGCAGAAGTTGGCAACTGAATGGCTGTTGTCGCTTTCGAAATTCGCGTTCTCTATGAAGAACTTAATAATTTTAAACAACGATTTTTCCGCGAGACTCAATTCGGTGAGTTTCGCCCTGTACTCGAGGTCTGTCCCGGACAGTTTCGGGAAATATCCGTAATCGCTGTAATGCCTGCCTTCATGCGCAAGATACGAGACAAGAAAATTCTCGCTGCTCAAATCATATGCCGGCTTTACGCAGTATAAAGCCGATGAATCCGCCCATCCGCCCGGATAATAAGTTCCGAACGTCGCGTACTCCTCCCAGCCGAGAGTTATAAAACCGTCCATGAATACTACTTTTACATTTATGGTATCCGTGAAGAGATTGAATTTGTAAAGGGTGTCATACATTGTTCTCCAGACAAGCAAATCCAGAAACTTGCCCGTTCTTCCGAAACCCGTAGTTTGAAGCCCCTTCGAGTTCACGTACTTTCTGAGATACACATTCAGATTATCGTCATCTCTCACTTCGGAACTTTTAACACCGAAATATGAGCCGAGAAACGCCGCGAGTTTGTTCATCAGAAGACTGTCGCTGCCGGCATCAGGAAAAAGAAACGCCTGCCTCCAGTAGCCGGTATAAATCCTCAGCAGGCTGTCTATCGGAGAACTGTGCTCATCCACGTACCCGCTTCTGTCATCGGAATAGAGAAACCTGCTTTCAAATTTTGTCTTGAATTCCCATTCCTTTTCCGGAACAGAAACCGAATCGCTTACCATTAAAAGAGTGAGCGCCTTTTTAATTTCTCCGTCCAGAGCCAGCGAATAAATCTTATTCCTGTCAAAACGAACCGAATCAGGAAACGGAGCCGTCTGAATTTTTTCTGCGTGCGATGCGCCAATGAAAGCCAGAGCCGCCGACGCGAGCAGCAGCAGTTTGAGAATGTTGTTTTTCACTTAGTCCTTTTTATTAATTTGACAATTTTATTTCGATGAGTTTCTGAATGTCCTTTACCGCCGACTTATTTTTCACGTCGATTCTTATTCCCCTGCCTTCCGCGTACGCGCGAGCCGACTCGAGTTCTTTCTTGATCTCTTCCGCGGCATCGCTTGCAAGAATCTCCTCATACGCCTTTTGCCCGAAATTGAACGCCGTCTTGAAATATCCGTCCCTCGGCAGCAGGTAAATTATCACGCGCTTCTTATCCTTAATCCGATAACTCCAGCCGTATTTCGTTCCCGGAAAAGCCCATTCCTTAACGGCAGCGGGATACTTCGAAATCGTAAAATCTTCGAGTTTCTTCCACGATTCATAGTTCTTCCCGAGCGCTTTCCTTAAAGCCGAATCGGACGGCTGTATTTCTTTCTCTGTAAAAATGCTGATGTCCATTTTTGTTTTTTTATTGCTGTGTTTTTCAGAAAGTCTGCTGTATCATTTTATCTTTATCAGTAACAACAAATTTATTTCCCTGACAAAAAGTAATCCCAGGCAAGTCGCGATATTCCCGCTATTATTGAATCGTTATAATCATCATTTTCTTTTGACATCGATACGAAAACAACAATAGCGAAACGCCTTCCGTCCGGAAGAGTTACTATTCCCGCGTCGTTGCAGGCGGCTGTAATTCCGTCATCCGATTTTCCCGATGAGCCCGTCTTGTGGGCAACCTCGGTTCTTTCGGGAAGAAGTCCCTTGATTCTTTTCGGACCCGTCGTCGTCTCAACCATTATCTTCAGAAGAAAATCATTCGATTCTTTTGAAAGAGACGTGCCGCTTGACAATACACACAGAAGTTCCGCCATTGCTGAAGGTTTGCAGGAATTATCAAACTGCAGCGTCCCGTCTCTATGCATTTCCTCTTCCGTGTTCTTTATGCTTATATCCGTAATTCCGAGCCCGTGTATGTATTTCTCAGCTTCAAGCGGTCCCCCTATGAGCCTGAAAAGAATGTCGCATCCGTTGTTATCGCTCTGAGATACGGTGTAGGTAAGTATTTCCGATAATTTCAAATCCCCGCCGTCTGGATATTTTTCCCGCAAAGGACTCCACGTATCAGGGAGCAGGTCTTTTTTCGTTACTTTAATTATTTTATCGAGCGGAAATTCCCCCTTATCAACGCGGTCGAGAACCGCAATCGCGAGCGGAAATTTATATACGCTTTGCATCGGATAGTTTGAATCGTTGTTGAACAGGTATGTCTTTCCTGATTCAAGTTCCCTTATTGCGGCGCCTACGCTGCATTTCGACTCCCTGATTATTTTTTCTATTCCGTCTTTAAAAGAATCCTCCTGCGAATGCGCGGAATTGAAGAATGCGAACATTAATAGGAGCAGCGTCAGATTTATGTAGAATTTTTTATTAGCCATAAGATTGAAAATCATCGATGGAACCGAAATTTTCAATTCAATAAAGAATGAAAAATTGAAGTTCTAATTCTTCCTAAAAAGAACTGACTTGTTCGGAAACAGCCTGGGCGAGCCGTTCAGACTGAATCCCGTGTCAACTGCAACGTCAATCATCTTTCTGAATTCGTTTTTTGAGACGTGGAGCGGCGGCTCGACGATGAGTATGCTTCCGCCCGGCTTCAGCGCGTTGTACAGTTCGGAGAAGAGCCTTTGCTTGTCGGGAATTTCGTGAATCACGTAAAACGCGAATATGAAATCCGCTTTCCCGCTATAATTTATCGTGTTTTTTTCGCACCGATGGAGCACGATCCTTTTTTCAAGTTCCGTTCCCTGAATTTTCTTCCTCACAATATCAAGCATCCCTTCCTGCAGGTCGGCTGCCGTTACTTTACCCGATTCACCGGCGAGTTCGGCGATGGCGGTCGTGAAGTATCCGGGTCCGCAGCCCAAATCAAGCACTTCCATTCCGGGAAGTATGTACGGCTTGAGAATCCTGACAGGATTCTGGATTAGTCTCCTGAATTTTGTATCCAGACTTCCCGATAGTTCTACGGGACACACGCGATTTTTATCTTTTTTATCCATATTAATATCCTCTTATTTAGTGTACGAAAAGAAAACGGAAGGGTTCTGAAAATTTTCAGGTTTCTTTATTGTATCCTTTTTCTCCGTAAGGCCGGATTTCCATCAGGCATATTTCCTCAAGTTCTTTCACTTCTTTCTCAGGGTCTGCCTGCTCGCCGTTTTCATTCAGCACTTCTATTATTTCAAACACAAAATTATCCGCCCCGGATTTTCCGTAATCTTCCTGAAGTTCCCTGCAGGAATGAATGCCCGCTTCGAGTTTGAATTTCTGTGAATTCCATACCTTGTCCAGATTTACGCTGCTTCCGATGAATACTTTGCCGTTCGACTTATTCCGTATCTGAAACACTCCCTTTCGGAATTTAATCTGCTTGTATTCGTTTCTTATTTCCTTCTTCGTCTTCATTTCAGCCTTCGTGAATGAACTTTCCATCCCTGTCCCTTTTCACCTTATTCCATAGCGAGACACGACCGTTCATGCAAACATAAACTCCCGGACCGAGGGAAGAAACCGCCCCAGCCGCCGCTCCGACGTTGAATTCCGCGTCGGAGTCTCGGAACCTCTCGGGCTTGAACGCGCCCGTGAGAATTATCGTCCTGTTCCTGATTCCCGAAATGTATTCTGCGGTCTCAGTTATCGTGTCAGTTCCGTGCGTTATTATAATTTTATCCGCCTCCGTGTTCGCGCATACTTCGTATAATTTCCGCCTGTCGTCTTCCGTTAATTCCGTGCTGTCCTTTTTCGCAAGTGTAAGAATTTCGTAATCGAACGAAGGTTTGATTTTTTCGAGAATCCGTTTTACGGCGGGCTCCTCTATTTCAAACGCGTATCCTTTTACGCTCTTCGGATAGTCTTTGTCTATCGTGCCGCCTGTCTGTATGAAAAGAATTTTCATTTGTCTTGTTGTCTCTTAACGACTCCGTTTTCCATTATTATTCTTTCGGAACCGTCCGTATAATATGCTTTTATTGTCGGCAAATTAAAAAGCAAATCGCGGTGTATCGGAGCGCGGTTCCTGCCGCCGGGCATGTCTTCGTTATTGCCGAACGCGATGTGTGCCGTGCCTGTCGCTTTTTCGTCCTCGAGCATGTTCCCCTTGATTTTCGCTCCCGGGTTCACGCCGATTCCCAGTTCGCCTATAGTGTTTGATTCGATGTCCCTTCCCGTAAGCGCCTCAATCGTTTTTACGAGTTCCCTGTCTTCGCTTTCGAATTTTTCTATAACCCCGTTTTTGATTTTTATGATGAGCGGTCTGCTTATGAGACCGAGGTCGCCGCCGCTCGCGTCTATTACAAGCGTTCCGTTTGCCTTGTCCTCTTCGGGAGCGCAATAAACTTCTCCGCACGGTATGTTCTGTATCTCTCCCGGACCGATGTGAAGGTCGTGAAGAAATTTTCTTCCTTCAACTCCGAGCGTTAGGTTCGTTCCGGCGGGCGTCGTGATGTGAAGAGACACTGCATTCCTGAGAAGCGCGAGAAGTTCCTCCGCCTTTTCTTTCATCAGCGAATAATCTACGTCAACAGGACCGCCAGTCATCATATTTTCAGTTATGCCCGGCATGTGCGCCGTTCTTATGTTTTTGCATTTTTCGACTTTAAGAATCCATTCGATACGGAACGGAATCTCATCGGGGAACGCCTTTATGATGTTCAGAACAACTGTTTTTCCCTTGAGAAGATCGTTAAGTTCTGGGGGTACGGATTTGAGCGGTCTGCTGCCGCTTTGCAGCGTGAAGATATCGACTGCGCATCCCTTGATTTTACAGGCTTCTGTGAACGCGGATGAAACGTTGTCTGATTCCGAATCGGTAAGCACAAGAACCCTGTCTTCAGAGGTAATTTCCAGACAGGTCTCCAGCGCGTTTAATGCGGCAGATATCATTTTGCTATCTTTCATTTTTACCGGACTTAAGTTTAAAAACTACTGTTTCGGATTTTTATTTCCAGTTCTTTTTCAAATCGGTTATTCAGTTCGTTTTTTTCTTTCACCATTTTCCAGCGTATGATAAATCTTCGCCGCCGCTCTGAGCAAGGTAATCATACTTCACTTTTATTATTTGCCGTACGTGAAGATAATCGTGCGCCAGCCAGTTAGTCAGGAATTTCCCCGCAGTCATCGGTCCGCGCGCCGGATGGTCGCATTCATTATACCAGTTCGGCGATTTTAGTTCCTTGAGATACTTGACGGACTTTTTCCTTTCATCCAGAAAAGCATTAAGCGTTTCGTTATAATCCCTTTCGTTGTATTTCCTCGAAATAACCCAGCCCTGCGGGTCGATTGGATTTAATGCCCTTTTCGGGTCCTCGAGAGTGCTTTTAACTCTCGCTCCGAAATCCTCACGCTCTTCATCCAGAAGGTGACATACGATTTCAAGAAGATTCCACTTCCCGGGATTCTGCTTCCACGTATAGATTTCGGGTGCAATGTTTTCGAGAAGGTCGCTGAATATTTTTTTATTCCCCGCTAATTCCGAAATGATTCTGTTAGCGTCCATTATATTAATTTTATTTTCTTAAGAATTCTCCGTCTATTATAAGGAGTTTTGCGCCGCCTTTCGTTACAGAGCGGTGTGAACTCAACTCGTCTGATACGACGTAAGTCATCCCCTGTTTCATTTCCACCGAACCGCCGCCCTCGAATTCGCTCGTGAATCCGCCTTCGAGACAGTGAACTATATGCCCTTTCGCGCACCAGTGGTCCGCCGTATAATTCCCGGAGTACTCGACAATTCTCACGCGGAGACCCGGATACTGCACGGTCTGCCAGAATGAAGTGCCCGTTTCTCCCGGATGCTCTTCCTTTGGAATCTTTGACCAGTCGATTGTGTTGAATCCGATATTTGCTGCCATTTTATTTTATTTTATGTGACGCTCCTGATATTCCGTGCGGCACGTTAATTTTAATATTCACAACTAATAAACAGTCAATTTCCTGCTAAAGAGATTTTTCAGGTTTTCTGTTTTTATACAAAATCAGTACCAATGCGAGAATTCCCGATACAAGAAGACCCGTGTCTTCTTTTATTCCGAAATTAATCGCTGCCGTGAAACCGAGCACTGACCAGAGAAAAGGAATTATAAGCAGCGTGACAGGAAATTTTTTATCCGACATCAGAAACAATCCGAACGTGAATATTGCCGTCGGACAGGGAAGCCCGAGCAGCGGCGACTGCGGATAGCCGTGTCCCGCCAGGATTCCTATTACGGGATATATTATCAGCGAGTAAACAATTAAGATTAATCCTGTCAAACCATATAAATCAGGCTTGAACGCGAATGATAATTTCTTCCTTATTACGAAATACAGCGTCAACAGCGATTGAATAATAAAAAATATTCCGAAGACGTATGCCGCCTTGTTTATGGACGTGAAGAACGCGATGTGATATACGATACCCATCCATAACCAGAAAAATGAAATCACGCTTCCTGTTATCGCGCTGTGCTTTTTACGGATTGCGAAGAAGGTGACAGCCGCCGCAATCAGATAAAATATTATTTGCGTGGGGAACACCGCGTTGTTGTAGTCTTCGAAAACTTTTAGAAACTGCGATACGGTAAACGGAGGATTCATAACCAATAAATAATTTAATTATTGTTACGGAATTTTCAATTACTTGTTGCCGCCGATGCGCATTGGCTTAATTTTTAAGCCGTTTTCGCTGTCAGAGATAAGTTCTCCGAGGCGTTTCACCCTTGTCTGCTCCTGCTTTGCCGTCATCACCCACCTCGCGCAGATTTTTCTGTACGAAGGCGGCATCGATGAAAACCACGACCACGCTTTTTTATTTTCTCTGAATGTGTTTAAGTAAGATTTGTCAAGTTCCGTGGCGTTGGTCTCGTATGAATAATGATTCTTTGAGTTTATTTTGAATTTGTTGAATGCTTCGAGACCCTCGGGACGCATCAACCCGAGTTTCTTGAGTTGCTTTACCTTGTTTATGTTCACAAGGCTCCAGTTGCTTTTCGGATTGCGCGGAGTAAAACGGTTTGTATAACTTATGTCGTCTATCCTCCTGCGGATGCTGTCTATCCAGCCGAAACATATTGCTTCATCGACCGCTTCGGGCCACGTAATGCTTTTTCTGCCGGAACCTGTTTTGTAGAATCCGACGATTAATTCTTTTTCCGTCTTGTGATTTTTCTCCAGCCATTTTCTGAAAAGGCTGCGGTCGGAAAAAAACTTTGGTTTCATAGCCGAAAATATTATTAAATACTAAATCTTCCAGGATTTCATTTTCTCATAAAACCCGTAATCCGTCAGGTCGTAATGAATCGGAGTCACGGAAATGTAGCCCTCGTCAACCGCTTTAACGTCGTATTCTATCGTCTTGTCGAGTTTAAGCATGCTGCCCGTCAGCCAGAAATACTTTCTGTTCGCGGGGTCGAGCCGGATTTCGTAAGTGTCGTCCCAGTTGGATTTCCCCTGCATCGTTACTACCGCGCCTTTTACTTTCTTTATCGCGGGCACGTTGACGTTAAGAAGAGTTCCTTTCGGAAGTCCCTTTTTCAGCACGACCTTCGCAAGTTTCGCCGAAAACTTCGCCGCGATTGAAAAATCCCTGTACGTATAACTCGTAAGCGATACCGCGATTGACGGCAAACCGAGTATCGTGCCTTCCGTAGCAGCCGATACAGTGCCGGAATAAATTATGTTAATCGCCGTGTTCGCGCCCTGATTTATTCCCGATATCACGAGGTCGATCTTTCTTCCCTTGAGAAGCGTGTGAACCGCTATCTTAACCGAATCGGCAGGTGTGCCTTCAACCGCGTATCCGTAAAAGTCCCTGAACATCAGCGTCTCTTTCACGCGGATTGGATTTGCCATCGTTATCGAATGACCTACGGCGCTCTGCTGAGCGTGCGGAGCCGCGACGAACACCTCGGCGAATTTTTTTATTTCCTTCGTGAGCGCCTTGATTCCGTCGGCGCCTATGCCGTCGTCGTTGCAGATTAGTACTAGAGGTTTCTTCATTTTTTCTTTTCTTCCGTTAGTTTTTTCCAGAGCAGGTCTTTTAGTTCCGCGAGATTCTCGCCCGTCACCGAACTGATTGCTATCTTATCGATTCCTGCGGTCCTTACGCTCTTGAGTTTTTTCTTTAGTTCGGCGCTTATCGCGTCTGTTTTCGTGAAGCAGATGATTCTCGGCTTGTCGAGAAGATTCGCCTCGTAATTTTCAAGTTCGCCGAGAAGTATCTTGTAGTCTTTAAGAAAATTCTTCTCCTCGATTCTTAGTCGGGTTGAATCTATCATGAACAACAGAATGCGCGTTCGCTCGATGTGCCGCAGGAATTGTATTCCGAGCCCCTTGCCCGTCGACGCGCCTTCTATTATTCCCGGTATGTCCGCTACGACGAATGAATCGTATTCGCGGTACCTCACGATTCCAAGATTGGGTTTTAGAGTCGTGAACGGATAATCCGCTATCTTCGGTTTCGCTGAAGATATTTTCGAAATCAGCGTAGATTTGCCCGCGTTAGGAAAACCTACGAGTCCGATATCGGCAATGAGTTTCAATTCTATCGCGGCAATCATTTCCTCGCCCGCTCCGCCTTTTTCGGCGTAACGCGGTGTCCTGTTCGTAGCGGATTTGAAATGAGTGTTTCCTTTTCCTCCGCGTCCGCCTTTCAGAATTATTTTCTCTTCCCCGTTATGAAGCAATTCCGCGACTACCTCGCCCGTTTCGAAATTTTTTATAACGCTTCCGCAGGGAACGAGTATGATTTCATCCCTTCCGTTTTTTCCGTTCTTGTCGCCGCCCTGTCCGTGCGCGCCTCTGCCCGCCTTGTGGTGCCGCTTGTACGTGAAATCGACGAGAGTTGACAACTGCGACGATGCTTTAAACACGATGTTTCCGCCGTTCCCCCCGTCTCCGCCGTTCGGACCGCCCTTCGGAACGTATTTCTCGCGCCTGAAACTGATGCATCCGTTCCCGCCGTCGCCGGATTTGATGTAAATCTTTGTATAATCTATGAACATGTTTTATCTTTCCCTCTTTTCAAAATAGTCGCTTAAAATATCCGTAAACAGGATGACGTTCTTGTCATAATAGTCCACCTTGTTTTCGATGAACAGTTTCTTCAGGTATTCGGTCGTCTCTCGCCAGTTGTGAAGTTTCTCTATTTCGAGAAGCGAATCTAACATCAGATGCTTTCTTCCCTTAAAAATTTTCTTCGAAATGTTTTTTATTTCTTCCTCCTTAAAAAGATACCTTATATGCCGCTCTTCGCTTTCCGGTATTATCGACGCGGGAGGCGGAGTTTCTTCGATTATTGAAACTTCAGGAATCTCGCGGCTATCCCTTTTTTCCTCGAACTGATTTTCGAGTGATTTTTCGGCGGCATCCGGCGGCTCTTCCGCGGAAGTACTCTCCTCTTCGGGCTTGTCAATAACGGGCGAGACTTCTGTCTTCTTTACCGTGAACGACGTCTGAGTCTGAGTAAACGTTACGTCATCGGACCTTTTTGATGTATCGTAAACCGAATATTTTCCCGTAAGGACTTTGATTATTGTTTTCAGTTCGACTTCGCTTGCGTCGCTGAATTCGCTTCCGAACCTCGAAAGAAGGTCGTCATACCCCTTATCGTCAAGATAAAGCCTTATGAAATAGTAAGGCACGCTCATGTCGAGGCTGATTTCCGAATTGTCGCCGTACTTCAGGCGAAACACCTGAACGAAAAGATTTTTTATCTTTAAACTCGATATATCGGTCGTGAGTTTTTCGTAAATGTCCTTGTTAACGCTTTCAAGCGCCGAATCGACTGTAATTTTCTTGACGGATATCTGCTCGCTGTCAAGTGCTATGCTTCTGATGAGTTCGAGATAGTAATGGTAAAAAGTGAACACCTCAACTTTTTTCAGTATTTCGGATGACGGCTTTGAATCTATGCTGCCGAAAATAAAATTTACGATCGTCCATTTCGGTCTCAGCGTGTAATTTATCAGAAGTTTGACCGCTTTCTCCGAGGCTTTGAGCATCGCTTCCCTCGAGCCGTAATTGCCGCTCTCCGAAAGTATGAAGTTTCTGGTGAATTCGTTGAGACCGCTGTTTATGACGGACTCGTAGGTGTAGTCGTGCATCCTGCCGACTTCCCTCGAAGCATCATTTATACGTTTTTCGGTTATTTGTTCGAACATACTATAAATATAACAAAAATAAATTATACGCTTTACAGATTAAACACATTTAAACGGAACGGATTGACACGGTTTTATTTCTTCGCCGATATGAAAGACTCGTAATCCCGGACAAGTTTGTCCTTGAGTTCGAATATGTCCGCGTTCTCGACAGTCGCTCCCGCGGCGTTCTTGTGCCCGCCCCCGCCGTATTTCTTCGCGAATTCGTTTATCCTGACCTCGCCTTTTGAGCGGAATGATATCTTGCAACTGTCGGGCAGTTCGACAATCAGAAATCCCGCTTTGATGTGTTTCATCGTCATGAGGAACGATGAAAAGCCCTCGACGTCTTTCACGTCGGAATGAAATTCCCTGAAATCTTTCATCGTGACCGTTCCTATGACGAGGGTTCTCTTGAAATGAAAGGTCAGACTGTCTATGAAACGCGCGAGCAGTTTCACCTTATCCTGCGGGATGTTGTTGTAAATCATGTCGTAAACGTGCACAGGGTCCGTGCCCTTCTTTATCAGTTCCGCGCAAATGCGGAAAGTTTTTTCGGTTGTTCTCGGATAACGGAACGAGCCCGTGTCCGTCATTATTCCGGCATATAGATTATCGGCGATTCTTTTATCTATGAAATCAGGATTGTCGGAACATATGAATTCATAAAGCATTTCGGATGTGGCGGGCGCGTCGGGATCCGTGGCGTACGCGTCAAAACCGTTCGTGTCCAGCCCGAGATGATGGTCTATGCAAACTTTTTTTGCATTTGATTTTCTTATCGCGTCTTCCATCGAACGCAAACGCGCGTATTCATTCGTGTCCACTACGAATATTAAATCGGCTTCCGCTATTATTCTGTCATTTTCCGCTTTCCTGTCGCGGTACCTCCGTATTACTTTTTCATCATCGAGAAATATCAGGTGGTCGGGAGATTCGTTATGATTGATTATGCTTGCGTCTTTTCCTTTCTTGAGAAAGTAATAGTATAGTGCCAGTTCGCTGCCGATGGCGTCGCCGTCGGGAAGAAGATGAGTCGTCAGTACAATTTTCCTGTTTTTTTCAATAAGACCGTGTATGATGTCAAATTTCTTATCCATTTGTTAAAATATTATTAAATTGGTATTTTATAACAACAAAATAAACGTTAAAAAAATTATATTCTTGCGGGAAGAAGACGAATATGACTTCATTGATGAACCGGACGAAATCGACCCTGATGCCGAGGCTAACAAGGTCAAATTCAGGATAAGCGTCATTATTACTGCTGTTTTCGTGTCTGTTCTGTGGTTGGTTAAGATTTTCGAGCATTACACGAAAACGGACCTGAGTTTTCTCGGCGTCTATCCGATGAAAGCGGCGGGACTGGTCGGAATAATCACCGCTCCGCTCATACACGGAGATTTCTCACACCTCGCGTCGAACAGCATAACGCTTTTCGTGCTCATGATTTTTCTGTTTTATGCTTACATAAATTCTTCCGTGAGAGTCTTCGTATTAATATACTTCCTGCCAAATGCGATTGTCTGGTTCCTCGCCCGGCCTGCATATCATATCGGAGCAAGCGGCGTAGTTTACGGAATATTAGCGTTTCTTTTCTTTGTGGGGCTCGTCAGGCGCGATACAAGATCTGTAGGACTTTCGCTCCTCGTGACTTTTCTTTACGGCGGACTTGTCTGGGGAATACTGCCTTATGACCCTGCCGTGTCCTATGAAGCGCACATCTCCGGCGCTGCTGTCGGAATATTTTGCGCGATACTTTTCAGAAACACTGACCCGAAACCCCCGAAATACGAGTGGGAAGACGATGAGGACAATTAACAGTTAGCAGTTAACAGTTAACTGTTAACCGTTTTTTTCTAACTCCGGCTTTTGCCGCGGTGTTAGAGTAATCAAAACAACATTATCTTCAATCTCTTTTTGTAACCCCACCTTTTAAGGCGGGGTGAAAGACAAACATAGCATGAGTACTTTAATCCTCAATAAAATCTTTCTGACTATAGCCCATTCTTTAAAACATCATTTTATTATAAATACTATTCTATATGAACAAACTGCCAATTGATATAAGATAATCTCCAATTGTTAATTGCTGAATGTTAACTGCTAACTGAATGAAGTTTTTCTTCTGAAAGCAAACAGAGTCAGATAATATTCCGATGCGACCAGAAGCGTGCCGCCGATAATAATAATAAGCCACACCATCGTCCGGTTAACATCGAACTGCAAACCAAGCATGTGTTTGATTTCGTTCGGCGTATTCTTGTGATTCACCGCGAGCACGGCGGAAGCGGCGCAAAACGCTGCCAGCACGAATGAAGAAACCGCGGCGGAGCATTTGCCTGATTTTCTTTTCTGCTCATTATCCTGCCCGAGATATCCCGCCCGAAGCGCGCAGTATCTCCCCGCGATTAATCCCATCACCGCGTTGAATACGGGGACTCCCATGAAGAAACCGTAAATGCATACGGAATAAAAAATGAATACGAGCAGCGGAAGAAAAATGTTCGCGTCGAAAATATTTTTCATTATCTTCTTCAGATATAAAGCGTCGAAAACCAGACCGAGAATAATACCCGAAAAAGCAAATATGAAAATGTATCTTTCCGGAATTATTTTTATCGTGCTCCACCAAAACGCCAGAAATAAAAACACGGGCATCACGCCGCCGTATATTACCGTGAATATGAATCTGTCAATCTTGCTCATTATCGGTAATCGCTAAGTTTTAACTAAGGTAATATAAAAAAATCTGATTGCAAATAAATAGAGACTTCTTAAAAAACGATTTCCGCAATCTCTTATTGTAACCCCGCCTGTAATGCGAGATGAAAAACTAACGATGTAAGAGGACTTTAGTCATCAATAAAATATTTGCGAACTAATGACGATACTTTATAACATCATTTTTCTAATTACTGATTTTGCATTATCAACGGCTAACTGCTAATTGTTAACTGCTAATTGTTAACTGCT
>CAZOQR010000039.1:4426-15916 GCA_964581915.1 uncultured Ignavibacteriaceae bacterium | reverse complement strand
TAGCAATGAACAAAGAGCAATTAGCGGTGAACAATTAGCGGTGAACAATTAGCGAAGAGCAAAGAGCAATGAACAATGAGCAGTGAACAATTAGCAGTGAAAAATTAGCGAAGAGCAAAGAGCAATGAAAAATTAGCAATTAGGAATTAGCAATATCGGATAATTAGTTAAGTCATTTAGTTGTTGTTTCCAAAGATACATAAAAAAAGAGTCCGCTTCGGCGGACTCTTTTTATTGTAATCAGTTATCAGCGGTTGTTATTTTATTAGCACCATCTTCTTCACCTCTTTAAGTCCTGAAGATTCGAACCTGTAGAAATAAACGCCGCTTGCGAACGAGCGGGCGTCGAACGAGATTTCGTATCTTCCGGCTTTATAGTACTGACTTACGATTGTATTAATCAATCTGCCTGTCACGTCATATACTTTTACGGTAATGAACTCGTCTTTCGGAATTTCGAATTTAATTTTTGTAACCGCGTTGAAGGGATTCGGGTAGTTCTGCGAGAGATAATAGTTCGCTGGCAGGGAGAGCACCGTGTCCGTCATCGGGACGGGGAAACCCGCTTCATAAAACGCGAGCACGCTGTCGCAAAGTTCTTTAAGCCGCGTAACGGAGTTTAGGTTATTAAATCCTCTCGCCACGAACTGCGCCGCGTAAACAATCTGCGTATCGCCCGGCATTATTTTGAGATTATCGTCCCCGGAACTGAGTATTGCTCTCTTGTCTCCGGTATATTCCGGAAGCACTGCGCCGGTAATTGAATCGCCGCAGTTGCTCACTCTGCCGAGTGAAGGAAGCCAGCCGGTGCCTGTTTCGGGGTCGCCCGAGAATGTGTATTTTGTAATCTGAGGAGGATTCGTATAAGGAATTACCCATTTTGTTCCGTCATTTTTTCTTCCGCGCATCACGTTATACGCCGCGGTGAGATTCCCTTCGGGTTCAATCTCGCATCTTATGGGGTCGTTGTTGAAGTGGTGTATGCGCACGGCAGACGTTGATTTAAGAACAGCGCTGCCGACCTTTAGTCCTTTGAGAATGCTCATTCCGACGGCTGGGGGATGTTTGCCGTAATAGTAGGAAGAATCGATGTTGACATAACCGAATGCCATATTGCGCGCGCTGTCGCAGCCCATAAAGTTATTCGTTGAGCCCCAGACATCAAAGTCGAAGAAGAGACTAAAGAAAGTTGAATCCCAGATATACTTTGGTTCCTGCGGGGATTTATTTATGAATTCAACCTTCATAAAATTGACGTCCTTCATTCTTCCGTAATCATAAGCCCAGATAGTGAAATGCGCTTCGGCATTCAAGGGCGGAGTTCCGCCTCCGAAGCCGCTGCTTTGGTTATGGTGCGAGGGGTCCGCGTCAGTCAGACAAATAAAAACTGTTTCATCCGCGCCTTTCATGCCCGGTATATCGATACCACGGTCGTACACTCCGTTTCCGTTCCTGTCGAAATAAGGCGCGCCGAACGGCACCATTTTATACCAATTGGCGTAATCCGGATTTTCCGGATTATCGTTTTTTCTGACTCTGTACAGTTTAAATCGGGAGTCGGTCAGAAAGTAACCGTTGGAACAATAACCGGGAACATATTCGCCTCTGAATGAGGCGGACGCCATTTTGATTCTGTTATTCGCCTTCGCGCAGATATTAATTCCGCTCGTGAAAATCTGATAATAAGATGAATCTTTAGGCCATTCGAAACCGGGTGAGTTTGAATAATCATAATTTTGATTGAACACGCCGTCTTTGCACACGCGGGTTCTTATATTATTGGCAGACAAATCGTACTGAAAATTATAAAGACTGTCCTGCATACGGACGAGTATTTTTCCGCCTGTGCCCGATAGATATACTTTGTTGGAACTGTAATCAGGGAAGCCGGCTTTGAAGTCGCAATTAAAGCCCGTATTCTCGAAACTCCAGGTGGAGCCGTAGTCCGTAGATATGAAGCAGGCGCCGTTATCACCCGCCAGAAGCCCCCATCCGGTTGGAGGATTCGTGCCTGCACTGCTGAATGAAATTGTTTTGAAGTTCGAGTATGTATAAAGATTTATGATATTCCAGTTATGCCCGAAGTCGGGAGAGTTCATAAGAACGCCGTTATCGCCCGCGGCGTATAAATGCGTATTATCGGAGAACGACAACGAGTTAAGGTCGGACTGCAGACCGGTATTTATCTGAGACCAGTTCATTCCCGAGTTAGTGCTTACGAGAATCGTCCCGTTTCTGCCCGCGATAATTCCCTGAAAATAACCGTTAACCTTGTAAGAAGAGAAAAGAATTGATTTGAGGTCGTTCGAAGTTCCGGACGCGGCGGATGTCCAGTTTGTGCCGTTGTTAGTGGAATAGAAAATTCTTCCCGAATTACCGATCGCGAACAGTATAAAAGAAGCCGAAGATGTCTGAAGTGATTTCAAGCAGTTTATCGTAACGTTTTCGCCTATGGAAATATCGGACCAGTTTTTTCCGCTGTTCGTTGTCATGAATATTTTTCCGTTCTCGCCTGCGAAGATTCCGTCGAGCATTCCGTAGAAATTCACGTTAGTCTGCGGAGAAATATCATTCCAGTTGTACATATAGTGCCAGAACACTTTGCCGTTGTTACCTGCGGCGAAATATGGGGAAAGGCAGTTTATGGTTTCTGTCGTGTTAATTGGGAATGCATACCACTTAAGGGATGTCTGGCAGAAAAGCAGCGTGTTCATTATCAGCACCGCCGCGATAACAGAAAATAATTTCAGTGTACGCATAAAATTAAAATTAATTGCTTAAACGGTTTATTTAATCAGGACCATCTTTAAAACTTTTGAATAATCTGTTGTATTAAGTTTATAGAAATAAACTCCGCTCGAAAAATTTGCCGCATTCCAGGTAAATTCATACCTTCCTGTATTCAACCTGCCGTCGAAAAGAGTCGCCACGAGTCTTCCTGTTACGTCGTATACTTTAAGTGAGGCATTGTCCTGTTGCGGCAAATCAAATGAGATTCTGGTCGTAGCGTTGAACGGATTCGGGTAATTCTGGTGCAGGAAATAACCATTCGGCAGAATGTTGAGCGTATCGCCCGGCACGGGGAAACCCTTTTCATAGAACGCGATAACGCTGTCGCACAGTTCTTTAAGTTTAGTTACCGAGTTAAGGTTGCTCGTGCCTCTTGCAATCATCTGCGCCGCGTAAATAACCTGCGACTGATGGGGAAGAATCATCAGATTATCGCTGCCGGTTGAGATGAGGAATTTTTTATCGCCGGGGTATTCCGGGATTACGCTTCCCGAAACAGAATCGCCGCAGTTATTGAGTCTTCCTTTCAAATATGTCCAGCCCGAATTAGTCTCCGGGTCGCCGGAGAAGACAAATTTCGTCGGAGCCGCAGGATATGAATTCGGAACAATCCATTTTGTACCGTCTCTTTTAAGACCTTTAAGAAGGTTATACGCGCCCGAAGCGTCTCCTTCAGGTTCGGTTTCGCAGTAAACACTGGTCTCACCGTGAATGAGCCTTGTAATTGAAGTTGACTTTAAATTTTTCCCTTCCAGGGTAACACCCTTAAGCAAGGTCAGACCTGCAGCAGGTGGATGAGAGCCGAAGAAACCCGTACTGTCCCTATGAGAATAAGCGATTGCGAGGTTCCTCGCGCTGTCGCTTGCCATCGCGTCATTAAAACCTGATTCAAAATCAAAATCAACATAGAATCCGGCGCGTGTCGAATTCCATATATACGTTTCGTACAAAGGCGATTTATTGAAGAATTCGATTTTAATAAAGTTGACGTCCTTCATCATTCCGAAATTGTAACTCCACATGCTCAAATGAATTTCGGCGTTAAGGGGAAATGTAGCGCCGCCGAAACCCGTGTTCGGATTATGGAGCGTCGGATTCGCGTCGGACATGCACAGGAACAGCGTCTCGTCGGCGTTTTTCACGCCCGGCAGGTCGATGCCCGCATCATAGATACCGTTTATGTTCCTGTCGAAATACGGCGCGCCGAACGGCACCATATCCGACCAGTGCGCGTAATCGTAATTACTTTCCGTATCGCCTTTTCTTATTCTGTAAAGTTTAAATCTCGAATCGGTATTGAACATTCCGTACGAACAGTATCCTTTCGCGAATTCGCTGCCATAGGAGGATGCTGCCATTCTCAACTGATTGTTCATCATAGCGCAGATGTTGAATCCGCTCGTTAAGATTGAATATTTGCCGAGGTCTTTCGGCCAGATAAAACCACCGCCTTTCGGATAAAGATATCCGTTATTGAAAACTCCGTTATCTTTCAGATGGGTCAGGATGTTATTGGCCGAAAGAGAATAAATGTTATAAAAAAGACTGTCGAATGTGCCTAACAGTATTTTCCCGTTATCCGCCGAGAGGTAATACCTGTTACTGTCGCAGGCGCTTGCGGTGAAGTTATAATTATAATACGTATTTTCGAAACTGTAATTATAATTCTTGAATATAAAGCAGTTGCCTTCATCGCCCGCCATTATCTGGGGAGTATTCCAGTTGCCATAGGAACTTATCGTGTTGAAATTCTTTTCAACGTTCAGGCTGTTAAAGACCCTGTACCAGTAACCGTTTGTTCTATAAACACCTAGATAGGAACCGTTATCGCCTACTATCAAAGAACTTGACGAATCTCTGAAAGCCACGTCATTATAATTTACAGTCTGCATAGTGTTCAACGCTTCCCAGTTTTGACCGTAATTCGTGCTGGTGATGACAGTGCCGTTAGTGCCGACTGCCACGCCATAGACCGTGCCCGTGACTATGCTTTTGCCGAAGGCTACGGCTCTGAGTTCTTCATTCGTGCCGGAAGGAATCTGTACCCAGTCAGCGCCTTCATTTGTAGAGCGGTATATTTTTCCCGACCTGCATACGATGAAGAAAAAATCTTTTCCGGAACTCGTGAAACCGGCGCCTCTCTTTATATATTCGTTAAGACCAATTGAAACGTTAATCCAGGTGCTTCCTGAATTTGTTGATTTAAGGACAAGCCCGCCGCTGCCTGTAATGAAGTGTAGAGTACCAAAAGCAAATATTGAAGTGAGGTCGTTATTAACCCCGACATTAATCCTTTGCCAGCCGGAGTCATCTGATTTCCTTTTTAGCAGAGTTCCGTTGTTACCTACGGCGTAATCAGAGGTCATGTAATTGATTCTCTCTGTATTATCGCAATTGAACTGATACCATTTAGTTTTAGACTGAGGAAATACATATCCAGTTATGGAAAGAACAAGTACAAGCAAAAGGAGGAAACAGGCTCTATTCATCTCATTATAAGATATATGGTTAAATAAATGTATAAAATAATGACAAGAAAAAACATATAGAAAAACGGAATGGAGTAAACCCGCCTATTTATCGGAGAATTAAAAAATAAATCGGGACAAAAAAAATACGTGAAATACAGAAGAAACACTGCGCTTCAAATAAAAGAAAGAGATTGAATTTTCTTTACATTGACAATGTGGAGTAAATCAGTTAATTTTAATGTTTTAATGAAAATCGAGATGAAAGAAACGATAAAAAAATCTGTAAGGATTACCAAATTCGCCAAAAGGGAAGAGAATCCCAACAACTGGTATGTAGTCGATGCCGATGGAAAAGTCCTCGGTCGTCTTGCAAGTGAAGTTGCAAAAAGAATCAGAGGAAAATACAATCCTCAGTTCACGCCGAACTCCGACGTCGGAGACTGGGTAATAGTAATCAATGCCGACAAGGTTAGACTGACGGGCAAGAGAGCGGAGTTGAAAGATTACAAGACGCACTCGAGGTATCCGGGCGGTCAGAGGATAAGAAGTTTCAAGGAAGTGTCGGCGACGCATCCCGAAAGGATAATAACTCTCGCAGTTAAGAGAATGCTGCCCAAGACGAAACTCGGAAGCGCGTTAATCGGCAAACTGAAAGTTTACAAAGGCAGCGAGCATCCGCATTCGGCTCAGAAGCCAGTCGCATTAAACATAAAATAATTAGAAAGAATATTTAATGACAGTAAGCACACCAATAAAAGTAGGTAGAAGGAAAACGGCGGTAGCCCGCGCGCAGTTAGTTGCCGGCAACGGCACCGTGACAATAAACGGAAAGAGCGCTCTTGATTTCCTGAAAAAGGAAGAACACGTTAAGAACATAATGCAGCCTTTCGCAGTGACGGGAACCGCGGGCACATACGACACCAACATAAAGGTTGTCGGCGGCGGATTCAGGGGACAGATAGACGCGATAAAACTCGCGATAGCGCGCTCGCTGATTACAATCAACGAGGAACTCAAGCCCGCGCTTCGCAAGGGCGGTTTCGTGACGAGAGACCCGAGAATGGTCGAAAGAAAGAAATACGGAAGACCCAAAGCGCGCAAGAGATTCCAGTTCTCAAAGAGATAAAGAACGATTTTTTAATAAACTATTTTTTAATAATACATATTCTCCGATTTCGGAGCACCCGTGTCCCGCGAGGGATGTGCCGAGAAAGATGACGGGAATAGAAGAAAAACAAAAGCCGCATAAACCGGGAAGGTTTATAAACTGCATACAACTTGCTTTTCGGGTTACACACCGGCTTTTATTCAGGAGATAAAAACAAATGGGCAAAGTACAAATCGAAGACCTGCTTCTGGCGGGCTCACATTTCGGACACCTTACAAGAAGATGGAATCCAAAGATGAAGAAATACATCTTCATGGAAAGAAACGGAATCCACATCATTGATTTAAAGAAGAGTCTCGGGCTTCTCGAGGAAGCCTGCAATTCGGCAGCGAGAATCGCAGCGGAAGGCAAGAAGGTTCTTTTCGTCGGAACGAAGAAACAGGCGAAGGCAATCATAAAGGAACAGGCGGAGAGATGCGATTCTTTCTACGTTTCCGAAAGATGGCTCGGCGGAATGCTGACTAACTTCAACACCGTCAGGAAGAGCATAAAGAAACTCATGTCGCTTCAGAAGATGGAAACCGACGGCTCGCTCGAAAAATTCGTGAAGAAGGAAAGACTCATAATGATGCGCGAAAAGGAGAAACTCGAAAAAGTTCTCAACGGCATTTCGTCGATGACAAAACTTCCGGGCGCGCTTTTCCTCGTTGACATAAAGAAAGAGCACATCGCGATAGACGAAGCGAGAAAACTCAACATCCCGATTTACGCTATCGTTGATACGAACTGCGACCCCGAACTCATCGATTATCCCGTGCCCGCGAATGACGACGCCGTGAAGTCGATTGAGATTATAACGAAGGCGTTCGCTGACGCGATAGTTGACGGAAACCAGATGGCAAAGACGAGAAAAGAGGACGAGATGGACGAAATGAAAGAAAAAATGGAAACAAATAAAAATTAAATCATAATAATATGGCAATCACAATAGAACTTATAAAAGAGTTAAGGGAAAAATCCGGAGCGGGTATGGGCGACTGCAAGACTGCCCTGACCGAAACCAACGGCGACATTCCCAAGGCAATCGAATACCTGCGCAAGAAAGGCGCGGCGATGGCTACAAAAAGAGCGGATAAAATCGCGAAAGAAGGCGCAGTTAAATCGAGCATCAGCGAAGACGGAACAAGAGGCGCGATAATCGAAATCAACTGTGAAACGGATTTCGTGGCGAAGGGCGACGGTTTTCAGAACTTCGCGCAGAACATAGCCGATACGGCGCTGGCGAACAACGTCGAGGACGTCGTGAAACTGCTCGGAGCGAAGGGCAAGGACGGACTGACGGTTCAGGAATCGATAGACAGCATGATGGCGAGCGTGGGCGAGAAGATTGAAATGAAGAGAGTCAAAATTATTAGCGTTGAAGGCGGATTTGTATCTACTTACATTCACTTCGGAAGCAAGGTCGGAGCCATAGTCGGTCTCAAGGGAAAGTTCACCGAAGAGGCGAACTCGCTCGGACAGAAACTCGCGATGCAGACTGTCGCGATGACGCCGATTGCGGTGAGAAGAGACGAAGTGTCTCCCGACGTCATAGAAAAGGAACTCGAAATTTACCAGACACAGGCGAGGAACGAAAAGAAGCCCGAGCACATTATCGAAAAAATCACGATGAACAAACTGGAAAAGTTCTTCCAGGAAAACTGCCTGCTCGAGCAGGAATTCATTCAGGAAGCGAATAAGTCGGTGGGCGACCTTCTGAAAGAATACACGAAGAGAACGGGCGAGCCGCTCGACGTAACGGAGATGTCAAGGTTCCAATTAGGATAAATTAATTTCAAAATAATGCCTGCAAAATTCAAGAGGATACTGCTGAAACTCAGCGGCGAGTCGCTGATGGGCAAGAAGAGTTTCGGCATTGATTCGGAAATCGTCGGACGCATAGCGGACGACGTCGCCGGCGCGGTGAAACTGAAAATCGAAATCGGCATCGTAATCGGCGGGGGCAACATTTACCGCGGTCTCTCCGCTTCACAGCAGGGAGTCGACAGGTTAACGGGCGACATGATGGGAATGCTGGCGACGGTTATAAATTCGCTGGCTTTGCAGAACGCGCTCGAAAAAAGAGGCATATACACTCGCATACAGTCGGCTATCAAGATGGACCAGATTGCGGAGCCGCTTATTATAAGGCGCGCCGCAAGGCATCTGGAGAAAAAAAGAGTCGTAATATTCGCGTCGGGAACGGGCGAGCCGTATTTCACGACTGACACGGCCGCGGCTCTAAGAGCGATAGAAATAAAATCCGATGTTATTATCAAAGGCACGAGGGTTGACGGAGTTTACGATTCCGATCCCGAAAAGAATCCGCGGGCGAAAATGTTCAGGAAACTTTCCTACAGTGAAGTCCTTCAGAAGGATTTACGGGTGATGGACCACACCGCTATAACCTTGTGCCGTGAAAATAAACTTCCGATGGTCGTGTTCAACATGAACAAAAAAGGCAACCTCAGGAAACTGCTCACGGGCGGTAACATCGGTACAACTATTTCATAATTAAATTCTTGAATTATGGTAAAGGATATTCTTAAAATCACAAAAGACAGAATGATAAAAGCCGTCGAGCATCTCACGGCTGAATTCGTGAAGGTAAGAACCGGCAAGGCATCCGTCGGACTGCTGGAAGGAATCAAGGTCGATTATTACGGAAATCCCACGCCGCTGAATCAGGTCGGCAATCTTAACACGCCTGACATTCACACTATAACGGTTCAGCCCTGGGACAAGACCGTCATTCCATTCATAGAGAAAGCGATTCTGAACGCGAACCTCGGACTTAATCCCGCCAACGACGGGACTATCATAAGAATTCCGATTCCTCCCCTCAACGAGGAAAGAAGAAAGGAACTCGTGAAACTCGTCAAGAAACTCACTGAGGACGCGAGGATATCCATTAGAAACATAAGAAGAGACGAAATCGAAAAGTTGAAAAAGACGGAGAAGGAAGACCACATTTCCGAAGACGAAAGAAAACACGCCGAGACGGAAGTGCAGAAACTCACCGACCAGTACATAAAGGAGATTGACGCTCTTCTTCAGAAAAAAGAAAAAGAAATAATGGAAGTTTAACGACTTCCTACAATTATGCTGAAGTTCTGGTTTGGGGTATATAACTTCTTTTTGCTGCCTTTGCTCTGGACAGGTTTCAGGGTTCTCTCATTTTTCAACGCGAAGATAGCGGAGGGATTCAAAGGCAGGAAAAACATATCCGGAGAAATCCGTGGATGGGATTTCAAGGAAGGGAAAAGGGTCATAATACATTCTTCCTCGCTCGGCGAGTACCAGCAGGCAATCCCGATAATGAACGAATTGAGAAGTCACGGTTACAACGTAATCGTGACTTTTTTTTCGCCCTCGGGATACAGGAACTCGAACATACCTCATCCCGACGTGAAAAAATCATACCTTCCTTTTGATTCGTACGGCGGAGTTAACGATTTCCTCGAAACGATAAAGCCCGACATGGTAATTTTGATGCGCTACGACCTCTGGTTCAATTTCCTTTATTCTGCGGGAAAGCGCGGGGCGAAGATAATAATCGCGAACGCGCGCTACGACGAGAACGATTTCTGGTGGAATCTGATACTCGTTCGCTCCTTCAAGAAAACGATGTACGGAATGATTGACAAGATGTTCGCGATAGACAAATCGGACTTCGACAATTACAGGTTGCTGATGAAAGGCACGAAGACGGAAATAATTCTTGCAGGCGATTCAAAGTTCGAAAGAGTCGTCGAAGCGTCGAAGAATCCAAAAAATAAGGAAGCGCTCGACGCAGGCGTGTATTCGGGCAGGAAAGTTTTCGTTATAGGCAGTTCCTGGAAGGACGACGAGGACATAATTCTCCCCGTCGTGAACAAACTGATGAAGTTCGAGAAGAACCTGCTTACGATTATTGTGCCTCACGAGCCGAAGGAAACGAAGATACTCGCTATCGAAAAGAATCTGGAGGAGAGTTATCCGAATCTGAGAAGCGTAAGGTATTCGGCTCTCGGGAATTACGGAGGAGAAAACGTTATAATCGTTGACTGCATCGGTAAACTGATGGGTCTTTATTCTATAGCGTATGCGGCTTATGTGGGCGGCGGCTTCCGCACCGGACTGCACAACGTGCTCGAGCCTGCGGTTTACAACATACCCGTGCTTTTTTCGAATAAGGTGAAAAATTCCGACGAGGATGAAATTCTTTCGGGAAAAGGCTGCGGAATAATCGTGGATTCGAGGGATTCGTTTTACCGTGAACTCAGAAAAGTATTGAGTGATAAGGAATATTATGATAAATTGAGGTGCGGGTGCAGGACGGTTTTCGAGGAGAACCTCGGCACGACGAAAAAAATAATTCAAAACATTATAAACTGACATGTTCGACAGAAAAAATTTCATAGACGCGTCGCTTAAGGAAAGTTCGGAAATAAAACTCGAAGTGCTGAAACACTGTTTAACGGATATAAACAGGGCGGCTGACCTGCTCGTCGAAACCGTTAAGAGCGGAGGCAAACTAATGTTTTGCGGAAACGGCGGCAGCGCGGCGGACTGCCAGCACATCGCGACGGAGTTCATGGTAAGGCTTTCACACGACGTGAAAAGAAAGGCAATCGGCGCGATAGCGCTAACGACGGATTCGTCGAACATTACCGCTGGAGGAAACGATATCGGCTTTGAAAACATATTCTCGAGAAACGTCGAAGGACTCGGCAGAAAAGGGGATGTCCTTATCGGCATCTCGACTAGCGGAAATTCGCCTAACATCCTCAACGCGCTCGCCAAAGCAAAAGAAATGGGAATCAAGACAATCGGACTACTCGGAAAGACAGGCGGCAAGATGAAAGAAGCCTGCGATATTTCCGTATGCATACCGTCCGAAAACGTACAGAGAATTCAGGAGTCGCACATCACCGTGGGACATATTCTCTGTGAGATTGCCGAGAGAGAGTTGAGCAGTTAGCAATTAACAGTTAACAATTAGCAGTTAACAGTTAGAGCAAAACAATAAGCAGTTAACAGTTAGAGCAAAACAATTAGAGCAAGACAATTAGAGCAAAACAGTTAGAGCAAAACAATTAG
>CAZOQR010000039.1:0-4326 GCA_964581915.1 uncultured Ignavibacteriaceae bacterium | reverse complement strand
GCAAAACAATTAGAGCAAGACAATTAGAGCAAAACAGTTAGAGCAAAACAATTAGAGGTTAGAGATTAGCAATTAGAGGTTTTCAGATTTACTTTATGTACGTCATTTTCATCGACCTGACGAACTTCCCGGCGGCAAGCCTGTAAACGTACACACCCGATGCGAGATTCCTGGAAGCAAATTTATGCTTGTAATATCCCGCTTTCATTTTTCCGCTCACGAGCAATTCAACTTTTCTTCCGGACAAGTCGTAAACTGCAAGTTCGACGAAGCATTCTTCGGGTATCGAAAAACCGATATATGTTTCGGGGTTGAACGGATTCGGATAATTCGGGTCGAGCGAAAAACTGACCGGTTGTTTTATTTCGGCGATACCGTTCAGAACGTGATATTCGAAGTTACCGTTGTAATCGATTTGCTTGAGCCTGTAAGCGTAGGAACCCGATTCAAGATTCCTGTCCTCGAACGAGTATTCGACAGGGACGTTTGAATTCCCGTTTCCTTTAACGCTTCCGGTCATTATCCAGACTGTTTCTTCTTTTCTCCTCCTCTCGACCTCGAAACTGGAATTATTAATTTCAGATGTTGTCAGCCATTTTAAGACCGCGCTGTTTTCCTTTACCGTAACAGTAAATGAGGAGAGGCTGACAGGAAGCGTTGTCTCGTGCGAGTTTGGGTTCAACAAGGCGGTGTTGTTAATGTAATACTCGCTTCCTGTGGTATCGTAATACTCGCATACCATCACGATGTATGAAGTGCTGTTCTCAAGATTCGTTATAGTGAGATTTCCCGCGTCAGTCGCGGCAGCGCTGTTGTAAACGCAGAACCAACCGGTGTTTCCTATCTGGCTTCCGTTTCCGAACACGTTGGAAGCATTGTAAGTCGAATTATTAACCGGTTCGGGCGTACCTGTCGCTCCCGTCTTCATGAAAACGCATCTTCCGTTCCCGTTACCTTCAGTCCAGTTTATAGTCAGGTTATTAGAGCCGACGTTGAGGAAATTTACATTCGATGCCTGATTAGGAAGCACTGTCGTCTGATTTGCCGTGTTAGCGGAGGAAGAAGAAATATTATAAGCAGGCGAAACGGATGAGCCGAATTCACAAACCATCGCGCGGTAGGTCGTATTCTGTGACAAACCCGTTACGGTAACGCTTGTTCCCGTTCCCGAATAAACGCAATACCATCCTGAACTGCCGATTTGCGAGCCGTTTCCGAAATTCGGACTTGAATTATACGCAATCCCGTTGACGGGCGCGGGAGAGCCTGAACTTCCCTGATAAAGAAAAACGGCGCAGTGGCTTCCGCTGCCGCGTGTCCAGGAAATCTTGAACTTGACGATGCCTACCTTCGAAAAAGTAATCTCCGATGCCTGAACCTGCGGTGTTATAGCGGCGGTAATCGTGTTTGAATGTATGCTCTGTCCGTATGAGTTCTCAGCCCTGACTCTGTAATAATACGTCCCGCCCGAAAGTCCTGTTACGGAATACGAAAGCGTGTTTCCCGCGTCCAGATTGTTGAAGCCCGTAACGAATGAACTGAAATCAGGAGTAAGAGACACGTCGAGTCTGTATTTCGTCGCGTTTGATACGGATGTCCAGTTCGCTGTGAATGACGCGCTTGCTATGTTAGTCGCCGCAAGAGCAGTCGGAGCGGAAAGAGGGTTGAGACCGCATACAGCGAGAACCACCGTTCTGCTGTTACCCGAAACTGTTTTCGTAAAACGTATGCTTGTCAGGACCTTGAACATATCGTTGTTTGCAAGTGTTATATAGCAGTCGTACAAACGCGGATTGTTTGTTGATGTTCCGTCGATGTCGTCGTACCTGTCGTGGTACGCCGTGCCGTAATTTCTCGCGTTAACCCTTCCGATTTTTTGTATCGCGTATCCCGTGCCGTTGAACCAGTCGGAAACACTGAAAGAATAATCCGCGTAGGTTGAATCGTTGAAGTTTAACCTCACCGTGAATGATGATGAGCCTTCCGCGCTCGAAGCAAGTATGGCGAGCCTCTGGTATGACTGCGGATTGGTCAGTGAAAGCGTTCCTGTAGTGTTGGTGTTTGACAGAAACAGCACGTTGTTTCCGCCGTACGGCTGAAGGAGATATGTAATCGCGGTGTTGTTAACGCTTGTTATGAGCCTGTTTGACGGAAGCCCTCCCTCGGGCGCGGTGCTTTGATTGTAGTTACCCCTGAAATCTGTGCTGTACATCACGTGCCCGGCATAAGCATTGTCGCCGTCGAAAATAATGTTTGTGGTGTTGTATGCCTGATTCGTTCCCGGACCTCCGTTGGCTATCATATCATAATTGAAACCCGTCACGGATACCTGTGAGTAATTTTGAGAATACAATTTTCCTGACAGGAAAATGCAGAATATAACGATAAAATACGTGTTTATAAGTTTCATCTTAAACCCTCGTGAAGTTCGGACTGAAGTTAATTCAGCAAAAATTATACCATCTAAAAACGTTGATTTTGCCTTTGGATTGAATTCCCGGCGGACGGGTAGGGTATTGAAATGATATTACATTCTCATAATGAGAAAACGGAATGAGTGTGTGTATCAGGATTGATGATGAAATGTCGTGTGATTCTTGAATCTTCGGACGCTGTTTTCAGCGGCTGATGCCGGCAATAAATGAGAGCATAACTTTTCTGCCGAATCTGACTCGTTCCTGAATGGTTTGGGAACGAGTCAAAATCAGAAAGGACTTATCCGTAACCGGTTCTTAACAAAACAGAAATCACTTTTTAAAACCTGTAAATTCTTTTCCCGACTTATCGGTATAAATAAAATAGTAATCAGTTTCGTCCGTTTTCAGTTCAGCAGTGTATTCACCTGCGAATTTTAAATCCTTTATGCTTTTGGAAAGCGTCATCGTTTTCGTTTTGTACCTGCTTCCGCTCTTTGTCTTGTAATGTATAACCACCGATTCGCCGTTCGGAATATCGTTTGCCGCGAAAGATACCGAAATCTGCATCGAACTTCCGTTCACGCTGACCGTGACGTCGTTGCTCCAAACGGGACCGAAATACAGCACGGCTTTCAGAGCGTTGATGAGTCCGTATCCGTAAACGTTATTAGGCGTCATAGAATTATCCGCAGTGTTTCTCAGAGCGTCTCTCACCTGCATCGCTGTCAGTTCGGGATGCGCTGAAAGAATAAGCGCGCAAACGCCCGCCGTTATCGGCGTCGCGAATGACGTGCCGTTGGAAAACTCGTATCTGTTATTGTCGCCCATTTTCGCCACGTAAACCGATACACCGGGTGCGACAACGTCGGGTTTAATCTTTCCGTCGCTCGCGGGACCGTTAGAACTGAAACCTGCGATTTTTCCGTTCGTGTTCACGGCTCCCACACCGATAACGGAATCTCCGTCGGCGGCTGAGCCGATTGAAGGCGGTTCCGTCTGATTGTAATTTCCCATCGCGTTGCATACTACCACTCCGAGATATGCCGCGATGTCGCCCGCGATTGTAGTTATTGCGGTGTTGCCGTCAAAATCGTTATAAGCGTACGAATTCAAATCGTACGGCTTGTCATAACCTTTGTAAACAAGGGAACTCGTGATTATGTCCGCGCCCTGCGATTCCGCCCACTCGGCGGCTTCGAGCCAGTAATCTTCTTCCATCGGTGTTTCGGATGCGGAGTATTCTGTCTTGGCGAGAAGAAAATCAGAGTTGAACGCGGGACCGATAAGTTTTCCCTCCTTGAACCCGCCGAGCGAAGAAAGCGTGGCAGTGCCGTGTCCGCCCTGAGATTCTGTATCCTCGTACTTCTGAACTTTTTCTCTCGCGGTGTTGCCGTCTTCATTTATGAAATCATATTCTCCGAGCACGTTCATGTTCGAGAAAACTTCGTGTGTTCTCCATTCGAAACCGTCGTCGAAACTCGCCACGAGCACGCCGCGTCCGGTTATGCCCAGATTATGAACAGGCGGCACGTTCACGAGTTTCATCTGCGTAAATGATTTTCCGTAATCGTATCTGTTGAGCGAATCCGCTATGCTTATCAGAGGAAGGAACTCGGAATACATCGGCGAAGTGTTCCGAATGTCCTGCTTGTAGAGTTTTTTTACCGCGAATATGCGCGATACGAAATCAAGTTTCTTCAACTGCTCAATCTGCGCGGGCGTTACGTACGCGCTCACTCCGTTCAGCCATCTTGATTTCGCTATTATATTTATTCCCATATCCGAAATATTATCGACGTAGGAACTGTTAAGAGGCAGATCGCAGAACTGCACGACGTTTTCTTTGGAAAATATCTTCAGCCTTCTTTGAACCGCTCTTTCGGTAAGGTGCGCCATGCCCGTGTTATAA
>CAZOQR010000038.1:2800-15987 GCA_964581915.1 uncultured Ignavibacteriaceae bacterium | reverse complement strand
TGTCATTCCCGCGAAAGTGCGTTCTTTGCATCCGCCGAGGTGGGCGGGAATCCATTATAGAAACACAGATTTGTGATTGTCAGGAGTTACCTCCTGACAGTATTCTCTGACAGCAAAATATGACGGGCATATATGAAAATAATACGGCGGGATTACCCGCCGTTTTGTATTTATTTCCACTACCGGTGAAATGTCAATCCTGTTTATTCCATCATCAGAAACTCGATATCTTCGACTTCTTTCGGCAGCGCGTCCGAAAGGACTTCGCATCCGCCCTTCGTCACGAGCACGTCGTCCTCTATGCGCACGCCTATACGCCTGTACTTCGCCGGAATTTCCTTCGCGCTTTCCGGGAAATATATTCCGGGCTCGACAGTGATTATATTCCCGGCAAGCAGTGTATCGAAATCCGCTCTCCCGATTTTCTTGTTCGCAACCGCGTCGTGCGTGTCCAGCCCGATGTGATGTCCGACCCCGTGAAGCGTGTACTTCGTAATGTCGTATCCTTTCTTGAGAAGCCCGAGTTTAATCATACCTTTCTTCAACTGCTCGACGCTGTACTTCTTTAAATCAGTAAGTTTAACGCCGGCCTTTATTTTCTTTATCACGGCGTACTGAGCGTCAAGTACTATCTGGTAAACTTCTTTCTGCTCCTTCGTGAATTTCCCGCTTACGGGAATCGTTCTCGTAAGGTCGCCGTTGTAATAATTGTATTCCGCGCCGGAGTCGATAAGAACGAGGTCCCCGTTCTTGAGTTTCTCGCGGTTCGTGTTGTAATGAAGTATGCACGTGTTGTTTCCGCCCGCTACAATCGTCTCGAAAGCCGTGTCCTGACTGCCGAGTTCCCTGTAATAATACTCAAGCATCGCCTGCACCTGATACTCGTGCATCCCCGGCTTCACCTGCTGAATCGTGTTGTAAAATCCAGAAGCGGTAATCGTCGAAGCGTATCTTATCTGGTCAATTTCAAACTGGTTCTTTACCATTCTCATCTTCGCGGTAATATAATTCAAATCAAGTAACTGCACGTTCGTTGAAAGTGTTATCCACGACCTCATGAAATCCTTCATCTGGTCTTTGATTTCTCCGCTGAGTTTGTTCAAATCATACATGCTGACGTATATCTTGTTGATTTTATCCTTCGAAAGTATGTCCGCGATAACATCCCCGAGTCTCGAATTTTCGAGCCCGATTGTAATACCAAGTTCCTTGCCGGCTTTTTCGTAACCCAGACGTCTGCCGAACCAGGTTTCCTTCAGCGGGTCCGCTTTCTGTACGAAAAGCGCCTCCTTTGTTTTCACGATTTTATTCGTTGCGCCGTCGTGAACTTCAAATCCTCCGGGAGCCATTATCAGCGCGGCATTCGGCTGATTGAATCCGGTGAAATAATAAAAATTCTTGTTCTGCTTAAACCTGTAAGCGTCGTCGTATGAACGCGCGACGTTCGTCGAGCCGAGCACGATAACGAGAGAATTTTCGTCAAGTATGTTGAGAAGTTTCCCGCGTCTCGATTTATGAAACTGTTTTTGTTCGTTTTCCATATTCTGATTGTTTATTTAATCTTCGTCAAATTTTGCCTTCTCTTCCTCATCCTTTTCTATCGGAAGAGGATAATCACGCGTGAAACAGGCAGTGCAGTAATCGGTTTTTTCAGTCGTACGAGGAACGGATTCAAGAAGTTTTTCAACGGACAGGTATTCGAGCGAATCCACGCCCAGCATATTTCTTATTCCTTCCACGTTGCCGTTATACTGGTTCGCGATTAGTTCATCCCTTGACGGAAAATCCATTCCGTAGTAGCACGGCGATATTATTGGCGGCGAAGTTATGCGCAGGTGAATTTCCCTCGGTCCCGCTTTCTTTATGAGTTCAACGAGCAGTTTCAATGTCGTGCCGCGCACTATTGAATCGTCGACTATCACCACTTTCCTGTTGTTGAGCACGCCTTTTACGACGTTGAATTTCGTCTTGACCTTCATCTGCCTGTGGTCCTGACCCGGCTCGATGAACGTCCTGCCCACGTAGTGGCTCCTGATTAAACCGTACTCGTGCTTGAGGTTCTTCGTCTTCTTCACGCATTCGTTGAAATATCCGAGCGTCGCCGTGTTCGACGAGTCGGGCACGTTAATGATTATCACTTTCTTTTCATCGTCGTCAACGGGATTGTCCTTGTCGGGCGGCGGCTTTTCGATTGCAAGGTTAGCCCCGATTTTCCTTCTTACCTTGTCAACCTTCTCCTGAAAAATCTGGCTGTCGGGACGGCTGAAATATATGTATTCGAATATGCAGTGCTTGTATTTTTCCGCTTCCTCGATTTTGTAAGACTTCACCTCTCCCGTTACGGCAAAATCCTTATCTACTACTATGATTTCGCCCGGCTCCACCTCTCTCTCGTATTCCGCGTTAAGTATGTCAAGCGATGTTGTCTCAGAAGCGAATATGACGCTGTCCCCGAGTTTCCCCATCACGAAAGGCCTTATTCCAAGCGGGTCGCGCGCCGCTATGAGTTTATCGTCTGTGAGTATGCAAACGGAATACGAACCCTTTATCTGCCTGAAAACCTCGAGCACTTTTTCCGTGAAATCCGATTTCTTGCTTCTCGCGAGAAGATGAAGTATGATTTCAGTGTCCGTGGTCGTCTGGAATATCGTGCCTTCGTCCTGAAGTTTTTTCCTGAGATAATTCGAATTCGTCAGGTTGCCGTTGTGCGCGAGTGCGAGATTCCCGTCCTTGTACGTTACCTTGAACGGCTGTATGTTGTTCTTGTTGTTCGACGAGCCCGTAGTCGAATACCTGTTGTGCCCTATTGCCGCGCTGCCCTTGAGCGTCTGAGTTAGTATTTCCTCGTCTCCGAATACGCTCAGCACGAGCCCCACTCCCTTGTGAACGTTGAAATGATATTTGTTCTTTTCCGGTATGAACTCCGATGTGACTATGCCCGCCGCTTCCTGCCCCCTGTGCTGAAGCGCGTGCAGCCCGTAATAAGCCATTATAGCCGCTTTCGGGTTGTTGTAAATGCCAAAGACTCCGCAGTTTGCGCGAATGGATTTTTCATCCACTACTACGGATTCTTCATTGATAACCGGTTCTTTCATTTGTGATTTACTTTATTACTCTGATATGATTGGAAAATATCCACGCCCTGTCGCCTATCCAGCATTCTACCCTGTAACATCCTTCTTCAAGACTGTCCCACGTTCCGCCGAGCCCTTTTTGTTCGTGTATGCAGTTTCCGTTTCTTATTAGTTTTACGAGACACTCCTTCGGAGTGAAGAAACTAAATACTATCTTCTTCTTGCCGTCCTGAAGTTTAATCTCATCGCCCATCTGATGCTTCTCCCCGTCATACTCCGCGAAAAACCTGAATCCCTTCGAATCGCCGTAGTAACTGTTCGTTATGTATGACCTGCCTTTTTTCAACGCGGCGACTATCTCGCTCTTGTAGTCCTGAAATTTTTCATTGCTGCCGTTCTCAATCTGATTTTCGAGAAGAACGTGCGTCCTTACCGACTTGAAAAGAACTTTGTAGGGAAATACCTCCACGTTATAAAATCCCATCAGATTCATTTTGTGCGCGTGAGCGTCAACACTGCCTATGGCGGCGACGCGCCTGCGGAGATTGAGTTCGTCCCACTTCTTCACCGCGTCCTCGCAAGGTCTTACTATCGATTTCAGCGGATGTATGAACCTTTGTATCTTATTGTTCTCATTCAGCCCTTCAACCCATTCGCTCATGTGATTCCATATTTCGATTCCGTCGAAATCATCCGTATTCCAGTCTGTCCAGGGATACGGCGGATGCTCGGGAAAACTGCTTCTCTTTTCGAACGGATGAGCGATGAATCCCGTACCGCCCTTTTCCTTGATTAGTTTCACGTACTCGGCGGCGCTCAGGTTGCAGCCGAGTTCGCCGTTGTGCAAAACACGGTACGTGCCGATAAGTTTGTCCAGACCGAATACGAGATAATGATTCCTGTTGTGAATGTCGTTGACCTCGTATCCGGCAATCATCATTATGTTCCCGTACCATTTTTCCTGTCCGTTATCCTTCGCGAGAAGCGTGTTGTGGTCAGTCAGTATTATGAAATCAAGACCCGCCTCGTTAGCGCATCCCGCTATGTGCTCTACCGTTCCGGTTCCGTCGGAATAGGTTGAATGTATGTGTATGGCTCCTGCGTATTCGTGCATGATTATTAAAAATAACCCTTATTATATTGACATTCAAATCAATACAAATATGAAATTGTTATTTCGGATTTCCGCTTTCACCGGTATTGCTGATTTTTCTGTCTATCAACGCTGTCGCGATTAGAGCGCCAATCGCTCCGAACAGCGGATATATGATTATATTTGATATGAAAGTAAATATCGCCAGCGTCGGCGAAAAACCGTATTTGTTGAATTCGTCGGCAAGTTTGTTCATCTGTGTGTTGACCTCGGGCGGAAGATTCTTCCCGAATTCCCCCAGCATGCTCAAGCCTTCCGTTATCGGATTCGCGTTCGAGTACATCAGCATTACTATGTTTATTACGGATACCGTCACGGCGGCGAGAAATCCGCTCAGCAAGCCGACCAGCACTCCGTCCTTGTACGTAAGCCTGACGGGCGTTCCCATTATCTGCCTGTAATAACTTATAACTCCGAAATATCCGCCGATAATTATTCCCGCGCAGAAAAAAAGATTAATCAAATTCAGGAACGGCAGTACCGATATCGCCGTCATTATTGAACTGCCCCAGATTATTGGCGCCAGCCTGTTTATTTTCTTTTCCATGTTCTATTTATGCTCTTTATTTCTGACGAAAATTTCATTAAAAAAGTTTATGGTGCCCGGTATGAGATAAAACGGAAGAACAAATCCGATAATTCCCCCGGTAACGGTTCTTGTCAAAAACGTGTTGCTCAGGACTCCTGTCAAATCCAGAAGAACATCACCGCCAAGCAAAATCAACGCCCCCGCCAGCAGAAAAAGCGAGGGAAGGTTTTTATTTCCGAGCCCCCTGATATACGGGTACAACATCACTGACAGCAGAAACGCCGCGTATGCGGAGGAACACCTCGAACAAACCGCGGCTTTTCCGCCAAAAATCCGGAAAGAACGTTCATCCAGTTGATGGCAGGTCGTTGAATAAAATACGTATCCGAAATCCGCGATTTTTGACCAGAATCCGCCAAATCCGTCGATTATTGGTATTAAAAAAATGAACAGCGTCCACACCGCGGATACGGATAAAATTATAATGTATATTTTCCTATTCAATTATTTTCTCCCAAAACAATAAATGCATACCTGACGTAAAGATAAGAAATAAGAAGGATTTACAATTTTAATGAATTTTAAGATTATTTGCAACTTTATATTTTATTTATTGAAATAATTTAGTTAGTTTTGCATATTCAGATTAAGTTTAGTTCTTTTACATTTATAAACCTTAAACTTATTTGTCATGAAAATTAATATCACAGCCAGACATTTTAAAGCGAAGGAATCTACTCAAACTTTGATTAAAGAAAGGATTAACGCGCTCGAGAAGTATAACGAAAACATTATACATGCAAATGTAGTATTGTCTTACGATAAGCCTCCATCAGACACAAAGTACTGTGAAGTCATAATAAAACTTAAGGAAAAAGTTCTGACCGCCAAGGAATCGGCGGGTGATTTTGAAAAAGCGATAGACTTCGCCCTTGCGAAGATTGAAACCAGACTATATAAAGTCAAAGACAAACAAAAATCTAAAATCCATTCAAAAACAAAATAACGATTATTGATAGACAGCCTAAAAGACATCAAAGAAATTAAGAAAGACAGGATTTCCGTTGAATTCTTCTACGAGGAATGCAGGAACAGATTCCAGTTGAAGAAAGTAACGCACAGCAGGATTTTGCCCGGCAGGATAATAAACGAGAAAGACCTTCACAGACCCGGGCTGGCGCTGGCGGGATACGTCGAACTGTTTTCTTATAACCGTATACAAATTTTCGGGAACACTGAAAACAAGTACCTGAACAAACTTCCAAAGAAGGATAGGAAGGAAACTCTCGAAAGATATTTTTCTTTCGATATGCCGTGCATAATATTCACTCACGGAAACAAGCCTTCCGCGGAAATACTCCGCCTCGCGGAGAAACGGCATATTCCCGTTTTCATGACGTCGCTGAATACGGTCAGGTTTTATTCCGTAATCACCGATTTTCTCGATGACCAGTTTTCGGCTCAGGCGGCAATACACGCCTCATTCGTCGATGTCTACGGCGTCGGACTGCTTTTCTGCGGCAAGTCGGGCATTGGAAAGAGCGAAATCGCCCTCGACCTCATAGAGCGCGGACACAGGCTCGTAGCCGATGACATAGTGGTCGTTTCCAAGAAACTCGAAAGCGTCCTGCTCGGCTCGGGAACCTCTCTCGCGAAACACTTCATGGAAATAAGAGGTCTCGGCATTATCGATATCAGGAGGATTTTCGGAATCAGGGCGATAAGGTACCAGAAGAGAGTTGAGGTGATCGTCGAACTCGAGACCTGGGACAGCAGGAAAACCTACGACAGAACTGGACTCGACACGAACATCGTGAACATTCTCGGCGTCGATATCGAGAAAATCAACCTGCCGATTTTCCCGGGTAAGAATATAACTGTCATTGCGGAAGTTATCGCTCTTAATTATCTTTGCAAGCATTACGGTTACAATGCCGCGAAAATTTTCGAAAAGCAGCTTGCTGACCGTATTAAACTCAACTCCAAAGCGGATAAGTTCGCGAACGAACTGAGATTCCGCAGGAGCACTGAGTATTTTGAACACGATTTTGAATAACAATTTATTAATATTTAAACGGAGGTATCTTAATGGTCTGGACGTTAGAGTTGGCATCTTATCTCGATGATGCACCTTGGCCGGCGAATAAAGCTGAGTTAATTGATTACGCAACCAGGACAGGCGCACCGAAAGAAGTTGTCGAGAACTTGATGGAGCTCGAAGATTCAGATGAGCCGTACGAAAGCATCGAGGAAATCTGGCTCGATTATCCTACGGATGAAGACTTCTTTTATGATGAAGAAAATAAAGATTTCTAATCTTCTATTAATTTTATGATAAAACCCAATATATTTTGAATATTGGGTTTTTTTGATGATGAATGAGATTACTTAAAGCGGTTTTTTTATCAATTCTATTTATCTCTCTTTCCTCTTCCCTGATGCTCGCGCAGGATGAAGATGAACCCGCTGTACGAAAAATCAGGCTCGGAGGTGTCGAGATCGATTTCGCCAAAACCAGAAGTTTTGACGAGGAACAGATTGAAGCAATCATTAAAACGGGAAACTCGGATTATTTCAGTTACGACGATTTCATCCTCGACATAAAAAGAATTGAGAAATTTTATTTCGATAACGGTTACTTCGATTCATTCGTCGATACCTCGACAGCGTCGAACGGTAACGCCGAAATCGAAGCGCGCTTCATTATCACCGAAAACGATCCTTATGTAATTCAGGAAATTCACTATTACGGACTCGAAAATCTCCCGCCGGACTTTAAAAACGATATGTTCGCGGAAAACTCCGCGGAAATTAATGTCAGGGATGTTTACAGCAAAATCGCCGTGAGCGCGGAAGCGGGACGGGTTACAAAATATCTGCAGAATAACGGTTACGCTTTCGCGTACATCAACAATCCGGAAATCGTACGCTATCAGTCGAAAAATCCGGAACTCGCCCATAAGGTAATTGTTAACTTCTTCTGCTCGACAGGACAGAGTTACAGGATGGGAAAAACTAAAATAAAAATTACAAGCAACAAGTACAGGCTTGACCTCGACGACATTCTTGACGAACTTGAATATACCGAAAACGATATCTACAGCAAGGAAAAAATAATCGCCAGCGAAAACCGCCTGAACAGAATGAACATTCTCGAAAATCCGAGAATCGTTATTACTGAAATTGATACAGTCAGGAATATTATCAATCTCAGCATCAGCACTTCGCTTAATAACAAGTATGAACTCCAGCCGGAAATTCTCGGGTACGATATCGATAACTCTTTCTTCGCGGGAATCGGTCTTTCTTTCACCGATAGGTATTTCCTTAATAATGCAAGAACCCTAACTTCCAAACTCCGCGGGCTCGCGAACTCTGTCGACACGTACAGGATGGAATATCTTCTCGAACTTCAGCAGCCGCATATATTCAGGAATAATAAAATAACGGGCAACTGGAATCTCAGTTACGTCCTTTACTCTTTTAACGAATTCAGGGTCGGTATCGCGAAGAACAAGTTCACGATTAATTACGAACTTCCAAAGCACACGTTTATAAACAATCTTTCCTTCGATTGGAAACTGACCAATGAAAGGTTCGCGCTGAAAAACGACATTCTCGATACTGGAGGCGCCGTTTTGCTCGGGTCCGATTTCGTTTCCAACTTTCTGAATTCGGCTCTCGGGCTTAATGTCGTTCATTCCAGCATCGACAATTACCAGTTTCCGACGAGCGGCTTCTTTCAGTCTTATTACATCGAGGAATGCGGACTGTTAAGCAGCCTTATTAAGGAGATTTTCGCCGTCTCGACTATTAACTACCTGAAATTCTCTTTCATTAATAAATTCTACGTGCCTGTCAGTTCGAACCCGCAGAAATCCGCTCTGGCGTCGAAGTTCATGATTGGAAACATATATCAGTACAATCAGGATGAAAACAGCAAGACTCTGACGATAAACTTCCTTCCTCTTGATTACAAGTTCATCGCGGGCGGAAGCACGAGCGTCAGAGGATGGGGTTCGAGAAAACTCGGAACGTTTCCGGAAAAAGACGTCGGCGGAAATTTCATAATCGAAGGCAGTTTCGAACACAGGACCCGCCCCTTCCTCGACAGGAAAGGACTAATTAAAGATCTCGGGTTCGTGGCATTTTTCGATTACGGCAACTTATGGGATGATATTAAAAAATTCCGTATCAGCGATATAGCCCTCGCCGTGGGAGTCGGTCTCCGCTATTATACAATTGTCGGTCCGGTCAGGTTCGACCTCGGCTTTAAACTTTACGATTACGACCCCGCCGCTGGTACGAGTAAATGGCTCTTTAAGAATAACGCTTCAACAATCTTTTCAAATAAACTGACGCTGCAGTTCGGCATTGGTAATACTTTCTGATTTATGTGGAATAAAATCATAGGACAAAAAAGAGTAATTTCGATTTTAAAGAACATCCATAAAAGCGGAAGGATTCCTCATTCTTTCATTTTCCACGGCATCGAAGGTGTAGGGAAAGACGCCGTCGCTATTGAATTCGCGAAACTAATAAACTGCGATTCTCCCGATGATGTTAACGGCGCTTGCGATGAATGCAAATACTGCAGGCAAACCAATTCACTGAATTCATCTGTCTTCAAATTCATTACCGCCATGCCCGCTTCCAGAAAGGAAACAGATGAAGGAGATAATCCCGCTTCGGGACTTTCCGATGCGGACGCGGAAATCCTGAGCACGGAACTGCGGAGGAAATCCGAAGATTATTATCACAGGATAAACATCCCAAAAGCGAATACAATCAGAATCGACAGCATCAGACAGGTAAGAAGAGAAATTTACCTTACTCCCGACAGGGGAAAGAAAAAAATATTCCTTATCTCTAACGCCGACCTTATGAACCAAAACAGCGAGAACGCGTTTCTTAAAATTCTGGAAGAACCGCCCGGCGAATCTGTTATTATACTTACAACGTCGAGAATCAACTCGCTTCTTCCTACTGTTGTCGGGAGATGCCAGAAAATTAAATTCGATTCAATTGCGGGCGACGACCTTCTCGCCTTCCTGAAATTTTATTCGGGAAATATACCCTTGGGTGAGATGAACCTTCTCGTCAATGTTTCGAACGGAAGCCTCCAGAAACTGAAAAATATCGTCAACGATAATTTCCTGAACCTGAGGGACAGCGTGATAGATTATCTCAGAGCCGTTATTACGAATAATCAGCCGAAGATTTCGTCAATTATATCTTCTGTTACCTCATCTAAAGACAAGGAACTTGTCAGGCAGTTCCTTTATCTTATGATTCTGTGGTTCAGGGACATAATTGTCTCGAAAAGTTCGAACGACGGCATCGTGATAAACAGGGACAGAATCGACAGCGTGTCCAAATTCTCGGCGAGATATAAAAGCGATGAATTTGAAATTATTAATAATCTTGAAACGTGTATCGGCGATATAGACAGGAACGTGAACATGGAAATAATGCTGTACAGCCTTACTTACAATCTGAGAGGTCTTATCAGAATTCAATAATCAGATTTTCGGCTTTCCACCCGCCTTTTACTCCGATTTTCCTGTTGAAAAAATAAAAACGCTCCGAAGGCCTGAAAGGATAAGCCTCGCCGAAATCATAATCCGAATTCGAATCGGAATCCGCGTAAGCGAAAAGATAATAATCCCCCTCCGGCATTCCCCTGAATGTAAAGACGGAATCTGAAGTTAGTACGGTCGTGAAGTTCTGTTCGGGTCTGTTATCCGTCAATAAATTCACGACAATGTTTCCGCCCGCCCTTTCCCTGTTCCTCGCGTAACCTGATATCTCGATGCACTTGATTTCTTCCGCAACCGTGAACCTCAGGTTGTAAACCAATCCGGTTTTGATTTTGGATAAATCAAATGAAAGAATGCAGGAAGTTCCGAAATCGTAATTCCCCGTCGGTATTATTTCGAGAAGAGAATCGTTGTACCAGTTGTTCACGTACCTTATTTTATTTCCGAGCGTGTCTTTAAGCGTGGTGTTCTCCGAAACGTAATCCCTGCTCAGCAGGCTGCTCTTGAAATGAATGTAAATTCTCGAAAGGAGACCCGTGTTCTTCTGTCCGTTGAGAACGTTTGAATAAATATATCCCGTTGAATCGGTTTTAAGCAGATTATAAAAATCTTTTCCCGAATAAAAATTCTTGCCCGTAATCATGTTCGGAAGGATGAAATTGCACTGAACGGTTTCAATTTCCTCGCTTACCGCGAAATCACCCGGCGCGCAGGAAATCGATTCAAATTCTTTGTCGTACAATCCGTTGCGGTCGTTGTCGAAAACGGCAAACACCCTGTAATTTCCCGTCGCGAGATTTTCCGATGCGTAAACACCTTCGTTATTCACGGGTATTATGTAATCTGGCTTGTCTTTCGAAGGATTGGGAGCGGAATTTCCCGCGAGATTGTAGAAGAAAACGTAAACCCTGTCGTAATTTTTCGTATAAACCCTTCCTCCGAGTCTTCCTTTATCTATTTTTGGTCCGGTCGATACCGCGAACTGTATCGGCTCCGCCAGCGTGTTGTTACGTATGTCTTTTAAAAGTTTTCCTACGATGAAAAGATACGTGGTGTTGCTTTTTAGTTTTTTCGAAAATACTACATCGACTTCCTTCCCGCTCCAGTCATATGTTATTTCCCCTTCAGGCGCCGGAGTAACAAAGAATGATTCCGTGAAACTGCGCCTGTCAACGTATTCGTCGAATTCTATACTGATTCTGTTGTCCGAGAAATTCACCGTGCCCGTTTTGGGCTGTATGCTGACCGCCTTCGGCGGCTCCTTGTCGTCTTCTCCGCCCGAAGGAGGCAACTGGTTCGCGCAGCCCGAAATAATCGAGTATAGTGCTGTTGCGGTTAATATTAATATGTATTTAATTGCTCTCATGCTTCAGGAATTCAATTCTGACCGTTGTTCCGGCGTTTACCGTGCTCTCTATTGTTATGCTCGCTTTCATGTCCTCCAGAGACTTCTTCGTTATCGCGAGACCGAGTCCCATCCCCTGAGATTTTGTGGAGAAATTTGGCTCGAATAATTTCGAAAGAACTTCCTGCTCCATCCCGCAGCCGTTGTCCCTGATTTCAACTATTACCTTGCTGCCTGAGTTGTACGAAATTACCGTTACTTTACCTGAATCGGACAATGACTGAACCGCGTTCTTTATCAGGTTCTGGAACACTCTGTTCATTTCCTGCTTGTCTGCCAGAACCGGATAAATATTGTCCTGCAGTTCCTTCACGAACTCAACGTTCCTGTCCGGCGAATACAGAGACACGACGTCGAGAAGTATGTCGTTCACGTTGAGCGCCTCGTAGTTTCTGCTCGGCAGTTTCGCGAAATCCGAAAACGCCGTTGCTATCCTGTTTAACTTGTCAATTTCATTTATAATAAGTTCCTTCGTCTTCTTTAGAACGGAATCGAAATTCTCAAAATCCTTCTCCTGATACAGCGAGTAAAGATGCTGTATCGAAAGTTTTATCGGCGTCAGCGGATTCTTGATTTCGTGCGCGACCCTTCTCGCGATGTCCCTCCAGGCTGCTTCCCTTTCGGCTTTCTTCAGCCTTGCCTTCGATTTCGCCAGGTCCTTCGTCATCTTGTTGAATGAATCCACCAGGCTCCCGAGTTCGTCGCTGCGCTCTATGTCTATTACAAAATCCTCGTCTCCTTTCGCGAGCCTCTCCGTCGCTTTCTGAAGCAGCATAATCGGCTTGGATATTTTCGCCGTCACGAACGATACTACTATGAGAAGAATCATTATAACGACAAAATAAGAACCGAATATGAACGTAAGCGTTTCCGTCAGTTCCTCCTGAATCTCCCGCTGCCTGTAAACCGAAAGCGACGATATTATGCCGTTTATGTTACCGTTCCTGTCCTTTAGCGGCTTGTAACCTACAAGATAGTTCTGCCCGCGGATGTTCGTATTATGTATGTAGACGTCCTTTTTAAGAACAGTTATGTTGAAATAACCATCGTCTTCAACACGCGTGTCAAGGAAATCCGACTTGTACAATTCCTCGTTCGTAGATGCCACGAGATAATTCTTTATGAAAATGTTGTAATTCTTGTCGGTGCTTCCGAAATTTTTCCTCAGAATGTCCTTCCCCGCCTGCCGTATCGTATCTGTTGGCTTGTACTTGTTGAAAAGAATCTTTTCGTCCTTCAATGTCTCGTTCAGGATGTTAAGATCCGAAAGAAGTTGGTTCCTGTAACTAAGGTCGTTCTTGTTGTTAATGTACGTTCGCGTGTATACCGCCAGAAATACAATCGGTATCACTGAAACAATTATGAATGCGAGAAATAGTTTCTCCCTGAAATTGAATGATATGTGTTTCAGCCTGAACAGGAAAGTAACGAGATAAACCGCGGTGATGCTTACGAATACCGTCAGGGAAAAAAGCAGGAACTTAAG
>CAZOQR010000038.1:0-2700 GCA_964581915.1 uncultured Ignavibacteriaceae bacterium | reverse complement strand
GAAATGTCTATGTCCGTCGAATTCACGACTTCCCCGTTGAGTATTTCCGACAGAACCGGCTTTGATAAAAGACGCTCGGGCACGGTCTCATTCTCGCCGTCGAATCTCGTGTTGAATTCGTTTTCCGAATAAAAATTTATCGTCTCCGAATTCAGCGCGATTACTATGTAACCGATTACTTCTTCGAACTCCGTATTCCGTAATCCCACTTTTTCAAGCGGTATGATTCCGGCGAAATACTTGTCCTTCCTGTTTTCAAATATCGTTATGTTGTCGAATGTTATCGGCTCGGGTCCGGCTCCCCCTTCATCCTCAAGTTCCAAATCGTCCTCGAACTCCGCGGATGGAACCGTGTCGCTTTCATCAGGTGCAAGGTCCGGCATCTTGCCGAAATAATTTCTCTTAACGAACGACACTATGCTGTCGGACTTCAGCAGATTGTTGCTCGTGTTGAAATCGCTTAATATTTTCTTCGACGTGTCGAGAACTATCAGGTCCGATTTGTATTTTGCATAACTGAACTTGCTTCCGCTCCACAGATAAAAGGAAAGTTTCGGAATCTTGTTCGCGTCCTTTATATACGATTCAAGGTCCCTGTTCTCGCTGAATTTTCCGAGTTCGTCCGATATTAGGTATACAATCTTGTCGCTCTGGCTTTCTACAAGTTCCGTACCTATTCCTTCTATGTGTCTCGTCTCCTGCGATTTCGAAATCTCGAGCACTATTAGCGGCGTCACAAGCATGCAGAGAAGAAATATAACCGAAACGCTTCTCAATGAAAAGAAATTGAACGACCTGTTCTTTATTATGAAATTTGTAAGATAAAACGCGTATATGAATATGAGGATGATTATGAAAAACCTGTGCAGGTTTATGAGTTCAAGATTCAGTTCCGTCGCTGTAAGAAGTAAATTCAGCGCGAGGAATATTCCGAAAAGTATGAAAAGCGCGTACTTTCTCAGGTACCGGAGCCTGAATAACATCACGAAACGGTGCTGGGCGGCGAAAACCAGAATTACTTCAAGTACGAAGAAGGAAAATGATATAAAAAGTATGGCAAGTTGTAAGATGAAAAGCGGCGCGTCGGGAATTATGTTTACCTTGTCCAGAAACTTGATGTTGGAATCATAAATCAGGCTGCGGAGCGAGGCGCCGTATAATATGAACAATCCGAAGAAAAGCGTTACTGCCGACAGAAGAGCCGCGGCTACAGCGGCTTTCTTCGGACGGCTGTCCGGTGCCTCGTAACGCAGCAGGTAGTCAATTGACACGTACGCGGCGTACAATGAAAACACTACAATGAAAAGTACTGTAACCAGCAAATCTCCGAGCGATTTGAACAAACCCGCTCCGAGTTTGACGGCGAAATAATGCGCCTGAAAAATTTCACCGCTTATGAATCCTGACGGGCATCCCGTGAATATCCAGAGATACCTTATCGCTATCAGTAAAATCAAAAACAGCGCGACTCTTATTGTAACCGGCTTGAACAGATTTATGAACCGTATGAAAACGGGAAGCACTGCAATCGTGAATATCAGGGAAAGCAGTGCAATTGACTTGCCCGACATCCCGTTTATGCTTTCAACGTGCTCCTCAATGTTGTATTTGGGATAAATGACTGCGCCGATAATTCTGTTGTCCTTTGAAAGAATGCTGATTTCACCTTTGCCTGCTGAGTCAGACAGTTCCGGACCTCCGGGTCCGGCACGCGGAACAAATTTTACACCAGCCCCGATTTCCGCCGACAACTCGCTCGAAAGCATGTTGTCCGGCAAATCGAACTGCGATTCGGAATACTTAGAATCAATTATTACGGCTGTTACGAGAACCCCGGATATATTCACTTCGTTTATGAGCGATCTTACGGGATAATATGAAATTAAGTAAACGAAGAACCCCGCTTCCCTGATTACGGTTGATACTGAACCGTTCAGAGCCTTCTGCATAAGTATTATTTCCGGCGAAACCTGATGACCCGAATATAGTACCGACTCGAGACGCTTGTCGAAAATCTCTACGCTCGTTATCTCGTCTGATTCGTAACTCTTTACCGCGTCAAAAAGACGCCTTACGTCTCCCTTGTCGAGATTTTTGCGTATGTCAAGATTGCCCGAAATTGTCGCGGAAAGTTCGTCAAGATCCGCTTTCACCTTATCCGTGCGCTTCGAACAGTAATCAACCCGCTCGCGGTTCTTCTCTTCTATTATGACTTTCTCATCGTCGTATGACCTGGATATGACGTACATCGAACCGAATTTTATTACCAGTATCCAAAGCAGCACCGCTGCGGAAACTAAAAATAAAATTTTATAAGTTCTGGGAAATATGTACGTGAAATACAAAGCGGTATATTTTAATTCAAATTAATCTGGTCAACATACCAGGATTCATTCCTGTATTTCAGCGATATTGAGGCCTTAAGTTCCCTCTTCCCGCTTCCTATGTTGTAATAATACTTGCCTAACACAAAGGCGTAAGAATTCTTGTGGTATGAACTTGTATACTTGAAAGATACTACCTTAAAGTAATCCATGAAATCGGATATTATGAACTCCGCCTGATTCGAATTGTAATTGCCCTTTTCGTTGCCTAATACATCCAGAAATACCTCACCGCCGAAATGCTGGGATATTAGGCTTACTGATGCCGAAGAGAATCCTGACGCGATGTCCTTGAATGTCCTTTTACATAATTCGT
>CAZOQR010000037.1:0-16034 GCA_964581915.1 uncultured Ignavibacteriaceae bacterium | reverse complement strand
AGTATTGTTGATTCTTGCCAACGGCTGGCTGCGAATCATCCCGGCTGCTGTCGCAGTACTGGTGCTCTTTCTCGCCCCGGGAGCGGAGTCACGACTTACCGCCGAACGCAAAGAACCTGCCCCTGTCGTCTATACTCACTGGGACGCTATGTCCAAATTGAAACTCTACGAGTACGGGCCGGATTATCGCGGACTGAATATCGACAATGTAGCCAATATGCACTCCCGCGCCCCGCTTTCTCCTCAGGGAGTACTGGAACTCGGCGTATGCGACTCTAAATCGAGAGACATATTGTTCGTCGCATCCTGCAGGGCTTTCGGATATCCTGCGCGTCTGAATCCCGCTTCTTTGGTACCCCAGTATCTCCGGGGTTCAAACTGGAAAGACGTGTCATTCGATGGTCAGGTTTCGGAAACCGGTAAAAGAGGCTTTGTCCGTTTCGTGAACGCGGGTACTTTTGTTCCGAAATATTATATCAATTACACGATAGGACTCTTTAAAAACGGTGTATTCGGTACTCTGGAATTCGATGAAGGCAAACCTCTTGACTCTTTCCCGGATTCGGTTGAAGTTCCGGCGGGAAAATATATGCTCGTAACTGGTAACAGGAAAAATGACGGCTCTGTCCTCAACGGAATTTCTTTCTTTGAAGTCAGGGAAAACGAAATTAAAACCGTCTCGGTTAAGGTGCCGGATGTCGTCAGCCTGACTGCCCGTTCGTTTAAGATTGATTTAGAAGGTCTTCTCGCGGAAAATATTTCTGACGGCGAAATCTACGGCTTAAATGAATTGATGCGTGGAAACGATTGCGTCGTCTCGTTAATCGACCCCGATAAGGAACCGACTAAACATCTTCTTAACGATATTGCCGCGGTTAAAAACGAACTCGATGCTTTAAACCTTAAATTCATATTTCTGGTCGGGCACGGCTTGAATAAGGATTTTCTGAAAAACATCACGCGGGATAATCTGCCCGTCAACTCGGTATTTGCTTTTGATAAGGACAATGCGTTGTCGAATAAGATAAGGAAATCTTCTGAATCTGACAGAATTATGGATTTGCCGGTGGTGCTGATTCCTGTCGACAACGGTTTCGCGGAGATACTGATGAACGGATATTCGATTGGTTCGGGCGAACAGATTTTGAAAAAATTTAAAAAATAATTATTCTGAAAGATTTTTAATGGAAGAAAGGGAAAAGAATATAGCGTTTTTTGATTCGGGCATCGGAGGCATGAATGTTTTAAGAGATGCTTTGAAAAGTCTTCCTCTGGAAAACTATATTTATTTCGCGGATATAGATAATGTTCCTTATGGAATAAAGTCCCATCTCGAAGTGAAGGAATTTATCGGTAAAGCGGTTGAATTTCTTTACGGTATGAATATTAAACTGCTCGTAGTTGCGTGCAATACCGCCACGAGCCTCGCGATAAAACATCTGCGGGAAAAATATTCGTTTCCGGTTATCGGGATGGAGCCTGCCGTGAAACCGGCGATTGAAAATTCATCCCAAAAACGCGTGCTCGTTGCTGCCACGACTCTTACACTTAAGGAAGAAAAACTCGAGAACCTTCTTAATGAAATTGATATAAACGGCATAGCGGATAAAATTGCTCTCGACGGTCTCGTAAAATTTGCGGAGGATAGAAATTTCACCGGTAATGAGCCCGCTGTTTATCTGAAAGAGAAATTCAGGCATATAGATTTTACCGGCTATGAAGCGGTCGTTCTCGGATGCACGCATTTTAATTACTATGAAAATATTATAAGGGATGTTATCGGTAATGATGACGTTAAAATTATTGACGGAAACGAAGGTACTGTGAAAAGACTGAAGTCGGTTCTCGAAGAGTACAACCTTCTGAATATAAACGGCAGCGGAAAAATTACTTACGTCAATTCCTGCAGAATCGTTACGTCTGAAAAAGAGATTTCGGATTACAATATGCTGCTTGCCGTTTAATCTTATGAAAATGATTTACGAAATAGCGTGTTTTGACTTCCATTCTGCCGTGAAAGCCGCTGCCGCTGGCGCTGATAGGATAGAACTGTGTTCCGATAAATCGTCGGGCGGCGTTACTCCTTCTTTAGGAATGATTGAAAATACTCGGCGCGAAATTAAGATTGACCTGAACGTGATTATAAGAACAAGAGGCGGAGACTTCCGATGTTCTGATTCCGAATTCGAAATTATGAAAAGAGACATCAGGCACTGCCGATACGCGGGCGTGAACGGCGTTGTGTTCGGGATTCTTAACGACTTCGGGCAAATCGATGCGCCTCGTAACCGCGAACTCGTCGAATTAGCCCGTCCGATGAGCGCGACATTTCACAGGGCTTTTGATTTGCTGACCGAACCCGAAAAGTGCCTCGAAGTAGTTATTAGTTGCGGGTTTGCCCGTCTCCTGACTTCCGGATGCCGTGGAAATGCTGTCGATGGTATCAGTGTAATTAGAAATCTGGTGAAACAGTCCGAAGGGAGAATTATTGTGATGCCCGGCGGTAACGTTAGGAAAGACAACTTACGTCAAATCGTTGACGGCACAGGCGCAGTGGAAGTGCATTCTTCCTCTGTCGATGTGATTGGCGGCTGCGAATCCTCATCCAAGTTTTGTACCAAATTGTGAAAATTGCATCAAATTCGCGCAAAAAAATTAATTTTATTTTCTCTTCATCTGTTGAAAGTTGCGCCGCGAAACTTTAATTTATCGTAGTTCGTATCATAAGAAACCTTAAAAGGGGGCAATTATGAAAACTGCGATAATAATATTAGGTTTGGTGTTGTTACCTTCCTTTTTTACTTACGCTCAGGTAACGGATAAAGAAACAGGCAAGGGTAAGGTTATTTATCTGATTATCAGAAACGTTGAATGCACGGATTGCCAGGGGCTCGGTTACCTCAATACCGCCACATTCGATTTCAAAAGAAATGACCTTGTTACTTCAAGGTCAAACACAAGTACCGGTTCGACAGATATTAGAATTGCCAGAATAACGTGCCCTTATTGCGGCGGAACCGGTAAACTGGAAATAAGAGAATATAGACCGAAACTGTAGTATCTGTTATTGGTATTTATCGGTTTTCAGGATATAATCCGTTTCTTGTGAGGCGGGTTATACCCTTTTTTTTTACGTCAGTCATTGATATTAATGTTTATTTTTTTAATATTGGAAATATTAAATTTTTTTTAATCATTTAAGGGGGCAATATGAAAAAACTTTTATTCCTGTTAGCATTTCTTAGCGTTATTTCGATATTCAGCAGCACTGCGTCTTCTCAAACACTTTATTTCTGCGAAGGAGTTGATAAATCCGGTTATCCTATTACCGAAAGCAGTACTTTCAATATTCCGCGCGGAGGCGGATATTTTTATTTCCTCGTCAGACTTCCTTATGAAGTTGGTTGCAGGTACGTAAGTTATGATATCTACGACGTTTATAGCGACTATTCGGAAAATTATAATACAACAATTACGCAGGACGATATGGGAGTTGACTGGACCTGGTTCTGGAAAAAAGTTACTTTCTACGAGTCGGGATACTATCACGTTTACGTGCGTGATTGCTACGGTACCACTCTTGCCTCCTCGTATCTTACTATCAGATTTAAATAATTTTCGCTTTATCAGGCTGCCCGTTCATCGCGGGCAGCCTTTTTTTTATGAATGAAATATCGTAACCTTCGTCAGGTCTTCCGGATCGTATTTAACCTTTATCCTGCTGCCTTTCCTGTACTTTGACACTGATGTCGATAGTATGGGGGCTTTCGCGGCGGCGAAAAATTTCGGACCGTAATCGGGCGTCACTTCGAGTTCAAATTCAATAAGAGGATTGTCCCCGTTGACTAATATCCCGGTTTCGGAATACTTCAATACTTCCGCGTCCGCTTCCTTCCCGTTCGCCAGAAGAGCCTTGTTCTGAAGGTCTATGCTTTTTAACAGTTCCTCTGCCGAATCGCGGTCTAATGACTGATTTCCTTCGGTCAGTATTACGACTTTTGTCAGGTCGTTCGTGAGATACTTCACGTAAAGAATGTCGCCGGCGTTAGGCATGCTCACCCTCGAAAAAAGGTGCGATGCCCGCGCTTCGAAGGCAGGCATGCTGTCAGGCATGACTTTTAGCCGCAGTATGACGTTGTAATAAATGTTGTTTATCGTCACGCCGGTGTCCTTTATCTCGAGTATCTCCGCTCGCGCCGTTATTCCGTTCTGAAGTATCTTCTTGTCCTTGCCCGACGTCTTGAAAACTGTCTTGTTGAAAAATATCATCGGTATTAGAACCGCTGCAACGACTATTATAACGTATCCCACAGGTCCTACTATCTCTTCGGACATCAGATACATCCCGAGAATTACTGCAGCGGCAATGAGGAAAAAATATAGAAAGAACATTGTTAGAAATCTTCCGACCATATGCTATTTTTTAATTTTTGAAATGATTTTTTTGTCCGGCTTGATGATGCCCCTCTCGGTGATTATTCCGGTTATGAGCCTTGAGGGTGTTATGTCAAAACCGTAATTCTTTATTCCGCTTCCTGGTGAGCATAATTCAATCCTGCGCCTTCCGCTCCGGGCATACCTCACTTCTTCTTCATCCCTTTCTTCGATTACTATGCCGTCAAAACCGTTCTTCTTCGATACGTCGATAGTCGATAAAGGAGCGCAAACATAGAATGGTATTCCGTTATCGCGTGCCGCCAGAGCAGTCTTGTACGTGCCGATTTTGTTGCAGGCGTCTCCGTTAAGAGCGATTCTGTCCGCTCCGACTAACACGATGTCAACTTCGCCTTTCTGCATCACGTAACCGCCCGCATTATCGGTTATTATGGTGTGAGGTATTCCCATCTGCTTTAATTCATATGCCGTTAGTTTCGCTCCCTGATTTCGCGGTCTCGTCTCTTCCACCCATACGTGCACGGGTAATTTTGACTCTGCGGAAATGTACACGGGCGCTGTTGCCGTCCCGTAATCAATGCACGCTAACCAGCCCGCATTGCAGTGTGTGAGAACGTTTACTCTATCTCCGCGCTTAATCCTGCAAATATCCGATATAAGTTTCTTGCCGTGAACGCCTATTCTGCGGCAGTTTCTCGCGTCGTCGTCTGCTAATCTTCGTGCCGTTCTTAACGCTGCTCCGGATTTTGAATCGATATCTTGGTGTCTGCTTATCGATTCCATAACGACCCGCATCGCCCATTCCGGATTAATGGAAGTCGGTCTTGCCGAAAGCAGCATTTCAAATTGCTTCGCGATAAATTCTTCGGTCTTCCCGCGGGACAGCCTCTTCTCCTTTGCCTCGATACACGCGAGGTATATTCCGTATGCTGACGCTATGCCCAGCAGCGGCGCGCCCCGCACGCTCATCCTCTTTATCGCTGTATGTACGTCACGGGCTGATTTCATCCTGATAACGCTGAATGAAAATGGAAGGGCGTTCTGGTCTATCGCAAAAACGGAAGGGGATTCCCGGCTGTCGTCCCAAATCGTCCTGTAATTCTTGTCCCCGATTCTCATGCAATAAAATACGAATTTTAATGATTATTAAAAATTTTTAAAAAATTTTATTTTTCGGGAATTTTTATTGAACCCTTTGCTGTTATATTATCAAACAGTAAATGATTTTTACCTACCTATACTTTCACTCCTTATAAATGAGGTAGATGAGGAGGGCTGACGGGGAAACAGCCCTCCTACTTTTTTATGCGGACAGTTCTTTAAAATGCCTCAACTGCCAATATTATTATTTATATTTCAAAATAATTTTTAATATTATAGATTGTTTTAATGAACCCTGTATTATCACATCAGTTTGTTGGCATGTCATTCGTCCCCTATATGATTGTAAACAGGGATACGGAAATTATTTATATCTCACCGGATACTTCTTCGCACATAAAATCTCAGGTCGGCTTTAATATCCAAATCGGAATGTCGCTGCTCGATTTCGTTCCTGAATATAACATGGAATCGATGAAATCCGCTCTGGACGAGTCCTTCTTCGGTAATCCCGTTAAAAGAGATTTTCAGTTTGGAATGGATAATAATGAAACGAGATATTTTGAATGCGTTTTTATGCCTGTCTTTGACGATGACCATTCCGTGAATTCCGTTTCGCTCTGTTTTTTCAGAATCACAGGCTTCGAAAAAATTCTGTGGGATTTACAAGCAAGCGAAGAAAGATACGGCAGCCTGGTCAGCCTCCAGACTAATCTTCTTCTCAGAATTGACGGCGGTTTCAACATCACTTACGTTAACGATGCCTGCTGTGAATTCATCGGCGCGAGCAGGGAAGAGTTGTTCGGTGTGAATATCTTTACAATGGTTTATTCTGATGACCTCCATTATGTTAAGGAAAGAAGTTATAACTTTATGAAGTCGCAAACCCGTGATGACATTGAGTTCAGAGTCGTTACTAAAAACGGCGTCAAGTGGCTCCATCTGGAAAGCGTTGGCATTAGAAACGATGACGGCTCGATTAAAGAAGTGCAGGCAATAGGACGCGATATCACGGAGACAAGAAACACTCTCGAAGAACTTATACATACGAAATACAGGTTCGGCGCGATTCTCAGCAACTTTTCTAATCTTATACTGTACGAAGCCGGCAGAGACGACAGTTTCATATCGACGCGCGTGCGCGACCTGCTCGGTTATGACGTCTCCGAACTTAAAAGAAATAACTTTGTCGAGAATGTCATTTTCAGCGAAGATGCGGAAAAATATTTTGAAGCGTTCAGCGAATGGAAAGATAAAAACGATTCGGGTATGTTCAAGCGGAATTTCAGATGCGTGAAATCGAATGGTGAACTCATCTGGGTCGAAAACCTGCTGACGAAAGCGCAGGATTCAAAAGGCGTCTTCTATTGCGGTGTGCTTCAGGATATTACCGAAAGAATCAAATCCGAAAACAGAACCGTCAGGAATGAAGCCCTTCTGCGCATAATGTCCGAAAGCGCGAGATTCGGATACTATATCGTGAATTATAATACCGATGATGTAGTGTACATTAATACCAGATTCTGCGAACTCTGGGACATAGATACAAGACTCTCTGAAAATTTTGAAAATAAACTGAAAAACTCTTACGTCAGAGACCTATGCTCCGAAAAGGCTGCCGATACGGAGAAGTTTATTGAAAATGCGATGTTCTTCAGAATTCCCGGCAACGATATCGCCTTCGAAGACGAAATGCCTCTCAAAAACGGAAAAGTGCTCCGCCGCTTCTCAACCTTGCTGACGGACGCTGATAATAAATATATCGGCAGGTTTTTCCTTATCGAAGATATTACGGACAAAACGATTTACGAGAGAACAATCAAATCTCAGAAGGACTACGGCATAATTATCGAAGAAGCCGTAGCGGGTATTATTATTATTAATACCTCAGGCATCATAATAAGCGCGAATAAAACTATTCGAGGGATTCTCGGGTATGATGACAATGAAATGTCGGGTATGAATTTTATAGATTTGTTCTTCGAAAAGGATTTGACAGACAACCCTGTGAAATTTACCGAAATTATCGAGGGTAAAACTGTCTTGATGAAGGCTTATTTCAGAAAAAAAGACGGAAACTGCGTGTTCCTCGAAGGGAATGCAAAACTCCTCCCTAATCACCTCGTTCAGGCTATCGTTTGGGAAAGAAAAGAAAGCGATGCCGTCGCTCTTACCGAACCGGGAATAAATATTTTTTCAAGCGCGATTTCGAAGGTCAAAGCCTTCAAGCACGGCGAAAACTCGCTTATGTGCCTTAACAGGATTTCCCTTTTTCTCAAGAACAAGGACTATCTTGAAACGGCGCGTAAAGACGCCGCCGATAATGACGGGATTCTTCTGCGTAAAAGATTTGAAAGGCTGCTTTCCGAATATATCGAGACGGTCTATCCGCAAATTGAATTCATTTCCGCTCATCTGAACGTGATACTTAATGAAATGCCGAAAGTATCGGTTTATAACGATATGAGCGGCGCGAATGAAAAATTAATGACTAACTCCAGAATCCTTAAGAATAAACTGGTTGAAATGAGAATTAATTTGCGGCACGAAAACGGCATCATATTGAAGTCTGTCGAAATCGTCGAACTCGTCAGGACCTGTATAAGGAATATTAAACTGATTGCAAAAAATCTCGAAGAGAATTTTATTACCGATGTTAACCTTGTCCTGAATTCAATCTGCGAACAGCAGTCTCTTGAAAATCCGGATTTGTCTTTGAAATATTCAGGCAGCGCGGGCTTGACCCGCGCCGTTTTCAATGAAGTTGAACTGAGAGAGATCGCGCAAATATTAATCAATAACTCCGTCGAAGCCTTCACCGATATGAATAATGCACGGCACCGGAAACGAATTGATATGGAATTGTCGGAAAAAGACGGAATGATTGTCCTATCGTATTCTGATAACGGTCCGGGTTTCTCCGAAAGGGTTAAGAAACGGATTTTCAGCAAGGGGATATCGACGAAAGGTATTAACCGGGGTTTCGGATTGTATTATGCAAAAAGCATAATCGGTAAATACGGAGGGGATATCGTGCTGGATGAAGATTTCAGGGAAGGCACGAGATTTATAATTTCTTTTATTTTAGTCTAGTATGAGCAAACATAAATTATTAATAATCGACGACAGCCGGGAGTTCACTGAAGACCTCGCTCTTATGCTCGGCGATAAATACGAAATACTTTCCGCGGAAACCGCCGAAACAGGACTCAGAATCGTGAAAAACACTCTCGTGTCAGTTCTGCTGCTCGACCTCCAGTTGCCTGATATACACGGACTCGACGTTCTTGAAAAAATTCACAATGACGTCGATCCTTATCTGCCCGTTATCGTCGTTACCGAGTATGATGACATGGAGCACGTTGTCAAAGCAATGAAACTCGGCGCGCATGATTTTCTCTCCAAAGATTTCCATATGGACCTCCTTAACGAAAAAATCGAACAGGCACTCAATCAGAAAAAACTTCAGGTCAGAATTTCGGGACTGATGGGGAATAACGTTCTCACCGACGATTCATTCGTTCTCGCGAGCGAAGCGATGAAGAAAATCAGTTATGAAATCTCAAGACTCGCGAATCTTAACGTCGACGTCCTTCTTTGCGGCGAAACAGGCGTCGGAAAGGATATGGTTGCCGCGCAGATATTCCTCAGAAGCAAAAGAAAAGATAAACCCTTCATTCCCGTTCCGATCAGAACTCTTAGTGAGACTTTGCTCGAGTCTGAACTGTTCGGTCACGAAAAAGGATCTTTCACTGGCGCTGACAGGATGAGACCCGGTAAGTTCGAATCTGCAAATCAGGGATTCGTTTACATCCCCGAAATATCGAATCTGCAGGAGTCTATTCAACTGAAACTCCTTCACTTTATGCAGTACAAATCAATTACTCGCGTTGGGCACGATATGCGTAAAGGCGAAATTAAACTCGACGTTAGGGTTATTATGGCGACGAACGAAAACCTCGAAGAACTCGTGAAAAACGGGAGAATCAGGGAAGACTTCTATTACAGGATTTCGGGCGTTAGACTGAATATCCCTCCGCTGCGGGAAAGAAGAGAGGATATTATTCCTCTTGCGAATTATTTCCTCGAAAAGTATTCTTCAGAATTTGGCAAGCAGGGATTTCATTTGAGCGAACAGGCGAGAAACGCTTTCCTCGAGTATGAATGGAAAGGCAATGTGCGCGAACTCTCTAACGCGGTCAAAAACGCCCTCATTTACTCCGTTAATCCGGAACTTGCTCTCAAGGATTTTCCGGATGTAATAGGCAGAACCTCTTTCGGCGAACTCAAGCCCCCGGAAAATCAAAACGATTTCCTCGTCGATTACAGGGAATATGATTTCAATACTAAAAAGTACTATTTCGAGTCGCTTATGAAATACTGCGGCGGGAAAGTTTCCGATGCGTCAAAAATCGCCGGTCTTACTCCGCAGGGATTCCGAAAAATCTTGAAACAATTAGGCGTCAATTATTAAATTGTAGTAACGTCATTTTTTAATTTAATCTTATCACCATGAAAAAATTAATATTGCTGGTTTTATTTGCCCTTGCTTTGTCTTCATGCTCTTCTATTAAAGATGCTGTAACAAATGCCGAAAGATTACAGTGGAAACTTGGCAGCGTTACCGGCATGAGCGTCGCCGGAATCAATCTGTCCGGTGTTTCCGGTTTCTCTAATATTAATCCCCTCGATATCGTAAAGATTACTTCCGCGTTTAGTTCCGGACAACTGCCGGCTAATTTCACTCTTAACCTGCTCGCGAAGAACCCTGAAGGCAGCGGGGGAAGCCCGAATTCAAGCGACGCCATAAGAGCGTTGAACTGGAGGCTGCTCATAGATAACGTCGAAACCATCAAAGGCGATATCTCAAGCCCGATTACAATCCCCGGCGTGGGACAGACGGCGACCATACCGTTAAGCATGTCGGTTGACCTGCTTCAGTTCTTTAAAAATCAGGGACTGCAGAGCCTCGTCGGTCTCGCTCTCGGTATCGGCGGTACTAACGGCTCGCCCGCAAGACTGAGCCTGAAGATTAAACCAACCGTGGACACTTTCCTCGGTCCCTTCACTTACCCCGGTGAAATTACAATCATCGACAAGGAATTCAGAGGCCGCAATTAAAATTTTGTCACGGATTCCCGCTATTTCCGGCGGGAATCCGCTTTTTTACTGCATTGTTTATGCTTTTCCGATTAAGTATCTTTCTTTTTTTCAAATAAAATTTCCAAAAAGTGGACATAAATTTAATAGAATCCGAAAATTGTAAAAGAGAATTAGAAGCGAAATTAAATTACGAGGAACTTGTTCCCCATTTCGAAAAAGCAGTTGTTGATTACAGAAAAAAAGTGCAGATTCCGGGCTTCAGAAAAGGAAAAGCCCCCGTCGCGATGATTAAAAAAATATACGGCGACGCGATTGAATATTCCGCGCTCGAAGATATCGCCAATGAAGTCTTTAGAAACTATCTTATTGAAAATAAAATCCCTATCGTCGGCTCGGGTACCATTACCGACCTCGATTATAAACCTAAAGAATCGCTTACCGTTAAAGTATCGTTTGAAATTATTCCCGAAGTCGTGCTCACGAACGTTAAAGGAATTGAACTTACAAGAACAAAATACTCTATCGACGAATCCCTTGTCGACGAAGAACTGCAGTTCATGAAATTCAAGAACGCTTCATTCGAACTCGACGGACAGGCGCTTGACGATGAATATATGGTGACAATTGACACCGTCGAACTTGATGAAGCAGGCAATCCGAAAGAAGGGAAGGAAGAAAAAAACCTCAGGTTCTACCTGAACAGCGATTATCTCTCGAAAGAATACAGGACAGCCCTGAAAAAAATTAAGGAAAATGAAGAGCGCGAACTTGATTCGAAAGATAAAGAAGGCAATCCCGTCAGACTACGCGTCAAATGCACGAAGATTGAAAAGGTGATTTACCCTGAAATGAATGAAGAGAACTTTAAGAAATTTACGGGTAAGGATGATATCAAAACCGAAGAGGAACTGAGAACTCATCTTCGCGGTGAAATTTCAAAAGCGTATAACGAACACGGCGAACAGGAGATAAGAAATAAAGCCGTATCAGAAATAGTAAAGCAAAACGAAGTGCTTCTGCCGGACAGATACGTTGATTCGATTCTTGACGACTATTTCAAAAGTTACAGGGAAGAGCACAAGGGACACGGTCACGACATCAATGAAGAGGAATTCAGGAAAGCGAACAGAGGCGACGCCGTCTTTACAGGCAAGTGGTTCCTGATTAAAGAAAAACTTATTGAGCAGGAAAAAATTGAAATTACCGACGACGATATTATGAAGTTCGCCGAAAAGAATTCTGCGATGTACGGACTCCCGTCAGATAAACTCTTTGAATTCTATAAAGAGAACCCTGACGTCAGAAATTCTGTTCTAAACAATAAAGTCGTCGATTTCATAATAGAAAACGCGAAACTGACCGAAGTTGAGGAAGTTAAGAAATCAATAAAACTTCAGGCGGAAGAAAAAAAGAAAGAAACCAGGAAGGACTCTAAAAAAGACACTAAAAAAGAAAATAAAAAAGAAAAATAATATGGACTTTCACAGCATCATTAAATCTCGCGAGGAAGAAATTAAAGCGGGTCTCGACAGGGCTTCGAAAATCAAAAACCAACTTGTCCCTATGGTCGTCGAACAGACTTCAAGAGGGGAAAGAGCCTACGACATATATTCAAGACTCCTGAAGGAAAGACTTATCTTCCTCGGCTCGGCTATCTATGACGAAATTTCTTCGCTTATCGTGGCGCAACTGCTCTTCCTTGAGTATGAAGACCCGGATAAGGATATCCTGCTGTACATTAATTCGCCGGGAGGCAGCATCTCCGCCGGTCTTGCGATTTACGACACGATGAATTACATCCGCTGCGACGTTTCTACAACCTGTATCGGCATGGCGGCTTCAATGGGTCAAATCCTTCTCACTGCGGGCGCGAAAGGAAAAAGAATCGCTCTTCCGCATTCGAAAATAATGATGCACCAGCCGCTCGGCGGAACTCAGGGACAGGCTACCGATATCGAGATTTATACGAAGGAAATGCTCAGAACACGCGATACGATTTATAAGATTATCTCGAAACATACAGGTAAATCCGTCGAACAGATTACAAAGGATGCCGACAGGGATAATTATATGACTGCCGAAGAAGCAAAATCTTACGGGCTTATCGATAATATACTCGTGAAAAGAGAGCCTGCAAAAAAATAAGAAAATAATATCTGTGTTTGTATAATGAAAAAGCGGGGTCACCCGCTTTTTTAATTTTCAATTATCACATATCACGTATCAATAAAAAATCTTGATAATGCAAATTCCCAACTCCAATTACTAATTAGACTTCTGAAAAATACTTATGGTAAATATTAGAAAACGAATATTAACCCCACTCTTTAGAGTGGGGTGATTAATGATATAATAAACGGGCTTTAGCCCACAATATTCTTTTACTTTGAGGACTAAAGCCCTTATGCTGTGTTCGCTTTTACCCCACCTTAAAAGGTGGGGTTACAGAAGAGATTAAAGATATCATTTCTAAGAAATCTCTAATTACTAATTACTAATTGTCAAAGCCCATTATCCTCCGGATTCACGTCTGGAATATACCCGTTCCCGAGTATTATCGATTTAACCTTCTTCGTTGCGTCAACCGTAAACCTGTACTCGCTTGCATCCTTCCACACCTCGGCGGTCCTTTTGTGATACGTTTCGCTCCCGTCATCAAACAATAGTTTAACCTCTATCGGAACCGGCATTCCGCCCTTATTCGTTACCTTAATTTCCATCTTGTCGTTCGTTACAACAGCAGCCGATATTGAAAGGTCAGCGGTGCCCGACTGCATGAACCACCTTGTCCAGAACCAGTTAAGGTCCTTCTTCGTTACATCGTTGAACGTGAAAAAGAAATCGTATGGTATCGGATGCCTGCCGCTCCATCTGGAAATGAACTCCTTCAGAGCCGATTTGAATAAATCCTCTCCGAGCATGTCTTTCAGTATCTCGAAAACTATTTCCGATTTCCCGTATGCGTTGAAACGGTAAGGTACCGATTTCAGCAGATTCGACGGCGTGAGCATCGGAACATCGTTGTACGTTCCTGAAAACCGGTTGAAACTTTTTACGAAATATTCTCTCTGGTCCGCCTTGCTCGGATCCCGCTCTTTGTTGTCAGGACCGAATCTGTCCATCTTGATCTGAAATTCCATCGGAAGAAATACCGCGAATCCCTCGTCCATCCAGGCGTACTTCCTCTCGTTGATTCCCGTCAGGAACGGAAAATATGTGTGTGATATTTCGTGCGAAGTTAGGTAAATCAAAGATTCCCAGTCGTCCTCGTCTCCGTCGTTAACCATCATCGGAAACTCCATCCCGCCTTCGCCGTTGAATACAGTCATCGACGGATAGGGGAACGGCACACCCGGCATCGTGGTAGCGAGATATTTTATCGATTCCTCCGCGATTTTGTACACGTCGAATTTCAGCGACAGCGCGTTTGGCCTGAATGCTGTGCTCAGCAGCACGAAATTGTTGTCCGACGCCTCTATCCTCTTCATCTGCCAGAAATAATGGTCGCTCATAGAAAAAACGAAATCAGGCACGCTCTCTGCCTTGTAATGCCATATGCTCATACCGTTGTTGCGGGTTATCTGATTCGAAGGATTAAGTGCCGAGCAGTCTATCTCGAGTTTCGAATTCCCTTCGGCTGCGTCCCTGTATTTAAGAAAAAAATCGTCTTTGAAAACTTCTCCGGGATTTTGTAAAACGCCGGTCGACCATACTATCATGTTAGGCCTGTCCGTCTTTATCCGCACGTCAAAATTGCTGAAGTCATTGTAAAACTCGACGATGCCGTTGTAATCTATAATGTCCCACCCTTCAATGTCGTCGAAAACGGAAATCTGCGGATACCAGTATGCAATCATGTATGACGTCGAGTCGTACATTCCCATCCTCGGGAACTTTTCGGGTATCTTGAATGACCATTCGATGTCAATTACGTTGTCCATCCCCGCTTTCAGCGTGCTCTTCGAAAGATTGATAATCATGTTCGTACCAGGTCTGGTTACGTCTTTCGAATCCGCTTCAAAGTCGAGCCCGTTAATTGTTAACTTCTTTATCACCGTGCCTTCGCCGAAATACTTCGGGTCGCCTTCCCAGTCGCGCGATTTGCCCGGCTTCAGAAAATCCTGATATAAACGAATTACAAGTTTGCTCAGGTCGTGCGGACTCTTGTTGTGGTAAATAATCTTTTCCTTCCCGCTGATTACTTTCGTGTGCGAATTGACTTCCGCTTCGATGAAGTAATCAGAATAGTTCTGCCAGTATGCGGTCCCGGGCTTTCCGTCAAGCGACCTCGTGCTCTTCACAAGCGCTTTCCTGTATTCTGAAGGCATGTAAATCTCCTGTGAATGCGAAGGTATGACGTTAAGCATTAAGCCCAGTAAAATCAGTAAATATATCTTTGTCATTTTAATATATGTTTGTCTTATGGTCTTGTACGTATTTGATAACTATTTGTTCGCGCTTATTATATCCTTCGCGCGGTTTATAACTTCATCTCTCAAAGAAAGCGGCTTGATTATTTTTACCAGCCTGCCCCAGCCGAGTATCCAGGAAATAAATTCATTCGATATCTTTATCTCAGCCTTGAATAGTATCCCGTTTTCCGTGTCCTCAAACTCCTGATTGTTTATGAAAATCCGGCTTTTCAGAAAATCGCAGGATTTGTCGAAAAGAAGTTCTGTCTTCTCAAGTTTTCCGTGCGGATATATACCCCAGGTGCTGCTTAGAAAATCGTGCATCGACGGAAAATCCTTTATCACTGATTTCCTGCTGAGGAATTCAACGTTGCCTATTTTCTCAATCAGATAATATCGTATCCTGCCCGTATCGTCATTCTCGCATCCCGCGAGAATAAATGACCTGTTAGTCTTGAAAAAACCGAACGGCGTTACTGTCCTCCGTATCGGCTGACCGTGCGCGTCAAGTTCGTACTCGAACTTTATCATCTGACGCGCGTTTATGGATTTGACTATCTTGACGAATACCGACAGAGTCTTGTCGCCGAAGACGTTCGATATCTCCTTCAGGTTCTTAATCGGCTCCGTGTCGTTGAGCGCCAGATACGTGTTTATAAGTTTGTTCAGAGTCCTTACGTCAAACTTCTGAATGTCTATGTCGAGGCACCTGCGCGCGGAATGTATCGGTATCCCCATCGCCCTGATTCGCGCGAAATCCCTCCTTATGCTCGGCAGACTCTCACCGAAAATATCCGACAGTTCATCCTCCGAATAGAAATTCCGCTTCTCGAGAACCATCGAGATTATCTCTATCTGCCTGATTAACTCCTTGGATATCTCCTTTGACATGTTTTTTATTTGATTTATAAAAGTTGTTCTCCGGTAACCTTAACGGAAATTTATGTATTTCAATTTTTAATAAAAGCCAAAAATCCGTAAAACCCGGTATTGTTCCTACTATTGAATTATATGATTCCATGC
>CAZOQR010000036.1:0-16110 GCA_964581915.1 uncultured Ignavibacteriaceae bacterium | reverse complement strand
TCCGGGAGTCTCCCCTTGTTAAAGGGGGACTCTCGGTGCGAGTCGGGTGTTTCCCACCCGTCAGGTGTTTCCACCTGACGGAATTGGCGGGCGATAACTCCCTGCAGTCACAAACAAATTCGTATACGAGAGTCTCCCCGCTCTTTGGGGGACTCTCGGTGCGAGTCGGGTGTTTCCCGCCCCTCAGGTGTTTCCACCTGACGGAACTGTCAGGAGGTAACTTCCCGATTTCTCGGGACAAGCTCTGACAGGCACAAATTTGTTAGTATAAATAAACATATCTGTTTCTTGAAACACAATTTCTGCTATTCGCAAAGAATATCACTTCAGCAAAATCATACGTTTTGTCTGAATACCGTAGTCCGTTTCCAGACGATAGAAATATACGCCGGACGAAAGATTGTTGGCGTAATACAAATATTTATACGTCCCCGGCGGTTTCTTTTCATCGAAAAGCAGAACCATATCTTTGCCCGACAAATCATAAATCCTTAGTCGCGCGTTAGTCGTTTTCGGAATTGAAAATTCTATTGTAGTGCTTGAATTAAACGGATTAGGATAATTCTGCTTCAATAAGAAATTTTCCGGAACCTCGGAGGATATTTGCTTCACAGGGATTAATATAGACCCGTATGTAACGGAATCAATTATTGCTCCAACCAAAGTAATTGAAAGCCAGCCTCCCCCGAATGGACAGCCATATCCTTGATACAGAGATAAAAATCCAAAAAATTCTGAATATGCCAATATTCTTGAGCCGCCGACCGGGGCGCCGAATGTATCTGTACGCTGAACTGCTCTTAACGGGAATCCGTAATTGAGTATATTACTAAACGTCCCCGTGTCACTCACTATACAGCGTACATAACTTAGCAAGGTATCGAAGCAATGATTAAACGTATATCCCTTTGGCCAGTACATCCCAATAACAGTCTGAGTAAAATTCGAATCAAGACATCCGTTGGTATATCCCATTTTGCTATATAGTATTTTTGATAATGTATCGTAATAATAATAATGACTATAATCGCCCATAGCCGGCTCATTGAATATACGCAACTCTTGAAATTTGACATTATTTATTACAGTATCTGATATTACTCTGGCTGAGAATCTTACATTTGTGTTTTCAAAACTATAAATGAATTCAAAGTAACTTCCGATTTTATAAAGTTCTCTGAAATTTGCATTTGCTGTCGAAACAGAGAATAATATTATTATCAGAAAAACTATGAAAGATTTTTTCCTGCTCACCGGAGTCTTCCGAGTCATCCGGAACTCTCGGAAATTTGCAAAGTAAGTTTTTTGCGTTTCCATTCAGTTTATCCCCCTTGCGTAATATAGAAATTTTCATTTTTATTAATGATATATTTTTCACGTGCTTCTTATCATTATCCGCCGCTGGCTGCGCGGAGATGCTTATACATAAAATCGTTTTTTCTTTCTTAAAGTTATATTTTTATACCCCCAAAACCGAAATTTAATTTTTTTAAACTCACTGTTTATCAGCATCTTATCGATGCTCGCGGTCATTTATTGAATAATTTTTTCATTCGCATATTATATTTGTATAGTATGTTTCCCGTTCTTTGATTTTGTTGTTTTTGCGTGAGATGCTGAGAGTTCACAGTTTTTAAATACCCCGGAGTTTAATACTCAAACCGGATTTTTTCTCTAATCCCGTGTTATCAGTATGTTATATTCCGAAGTAACACCATTTGACACTTTTCCGGCACGTTTTCAGAAAGTCTTCAACTAATTCATTGTTTTTTCAAAATCGGAAGTAAAAATTGTGACACTTTTTATGTCAAATCTGATACTTTTTGACACTTGCCTGTCATGTTTTTTGACAGTAAAGTGTCACATTTCCGTTGATTTGTTCTTAACCCTTGTTTATACTTGAATTATATGTCAAATGATAACAAATCGAAAGTTTTTGATAACTTTTTTAAAAACACTTCCGCAAACTCCTGTTTTCTCAATCCTGATTCTCGTTTTTACAAAAAAAAGTAATCAAATGTGATATGTTTTGATATGTAACTCTCACGTTTTTTACCTTTCAGGTTACGGATACTTTATGCTCCTCCCATCTTCTTCGTTTATGTCCGAAAGTCCCCCAAAGAACGGGGAGACTCCCGTTTACAGATAAATCCGATGACTCTCGGAGAAAGGAATATCGATTAGTAGATTAAAGCGCTTTCATTTAAGTTTGTCATTCCCGCATGATCTTAGCGGGAATCCAGCACGTGGGTAAAAACTCAACTTGTCCTATGCAAATTATTCATCAACTCTAGGTTACTGATAAATCCGGGAGACTCCCCGTTCCGGAGAAGAGAACGCCGCGCTGAAATCTGCATAATTTCTTTCCCTTCCATACTCAATTGATAGATATATATTATTTCTATAAATTGGTTAATGGAACGGGAAATTTCGATAAATATATACAACTTATAAATGTTCATTACTTTTGAAGGAATAGATTTAAGCGGGAAATCCACTCAGGCGAAACTGCTTTACAACTACCTGAAGAAGCGCGGGAAAAAAGTCATACTCGTACGCGAGCCGGGAGGCACTAAAATTTCCGAGAAGATACGGGACATTCTTCTCGACAAGAACCATTCGGGAATGTTTTCGCTCACGGAGTTTCTGCTTTTCTCCGCGTCGAGACAGCAGTTGACGGAAGAAGTCATCAAGCCGCATCTACGAAAAGGTTATTTCGTTATTTGCGACAGGTATTACGATTCCTCGACCGCGTATCAGGGTTACGGCGGACAGGTGGAACTAAAGACGATACTGAGCATTAACAAGACGGCTGCGAACGGGCTCAAACCCGGCATCACTTTTTTCATAGACATCGACATGAACGAGTCTGCTGCAAGAAGAAAGGCGGCGGGCAAGTCGAAGGACAGGATGGAGCAGAAGAAACTTAACTATTTCAACAAGGTAATACGCGGATACAGGGAACTCGCTTCGAAGGAAAAGAAACGGTTCAGGAGAATAGACGGAAGAAAGCCTGTATCGGAAATACAAAAAGAGATATTAAACATAATAGAGAGAAGGATTAAAAATGCATAGAGTTAAAAGCATTAATGAAGTTCTCGGGAAAGCGTTATTGGTTTTCGTTTTCGCGTTGTCGTTCTGCCTGAACGCGGACGCGCAGATTAGAGACGATGTTTACGACAGGATAAACAAGAACATGGAAATATTCGGCGACGTGTACAAGGAACTGCTTCTGAACTACGTCGATAAAATAAATTCGGACAGGTTGTTCGAGACGGGAATAAACGGTATGCTCGGCGCGCTTGACCCGTACACTGTTTATTACGGCGAGGATGACCGCGAATCGCTCGACCTCATTACGACAGGCAAATACGGCGGAATCGGAGTTACGATTACGTACAGGGATTCGATGATAGTGATTTCAGACGTTATGAACGGTTACGAGGCGTCGAGAAAAGGTCTGCGTGTCGGCGACGTAGTCACTGCTATAGACGGAATCAGCGTCACGGGAATCGCGCAGGAGCAGATTAGAAAAAAAGTCAGGGGCGAGGTTGGAACTAAACTGACTATTACAGTCGAGCGCGACGGCGAAACGATTGAATTTCAACTCACGAGACAGGAGATAATCGTCAAGGACATTTCATATTTCGGGTTTCTCAAGGGAAGCGAAAAGAACATCGCTTACGTAAAACTCGACAGGTTCGGGACGAACTCAGACAGGGAATTCGAGAACTGCATAAGAACACTGAAATCGGAAAAAGAAATAAACGGGCTTATAATAGATTTAAGAAACAACGGCGGCGGCTACCTGAACGCGTCAGTCGGAATACTGAACAAGATAATCGAGAAGAACAATCTTCTCCTTACCACGAAGAGTTTCAGAAAAGACTCCGAGGTAAAATATTTTTCCAAGGAAGAGCCTTTAATCGGACCGAACATACCGGTCGCGGTTCTGATTAATCAGGGTACCGCGTCGGCGTCCGAAATTCTCGCGGGTGCGGTACAGGACCTCGACCGCGGAGTGATAATCGGCGTTAAATCGTTCGGCAAGGGGCTCGTGCAGAACATAAAGGATTTGGATTTCGATTCAAAACTTAAAATTACAGTCGCGAGATATTTCACGCCGTCGGGCAGGTGGATTCAGAGCAAGGATTATTTTCAGGAGAACAAGTTGGGTGTTTTTCTCAACACCGAATCTTTCGGCAGGAAAGAATTCAAAACGCTGAAAGGAAGAACGGTTTACGCTAACGGAGGAATTATGCCGGACGTTGAAGTAAAGACGGAGGGCGAAAGCAGGATTCACTTCGCGCTTCTGCTCAAAGATATGTTCTTCAAGTACGCCAACGATTACCTTTCGAGGAATCCGGGTCTGAAGGAATTCCGCGCTGATGACGCCGTATTTACGGATTTCAGGGCATTTACTCTCGCGAGAGGGTTTAATTACGTTTCTGACGCGGAAAAGAAACTCGATGAATTGAAGAAGTTATCGGATGAAAAGAGCATCGGCGAGAGACTGTCGTCTTCATTCAACGCTATCGGGCAGGTTATCGCGGAAGAAGAAGCGCTCGAGTTTGACAACGCGAAGAGCGAAATACTGAGAAGCATAGAAGCGGAAATCTATAAGAGAATAATTGAAGACAGCAAACAGATTGAGAGCACGTTCGGGACCGATATTCAACTTCAGGAAGCGGTCAGGGTTCTTAACGATTCCGAAAGATATTCGAAAATTCTCGGAGGGCTTTGATGAAGATTGGGATACTCGGCGGCGGACAACTGGCAAGAATGATTATTGAGGAGACCGGCAAGTTTGGTTTCTCGTACAGGATTTTGTCAGACGTTGAGAACTCGCCCGCAGGTCAGTTATGCAGCGAGCAGGTTACCGGAAAGTTCAGCGATTACGCGGCTCTCAGGAAATTTGCCGAAGGATGCGGCGTTGTAACGCTTGAGAATGAATTCATCGGAAGCGAATACGTGAAGTACATCGAGGACCTCGGAATAAAGGTGCTGCCGGGCTCGGGAATAGTCGCCATGATTCAGGATAAACTGCTTCAGAAGCGGAACCTGAAGGACGCGGGAATTCCCGTGCCTTCATTTTGCGAAGTTAAAACGCGCGGTGATGTTGAAAACTTTTCGGCGGAATACGGATTCCCGGTAATACTGAAATCAAGAACGATGGGATATGACGGCAAGGGCAACTACAGAATTGACGGAAAGGAAGACATTGACGAAGCGTTGAAAACGTTATCGAAAAGAGGCGAACTGATGTGCGAGGAGTTCGTTGATTTCAGGCGCGAACTCGCGGTTCAGTGCGTGAGAAGCGTAAAGGGCGATACCGGAATCTATCCGGTTGTCGAGTCAATACAGAAAGACCATATATGCAACGTTGTCAAGGCGTGCAAAGGATTTGACGCCGGTCTGACCGGTAAGGTCAATTCGATAGCGGAAAAGATTTTGTCCGGACTGAATTACACGGGCGTTCTTGCGATAGAGTTGTTCGAGAAGAAAGACGGCGAAGTCCTCGTGAACGAACTTGCCCCGCGCGTTCACAACACGGGACATTACACGATTGAAGGGTGTTGCGTATCGCAGTTCGAGAATCACATACGGGCCGTGGCGGGACTGCCTCTCGGCTCCTGCGAACTGAAATGCGGCGCGGCGGTGATGATAAACATTCTGGGCGAAAGAAACGGAAAAGTCCGTCCCGAAGGACTCGGTGAGTTTCTAAAAGTTAAAGACGCCTACATTCATATTTACGGTAAAAAGGAAACAAGAGCGGGAAGAAAAATGGGACACATAACCGTTACAGGCGATGATTTAAATGACGTTTTAAGCAAAGCGGAGAAATTGCTTTCCAAAATAAAAATATAATATCATGATCCCGATTTTCATAGTTCTTTTAGTGGCTGTGGTTGTAATAACCATAGTGAAGAAGCAAAATGCCGGCAATCAGCAGGCAGCGCAGTCTATGAACATCGCGCGAATTATTATTATTATTGTCATGGCGTGTGTTCTCGCGATTTCTTGTCTGGTGCAGATAGGTCCGGGTGAAATCGGCGTGCCGATTCTTTTCGGAAGCGTTCAGGATAACGTCCTTAGAAGCGGATTGAACGTCGTGAATCCGCTTGTCGAAGTCGAAAAACTCGACACTAAGATTCAGACCTATACGATGAGCGAGGTGAAGGACGAGGGAGCCGTGAGGGGCGACGACGCCATAACCACGCTTTCTTCGGACGGACTCAGCCTCAGACTCGACGTGTCGGTCTGGTTCAAACTCGGTGAGAATGACGCTCCGAACCTGCTGAGGACAATCGGCACTGACTACATTGAAAAGATTGTCAGACCGGCGACACGGACGGCTTTAAGGGACGTGTCCGTAATGTTCAACGCTACGGACATTTATTCGACGAAGCGCGACGATTTTACGAATCAGATAGCGAAGAATCTCGAGAAATCCTTCGAAGGCAAGGGAATAATTCTCGATAAAGTGCTCCTTCGCAACGTTGAACTGCCCGAGAAAGTTAAAGAGGCGATAAACGAAAAGATAGCCGCGGAGCAGCGCGCCCAGCAGATGGTTTACGTGCTTCAAAAAGAAAAACAGGAAGCCGAAAGAAAAAAAGTTGAAGCGTCGGGCATTGCGGAAGCGCAGAGAATTATCTCGAATACGATTAATTCCCAGTACCTGCAGTGGAAGTACATCGAAACGCTTAAAGACCTGATGAATTCAAAGAACAGCACGATTGTAATAACGCCGTTCGACCAGAAACTCACACCATTGTTAAACCTGAATCAGAAATAGTTTGGAGAAAAAACGGGTAAAAAATATATTTCTTTTGTCAATTCTTTTTCCGGCGCTTTTCTTCCTTGCTGACTGCAATTCTAACAGGGAGAAAAATCCGGACAAAGATTCTGCTAACTTAACGGACACTATGAAACCTGAAACAAGAGACACGGGATACAATCTCCCTGAAGATGCTTTCAAACTTCACTTCGACTCTGAGGTCGTGGATTCGCACAACGATTATTTATATCAGGTATTCAAGCGGGGCGCGGACTTCGGAAAAAAAGACGCGTTCACTCAATCGGGACTGCAAAGACTCAGAGAGGGCGGAATTACGCTTCAGTTCTTCGCAATCTGGATACCTTCGAGCGAAGAAAAACGCGCCTTCAGTTTCGCGCGGCAGCAGGCGGAGAGGCTGAAGAAAATCGAATCGGAATACGCCGGCGAGTTCGGCATAGCGTATTCGTATGAAGATTTCGTGAAAATACGTTCCGAAGGAAAACTGTGCGGCATGATGGGTATCGAAGACGGCGCGGCGGTGGGCGGAAGTCTCGAAAACCTCGAAACGCTCTATGAAACCGGCGTGCGGTATATCGGTCTTACGTGGAACAGATCCAACGCCATCGGCACGTCGGCGAAAGACGAAAGCGGAAGTTCGGGAAGCGGAGGACTTACGGAGTTCGGAAAGAAAGTCGTGAAGAGAATGGAAGAGATGGGAATGATGATTGACGTATCGCATTCGGGCGAAAAAACTTTCTGGGATGTGATCGAAAATACAAGCGGACCCGTTATCGCGTCTCATTCCAACTGTTACGCGCTGAATCCTCACTACAGAAACCTGACAGACGAACAGATAAAAGCGATTGCGGACAGGAACGGAGTAATAATGGTCAACTTCCTCGACGATTTCATCGTCAGCAGAGGCAAGGAATCAAGGGTGAAAGACTACTACGACAGATATTCGAAAGACCTCGACTTGATTTTCGAAGAAAATAAAGGAGATTTAATTACATTTAATAAAAAGAGATATAATTTTATCTTAGAACACCCCGTAAAGGGCGGCACGACTCTTGATGATTTGATTGAACACATCGATTACATCAGGAATCTGGTAGGAATCGATTACATAGGTTTAGGTTCCGACTTCGACGGAGGAATTACACCGCCGATTGACCTTTACGACGCGACGTGCTATCCTTTGATCACACAAAGGCTTGCCGCGAAAGGATACACCGAAACGGAAATTAGGAAAATTCTCGGATTGAATTTCCTTAGAGTTTTAAAGCAGGTTTGTTCCAAAAAAAATTAATGCAAATGGGAAAAGAAACCGTCATAAAAACATTCAAGAAGTCCGTTAACGGCGTTGATGAAAGCAAACTCAGAAGCGTTCTGAGCAGGGAAAAATCGGTTATGAGCAGGCTCAGGAGGCTTGACCCGCGGGTTTTTGTCACGCTGTTCAGGCAGATAAAACTCGCAATGAACCTGCTGAAGGATTACAAGACCAGGAAGTACAGGGACATCTCCTGGACATCGGTCGCGGTAATCGTCGCGGGCATATTATATTTTCTGAATCCTCTGGATGTTATTCCGGACGTTTTCAGCGTGATTGGATTTACGGATGACGCGATAGTCCTCGCCTTCATTTTCAATTCAATCAGGAAGGAATTTGACAAATACATTAACTGGCGGGGATTAAATCCCGAAGAATACGCGTAATGAGCAAAACAATAAAAATACTTTTCATCGGAGACATTGTCGGACAGCCCGGATACAGGATGACAAAACTGGTTCTGCCGGGCATTATCGAAAAAGAGAACGTTGATTTTGTAATCGCTAACGGAGAAAACATTTCGGACGGGATGGGAATTTTAAAAAGGGATTCCGACGAACTGCTGGGGCTTCCGATTGACGTGCTTACGGGCGGCAACCACACGCTTGACAAAATACAGTCTCACAAATTCATCAACGAATCGCAGAATATACTGCGTCCGTTGAATTATCCGAAAGGGGTTTACGGTTCGGGATACGGAATTTACACGACTAAGAACAATGCAAAGATAGCCGTAATAAATCTAATCGGAAGGGTTTACATGAAGCCTCTCGAATGTCCGTTCAGGGCTTTCGACAGGGTTTACGAAAAAATAAAGGGCGAAACGAACATTATATTCGTGGATTTTCACGCGGAAGCGACTTCGGAAAAAATCGCTTTCGGATGGTACGCCGACGGAAAGGTCTCGGCTGTGGTGGGCACGCACACTCACGTACAGACCGCTGACAGCAGGATACTTCCAAACGGCACAGCGTACATCACGGACGTTGGCATGACGGGACCCTACGATTCCGTAATCGGAATGAAAAAGGAATCGTCAATAAAAAGATATCTTTACGGCACACCGTTCAAGCACGAGGTAGCGGAAGACGACGTGAAATTCGCGGGCGCGCTTATCGAAATTGATGCGGAGACAGGTAAATCAAAAAAGATAGAAAGAATTTTGAAACCGGAATTTTAAAATTACAAATATGAACATAAAATATTTGGTCTTTGTTGCAATTGCCGCTGTTTCGGCGTTTGTTATGAGTTGCGAGGTACAGCAGGCAAGTTATGAAAGAACGGGAGTAGGGGGTCACGTTTACGACTCGGCCACAAAAGTTCCGATTACGGGAGCAAGCATAAATATTGCGCCGGACAACATAACGGTGCTTTCGGATTCCGCAGGTAATTATTATGCTGAACTGAAGCCTCCTTCATCAGGAGGGAACTATGTTCTCACTGTTTCAGCGGACGGATACAGAAACGCCACACGCCCCATAATTCTGTGGGCAGGCGATACGACTGCGAGACATAACTTCGCGATGTTTTCGGACTCTCAGGCTGTTTATATAAATTACAATATTGTTGTCACTGACCACGTCAACGGTCTGTCGTTAAGCGCTCTTGACCTGTACAACCTCGCGGCGGTTCGGGATACACTCTGGACGAGAAGAGACGCGAGATTCAGGGCTTCCGACCAGACCAATACAATATATAAATTTTTGACCGGCTGGGATTTCGCGACAGGTTACGGGTACAAGACGCGATTCTCGAACCCGATTGGAACATACACGCATGAAGAATTCGATGCTTTATCTACCGTCTTCGGAGGAAGACCCTTTGACCCGAACGGGGATTTCCCGAGTGATTTCACGAATGATTTTAATATTCCTTCAACGCCGAATACGGTTTACTGCTATTACTTGCTTGGAAGAAACTATTATTACGGGGAACCGAAAGTTTTCGGACTGATAAGAATCGCGGACGCGTATTTTGATACAAACCTCGGATTAAACGTAGTTGTCGTCGATTTGAAGGTCAACCGCAAAGGCAACAACTATTTCAGTTTATATTAGAGGAATTATTACTTTGAATAAAAGGCTTAATAATTGTAAATTTACTAAATTTATTAACTTAATGTAATATTATGATTAAACTATTTAGGTTTGCTCTACCAATTTCTGTGTTTCTTATTATATTGAGTATTTCGGGGTGTGAATCTGGGGGACTTGTAAGCGAGGGCGCTTCGGTCATTAAGGGAAGAGTTATGGATTCAACGACTTCAAACTTTATTTCCGGCGCGACTATAACGACCTTGCCTGAAACATCGACTATTCTCAGCGACTCAATCGGTAATTACATGATAACGGGTTTGAGCGCGGGAACATTCACGATTACAGCGGTAAAAAGCGGTTATTACTCAAGGAGTATTACAATCGACATTGCCGATGAGGATACAGCAACAGTAAACCTGAAGATGTTCTTCGTTAACGTGTTTACTTACGGACCGATTACGGTCGACGAATATTTCGGCGACACGTCACGCAGCGGCGTTAACGTTTATCTCGGAAGGTCTGTCACGGAAATTGATAACGCTAACAAGGATATACAGATGAGAGATTCGGCAGGAACGAGCAGTAATTTTTATTTCAGATCAGGCGACCTTGCTAAACTGATGGCTGGCAAGGAAACCAAATTCACGGATTTCATTCAGAATCCGGCCGGAGGATACGATTTTACAAAAGTCCAGTTCGATTCCCTAAGAACTATCTTTGGCGGAAAAGAACTCGTTGAAAGTGATTTCCCGACCGATAGAACGGTGTATTTCAACAGCCCGTTATCCACGCGTTTCGTAGTCGGCGTTTTCCTTAAAGGAAGAAACTTTGTGCCGCCTGTGTACGGATTGGTTTACGTCGAATCGTTATACTTCGACAACGGAATGTACCACGCTAATATTCACATTAAGACAAACAGAAACGGAAGAAACATATTCGTAACAAATCCATAGTTTAACCGGGCTGCCCCGCAGGGGCAGCCCTAACTTTTTTCTGATGGGCAACATACTTCAGAAATTGCATTTTACAAAGAGCGAAACAAGAATTATTCTTTTGCTTATTATCGTGCTGGTGTCGGGACTGCTGCTGAAACTCACAAAGAATTTTCTGATACCCGGCACGGATTCATTCGATTACAGCAAAGCCGACAGGGTCTTCGGCAATTACGTCAACCGTCTTTCCGCTTTCGGCACGGATTCACTGAACAATAACGATTCAACCGGTATTCTACCGGACGGAAACGAGACAACAGGCAATAACGGAAAACTACCCGACAGCACGGGCAAGATTGAAGGAAAAAAGAACAGGAAAGGAAGCAAGGAGGAAAAACTCAAAGGCAGAGTAATAAACATCAACTCCGCTCCGAAGGAAGAACTGATGCTCCTTCCCGGAATAGGCGAATCGACCGCCGAAAAAATTCTGATGTACAGGAAAGAGCATAACGGGTTCAGGAAAATTGAAGATATACAAAAGATAAAGGGAATCGGCAAGAAAAAATTCGAGAAACTCAAACCTTATATTTCAACTGAGTGAACAAGATAATAATCGGATACACTGGAAAACACGTCAAGTTTCTTCTTGTCGAGAACGGAAAGAAAGTAGGTTTTGTCGATCAGCAGGAATACGCGGACGCCGGCATATTTTTTCTCGAGCCGAAGATAAACAATAATAGAATCACCGAACTCTCGAATATAATTTCAACGGTATTCAGAAAAAACAATTTTCATTTCGATTCGGCAGGTCTCGTGCTCGATTCGAGACTCGCCTATATGAGCATGATACCCGTTGATTTCACGGATGAAGCGGAAAACATAAACTCGAGCCTTATCTGGGAACTGTCAAACTTTTATCCCGACACATACAAGAACTTCAAGATTTCTTACCAGAGAATAGATTCGAACAGGGATGAGTTCGCGTATCTTGGAAACACGCTCATTATTGCTTATCACAAGAACATAGCGGAAATAACCAGAAGACTTTCCGAACTTACAGGAATAAAATTCACGGGCATAAACTTCGATAATTTCGCGGCTGGAAAATATTTTCTCGGAAGGAATGAAAAGGATTTCATGCTTCTCGGGCTCAAGCAGGAAAAGACGGACATAATGCATTACCTCAACGGAGAAATACGGAACTACACGGGATTGTACAGGAACAATGAAACTAAGTTCGGCAGCGGAGAGATTGAAAGCATTCTGAAGATACCCGGATTCAGCGGAATAAATAAAATTTTCATTTATGGCGAGGAAAGCGCCGTGCAGTACGGTGAAAAAATCAGCGCTGACTGCAAACAACTGGTCATCGATAATCCTTTCAGGCATCACTCGGCCGAAAGCATACTGCTGGAAAACACCGCTATCATTCCCTATTCGTTCACGCCATTATTCGGACTCGCACGATGAGAGTAATTTCCGGATATCTAAGGAGCAGAACCATCACCGTTCCGAAATCCGTAGCGAACCTGAGACCAACGACTGACAGGGCAAGGGAAACGCTCTTTAACCTCCTCTCCACGAGAATCGAAATCGAAGGAAAAAACATTCTTGACCTGTACTGCGGCTCGGGCAGTCTCGGAATCGAATGCCTCTCGCGCGGCAGCGGCCGTTGCACGTTCGTGGACTTATTCCCTGACACGGTTAAAAGGAACATCGATGAACTCGCGTTGAATGACAAATCCCGCATAGTCAGAAACGATTCGGTCAGATTTCTCAGGTCGCTCGAGGATAACCCTTTCGATTTGATTTTCGCCGATCCGCCGTACGATTACGGCGGATACGACAAACTGCTTGACGAAACGCGCAGGCTAAAGGCGACGATTGTTCTCGAGCATTCTGAAAAATTTTTCCCGCAGGAAAAACATTCAGAATGCTTATTTTTAAGGAAGGAAATCGGGATTGCGGTTTTCAGTTTTTTTGATTTTAAAAAGTATGATGAAAAATAAAATTATCGCGGTTTACCCCGGCACGTTCGACCCGGTTACATACGGCCACATGGATATTATCGAGAGAGCATCACAGTTGTTTGACGACGTGATTGTCGCCGTCGCGGTAAACATAAACAAGACTCCCCTCTTCGACGAGAAAGAGCGCAAATTTCTTCTGACGAAAGTCTGCGCTAAATACCGCAATGTCAGGATAGACTCTTTCAAAGGGCTCCTGGCGGATTACGCGAAAAAGAAAAAAGCGTCCGTAATAGTAAGAGGATTGCGAGCGGTGTCGGATTTCGAGTATGAATTCCAGATGTCTCTTACGAACAGAAAACTCGCGCCCGGCATATCCACGATTTTTCTTATGCCGAACGAAAAATACACTTACCTGAATTCGTCACTCGTTCGGGAACTCTCAAGATTCAACGGCGATATAAAAGATTTCGTGCCCGCCATAGTCAGGAAGAAACTTCTTGAAAAGAGAAAGAATCTTTTACAGGACCTTGCTTAAATCTGTGTCCTTGTATTTGCTCTCTGAGAAATATTTCAGAAATTTTTCAAATTCGGGAACGTCAAGATAACCGGAAAAGACTCCCGTGGTTTCGCCGTTGTAATTAAATTTTATCACGGAACCGTCAGGATTAAGAACGACGTGCGTCGGGTAGCCGGTCGCGCCGAAGAACTTCGATAACGACGAAGCGGTCCAGTCCTTTCCTGAATATGAAATCTTTTCGCTTCCGTTCGCGTTTAGTTTCACGTAAACGAAATTGCCGTTCACGAAATTTTTAATCGCGTCGGATGAATACACGGTTTCCATTTTTTTAGACCAGGTGTCGCTTTCGGAATAAATATTCACGAGAATTTTCTTGCCCTGTGACTTACCTTTCGAAAGACCGTCGGAGAAACCTGTCTGTGAAAATGCCGCTGCCGAAAAAGCCAGCAGTATAACTAATATTAAAGATTTTGTTTTCATATCCTTAATTTGCTTATTATACCATAGAACAGCAAGCGTTGTTCCTTAATATTACTAAACTTTTGCTTAAAATATCAATGTAAATGCGAATTACCGGATAAGTTTTTCGATAATCGATATTATTTCATTTTTCAACTCAGTATAATATTTCCCCGTCCCGGGACCCGAAAAACCCGTGTGAATTTTAACTGCGTTGTGGTTCCTGTCAAGATATAGCGTCGTCGGATATCCGTTTAGTTTATCGATGAACGGAAGCGTTTCCTTTATGTTTTTTCCGACTTCCCCGGCATATAGAAAATCATACTTCGCGTTCAACTGGCTGACGAAGCGTTCGATTCTTTTTTTCGATTCCTCGAAATCCGCCGACTCGAAACAGAGACCTATAATTTTTAATCCTTTCGGACCATACGTTTCGTACAACTCTGTGAACAGTTTCGTTTCATCCATGCAGTTCGGACACCAGGAACCCATCAGTTGAACTATGACGGGCTTGTCTTTGTATTTTTCGTCAGACAGACTTACTCGTTTTCCGTTCAAATCCGTGAAAGTAAAATCGATTACGCCCGTGTCTTTTTTCAGTTTGGTCACGCTGTCGGAAGGTGGCAATTTGGCCTTGTCATTTTTCACCGCAATCCATTTGTCTTTCCACTTAGGTCCGCCGATAATCAAGCCGTTCTCGAGTTTGCCGTTTTTAATGTCGGCTTTCACGAGAAGCGTGTGCGTGCCGTCCGCGGTGGATAAAACGAGTTTTTCTCCCGCCACTACTCCGTCAAGGTATCGGTAATCGCCCGAGGTTGTTAGTATGGTTCCCGTAATGTTCTTACCTTTCTGCTGAAACTCGGCAATCATCTTGTATTCCGTCGAGTCGCCGGGGTCGCCCGTCATTTCCCACCTTCCGCTTAAATCGGCGGCGGGGTCGGTGCCGTCATTTTCAAATCTTTCCGCTGCCTTAGAATAAGCAACGAACGGCATAGAGTATTTGCTGCGTGAACCGACGTGATAGTATATCCCTTTGATTGTATCCTTAGATATTACGGATGCTCTTATCTCATCTTTAAAGACCGGAAGTTTGATGAACACGGAATCATTCTGATATGAAATTTCCGTAACCTGTATTTTTTCGTCGGCATTCATAATAACTATTTCATCCTTATTGTTCCTGTCCTTTCCGTACCTGAAAAGGAAAGGCATAGCCGTACTTCTGTCGTTAGTGTCAAGCAGAACAATCCCCCGCCAAGTGCCCGGACTCATTTCAATTTTTTGCGTCGAACAGGATGACAGCAAAACCGCTGTCAGCAAAACAATTACCGGAAATAAAATTTTCATATCTTATATTTTTTTAAAAATTAAACTAAATCAAATTCAATCTCTACTCATTTAAGCATAAATAATTTTTCAAGGTGCGCGTCTTCTCATTACTTATTATTCGATATTTAAGAAACAATGGTTTCCGTTGGAAACGAATGATTTCAGCCGGGGCTAAAAACAGAGCAAAAAGAGATGCTTGTTCGGGAATAATTATTGCTTCATTAACTTTGTTTTCCGGCTACCCTTACAGTAAATTCCACGCCCCTCAAGCAGGGGCGTTTTTATTTCTTTATGAATTATTTTTATACTTCAAATAAATTAAATTGCAAAAAATTTTTCAAATGAGAATACTAACTGTTATACCTGTTCTGTTTTTTCTATCGGTCATATCGGGATTCGCACAGGATTCCACAAATTCGGATTTGATAAAAGTCTGGGGCATTGACGAGTTTATAGAGAACGGAAAAAAATTCGCAGACGAGGAAATGCTGGAGATTGTTGTTGACTTCCGTGCCGACGGCAGTTACAGTTACTGGGAAGAGAATGAAATAATGGACGGAGTCTGGGAATTGAGCGATGCCGGCGGAACAATATATTTTGACAAAAGCACGCAGGACGAAATGGTATGGAGCATTACGAGCCTAAGCGCTGACAGGCTCGAAGTGAAATGCAATTACGGCGGAAGCAAATACAGGTACGTGTTCAAGCCGAAAGTGAAAAAAGAATCACAGGAAAACCAATAAGATTGCCGTTAAAGTA
>CAZOQR010000035.1:8719-16229 GCA_964581915.1 uncultured Ignavibacteriaceae bacterium | reverse complement strand
CTGAGCGCTCAATTGCACCTGCCAGCAATGAGGAATGTGCGCTTTGAAAAGGTCAATGAATGTGTAAATTGACTTTTTCATATTTTATTTCGTTTTTGTGAAGTAAAGACTTTTCTAAAATAAGGATAAATAATTCAACGTTAAATATGAAATGTGTTCGGGCGTGTAATTGCCGCCCCTTATTCGTGTACTCCGCGGCATTCTTTGAGCCTGACATTTCGGTACGGAGATAATCGTTGTAAGTATAGTAGTTGGAAGGTTTTCCGGTAATCAGGAAGCAGCGATTCCGCATCGTTTACTCACAATACGAAATGCATTATGTGTGTTCTTGTGTTATCGCCTCCTCATATTCCGTAAGCGAAGAGGTTCGAAATACGGTCAGGCGCTATTATTTTTTACGAACAGAAATATTTTTAAAACCAATGGAAATATTTACAAATTCGTCAGAACGCCGGTTCCGAGGAGTATGAGTATTGCCGCCGCGAGGGCGATTCTGTAAATTATGAAGAGCATGTTGCTTCTCGTCTTCAGATAGTTAAGAAGAAAAGCGATTGATAAGTATCCGACTATGCCGGACACGACTGTTGCGACTATAAGACTAAGAGTATTTTCATTTAGAAGCGCTTCGCGCTCGCTGTAGAGTTCGTAAACGCCGCTAAGAAGAACGGCGGGAATGCTTAACAGGAAAGAAAAGCGCGCCGCCGTATCCCGCTTGAGTCCGCAGAAGAGACCCGCGGTTATCGTAACGCCGCTCCGCGAACTTCCCGGAATCAGAGCGACCGCCTGAGCGAATCCGATGATTATGCCGTCCATAATTGATATCTGCTCGAACTCTTTCTTTCTTGAAGCCGCCTTTTCCGCGATGTAAAGCAGAACGGCAAGTCCGATGAGTGAAGCGCATATCACGTAAAGCCCCCTGAAATCGGTTTCGATGTATTTCTTAAAAACCAATCCGAATACGGAAATCGGAATGGTGCCGAGTATAATTAGAATCGAAATTCTGTCGTACGGGTCGGAGAAATCGCGTTTCTTAAGCGCGCCGAAAAAGCCGAGAATCAGATTCGCGATATCCTTCCTGAAATAAACGAATGTCGCGATGAGCGTACCGATTTGAATTACCGCAGTGAACGCCGCGCCCGGGTCGCCCCAGTTAAGAAGAGCGGGAACGACTCGTATGTGCGCCGTGCTGCTGACCGGGATAAATTCCGTTAATCCCTGAATAATGCCGTAAACTATTGCCTCGATTATTTTCTGCATAATTAAAATATAAAAAATTCCACTCCGAGCCGTAAACCGAATGACAATCCGCTTAAGTTTACCTTGCCGCCCGCCTTGTTGAGAAGTTCGTCGCCGCTTGAATCTTTAAGCCCTGAGTCGAACACGTTAAGAATATTTCCGTTCAGGTAAACCGCCATGCTGTTTCCAATCTGAAGGTCGAAAGTTCCTTCCGCTTTTATTCCCAAGCCCGTCGATGTATATTTCGACTCAAGACTTCCGTATGATTTTGTCATCGAGGAGAAAACACCTCCACCTCCGATTCCCAGTTTGAAGTAAGCGTATTCCATCGGGAACAGGTAATTAACCGAAGCGAACAGCCTGTGTCCGGAGCAATCGAATGAGTATTCGGGATAATAATCGCTCTTGTTGCTCTTGAGAAAATACGAGTACTCCGCTTTCAGAGAAAAATTCCTGTTTACCTGCCTTTCCGCCGAGATGAAAAAATCGAATCCGGAACGGAACTCCGACAGTTTTGAATTATCATTGAGGAAGTTATAATTCGGAAGTTCGTATCCGATGTAATCGTCAAGCGGTTTGTTCTTCACGTAATTCACGCCCATTCCGAAAGCAAAGGAAGTGTAATGCCTGTTCAGATTCTGCTCGCCGAAAGACCTGTGCTTTGCCGTCTGAGCGTCCGCGGCGGACGCCGCCGAAATAATGACAGCCGCGAACAGTACAGTGATAAATTTTCTGTATGCCGTTTTTCTCAAATGCTGATTCAGTTTAAGCGTCTATGTTAGCGTACTTCGCATTGTCTTCTATGAACTTGCGCCGCGGCTCGACCTCTTCGCCCATGAGTATTTTGAACAACTTATCGGCGGCGAGCGCGTTTTCGTTCGTCACCTGAAGAACCGTTCGTGTTTCGGGATTCATCGTAGTCGCCCATAACTGTTCGGGGTTCATTTCTCCGAGACCCTTGAACCTCGATATCGTGACCTTCGAGCCTGTTTCCGCTCCCGACGATTCTCCGCCTTCGTGCACGATTGATTTCCTGTCAACTTTAAGTGATTTCAGTTTCTCATCCCTGTCATCGTCGTCGTACGCGTACATTTCAGTCTTTCCTTTTTTAATCTTGTAAAGAGGCGGCTGAGCGATGTACAACTTTCCCGTGTCGATAATTGGTTTCATATGTCTGTAGAAAAACGTGAGAAGCAAAGTTCTTATATGCGAGCCGTCAACGTCGGCGTCGCACATAACTATTATCTTGTCGTATCGCGCTTTTGTAATGTCGAAGTCTTCGGTGTCGCCGAGTCCTGTGCCAATCGCCGTAACCATAGTTCTAATTTCGTCGTTCTCGTAAATCTTGTTCTTTCTTGCTTTCTCGACATTTAAGATTTTTCCTTTTAAAGGAAGAATCGCCTGAAACCTTCTGTCGCGCCCCTGCTTGGCGGAACCGCCCGCGGAGTCGCCCTCTACGAGATAGAGTTCGCAAAGCGACGGGTCTGTTATGGAGCAGTCGGCGAGTTTACCCGGCAGTCCTGAAATTTCAAGCGCGTTCTTGCGTCTGGCGAGTTCGCGCGCGTGTCGCGCGGCTTCTCTCGCTTCGGCTGCCCTCACGCATTTTTCTATTATGCGTTTCGCGACTGCGGGATTTTCCTCGAGATATTCTCCGAGTTGCTCGCTCGTGATTGACTGTACGATTCCCTTCACTTCGCTGTTGCCGAGTTTTGTCTTCGTCTGTCCTTCGAACTGCGGTTCGGGTACTTTCGTGCTCAGAACGCAGGTCAGCCCTTCGCGGAAGTCGTCGCCCGTAAGGTTGAGTTTCTCGTTCTTTATCAGACCGTTCTTGAGTCCGTAGTTGTTAAGCGTTCTGGTGAGCGCCGACTTGAATCCTTCGAGATGCGTTCCGCCTTCGATAGTGTTTATGTTGTTGACGAACGAGAGTATGTCGTCGCTGTAAGAGTCGTTGTATTCGAACGCAATCTCAACCTGAATGCCTTCCTTCTCGCCCGAAATGTAAACCGGTTTTGCCGAGAGGACTTTTTCACCTTCGTCGAGATATTTCACGAAGTCAACAAGTCCGCCCCTGAACTTGAATTCTTCCGTCTTGCCTGTTCTTTCGTCCTTTACTATTATCTGAAGGTCCTTGTTTAGGTAAGCGAGTTCGCGGAGCCTGTCTTCGAGAGTTTCAAACTTGAATACTCTGTTCTTGAAAATTTCGCCGTCGGGCATGAATGTAGTACGTGTTCCGGTTTTCTGTTTAACTTTTCCGGTTTCCTTTACGGGTTTATCGGGCACGCCCTTTTTATATTTCTGGTAAAATATTTTTCCATCCCTGTAAACTTCGACTTCGAGGTATTCGCTTAGCGCGTTAACTACGGAGACGCCGACTCCGTGAAGACCGCCCGATACCTTGTACGTGTCGCGGTTGAACTTGCCGCCCGCGTTCAACTGTGTCATTACCACCTGAAGCGTGGATACTTTTTCCGTGGGGTGAGGACCCGTGGGTATGCCCCTTCCGTTATCCTCGACGGTAACCGAGCCGTCCTTGTTTATCGTCAGCGTTATCCTGTCGCAGAATCCCGCGAGCGCTTCGTCAATAGAGTTGTCAACCACCTCATAAACCAGATGGTGAAGTCCGCGCGACGAAATGTCGCCTATGTACATCGCGGGTCTCTTGCGGACGTGTTCGAGTCCTTTCAGAACCTGTATGTCTTTTTCGGTGTATGTTTCGGCACCGTTGCTTTTGTTATTCTTTGCCATTTTATGTTTTACGATTTATACAAATACTATTTCTTTTATAACCTTCCTGTTTTTCACCTGTTGAAGATTCGCGTTGAGTTTTTTAAGTATCTCTTCCTTTCTCGCGGCGAGTTCGTGCCTCCAGACCGAATTCTCAACTCTGACCATCAGTTTGTTCTTCTTGATTCCCGCGGGCACGGCGAACTTCGAAATTGTCTCGCCGACGCATTCATTCCACACTTCGATTATCTTTATCTCGCTCATCCTGTCCTCTATGCCGAGAATTTCCCTGAACGAATCTACTTCATCCTCGAGGCAGGTGATTCTGTTGGAGCGTGTTCTTGTATCTATTCTCTTATTCAACTTTACCGTTTACGACTTTAAAAATTGAGATTTCGTCTTTCGCGTAAAATCCTTTCAGTTCCTTCAGGTAACTTTTATCCGTCGTCGTCAGGAAAATCTGACCGAATTCCTTAAGGTGCGAAACTATTCTCGACACGCGCGTCGAATCGAGTTCCGAGAGCAAATCGTCAAGAAGCAGCACAGGCCTGTTTCCCAGCGAATCCTTTATGAAATGGTATTCAGCCAGTTTAAGCGCGATTACGAAAGTCTTGTGCTCTCCCTGCGAGGCGAAATTCTTTATGTCGAATTCGACAATCTTTCCGCCGTGAGTCTTGCCGAGCCTGAAAATATAATCGTCCCTGTGCGGACCGACTACGCTCATTCCTCTCGCGGATTCCTCCGCGGATTTTTCCGCGATTTTCAATTCGAGCAGACCTGAAATTTCTTCGGGCGTCTTTTCCGGGTAATCTCCGCTTCCGAATATTTCGGAATAATAAGAGATGCACGGCTCTTCGTCCGAGTTCGTCAGGTACCTGAAACTATCCCTGAAGTACGGGATGAACTTTTTCAGGAGCGCGAACCTTCTGAAAAGGATGTCCGAAGAATATTCAACGAGTTTCTCGTTGAATGAATTCAGAAGATGCCTGAAATCCTTTCCCTGCATGGGTTCCCCGTTCAGCCTGCTTTTAAGCAGGGCGTTTTTCTGCTTCAGGGCGCGCGTGAAATTTTTAAGCAGGTCAAGATAGACCCTGCTTGTCTGCGCGAGCAGTATGTCAAAGAATTTCCTTCTCTCAGAAGGATTGCCGTACGTTATGTTCAGGCTGTGCGGCGACAGAAACACGACGGGAAATTTTCCGAATATCTCCGACGACCATCTCGTCGTCTTTTCACCGTTGAGATGAAACACTTTCCTTTTCGCAAGCGTGTCGTAATTAAGGCTGACCTCATACGTGTTCCCGAGTTCGTTTTCGTACGTGCCGGAAACGTCGAACCCTGCGGTTTCAAACCTGACGCAGTCGCTCTCCGTTGAATTCAGGAAACTTTTTCCGAAAGAGATGAATGATACCGCTTCGAGAATATTTGTCTTGCCTTCTCCGTTGTTGCCGTGAATGTAGTTGAAACTACTATTGAAGCCTATGTCCTGAACTGCGTAATTCCTGAAATTATTTAGATTGATTTTTCTTAACTGCAATTCCTGATTCTATTTAACCGACCCTTACAGGCATAATTAATTCCATGTATTCCTCTCCCGAATCCGAGCCCACGGGAAGTATTATCGACGCCTTCGAAGGCGAACTGAAAGTTATTACGATGTCGTCAGTCTCAATCTGCGTGAGGCATTCAAGCAGGTACGTTACGTTGAACGCAATCGCGAACGTATCGGCTATCTCGTCTCCCGAGTTTGTCTTGAAATCGCAGTCGAGAGTCTCTTCGCCCTCGCCGCCGATTTCCGGATTGTCCGACTTAATCGTCAGTTCGTTGTCGGTAATTTCGAATTTCACTCTCATTGTTACCTTGTCGGTGAATATCGAAGCCCTGCGCAGCGCGCTTAAAATCTCGTAACGGTTTATAAGCAGTTTCTTGTCGTTGTCTTTCGGTATGACGGATTCGTAGTTCGGGAAAGTGTCGTCTATAAGTTTCGAATAAACGAGAACCCCGTCGAACGTGAACTTTATCATAACGTCGTCGAATTCGATTTTAACCTTTCCGTCGGTTATTAATTTAGCGATGAGGTCAACCGTCTTAATCGGAAGAATGAAGTTGTCGTCCTTTCCGTTTTCCTGCGTGAATTCGTTCGTGATAACCTTGCTGAGCCTGAACCCGTCCGTCGCGACGAAGCGCAGTTCGCTCTTGCGCAGGTCCATGAAGACTCCCGCCATGTTTCGCCTTATCTCGTCGTTCTTAACGGAATGCTTTACCTTCTGAAGATATCTTCTGAGCAGGTGTCCTTCCGTTTCGAGTTTCGCGAGTTCTTCCCTGTCGTCCGGAAGCGGATAATCGTCGACGGGTTCGCCGAAGAACTGGTATTTTCCGTTCTTCGAGTTTATTGTAATTTTATGCTTGTCGTTGGATTCAAATTTGATTTTAATCTTGTCCGCCGATTTCTTGAACAACTTGTCGGCATCGCTCCGGAGTTTTTTAATCGCTTCGGAAAAAGCGTTGAATGCTTCCTGCAGGTCTTCGCGGCTTCCCGTCTTTTCCTTCATATCCGCAAGCGCCTGATCGAGCGGAGCGAAGGAATCGTTCGGCATCGTTCCCTTGTATATAAGCATACCCGCGCCGTTATCGTACCTCGTGTTCATATCCGCGAGTTCGGGAAGAACCGATTCGCCGAGAAGCGCGCCGTACAAATCCTGATTTAATGGCGACTTTGAAATAACGGATTCGGATTTTATTATTAATGCTTTCAACAAATCAAGTAATTTTCTCGCTGGCACGGCAACGGAGCCGTTCTCCGTTCCCTCCACTTCAATGCCTGTTTTAATAAACGCCTCGAGGTCGGTAGAAACCATATTCAGGTTGTTTCCTTCGAGGTTGAAATATATGTTCGTGAGTATCGGTAACGTTGAATGCGATGACCCGGGAACAACATAATTAAGTTTATTTACTGCATTGAAAAATTTATCGGCAGAAATAGAAAATTTCATATGAATTTGTTATGTTTTTTTGATTTTATTACTTGAAAATACGCAAAATAAACGGAATTTACAATAAATTACAAATTATATTTCGGTTCGGAAAATGCCTGTTTCGAACAAAAAATGGTGAGAAATTCAATCCCGTGTACGTGTCTGCGGCACACAGAAAGAGCGGATAAAACAAATAAGAGCGGAATGTATAATTTGATATCGGCACACAGAAAAACTGAAAGAACAGATAAGAACGGATGGAATTTTAAATGTTGGCACACAGAAAGAGTGGATGGAACAGGTGAGAGCGGATTGTATTTTTTAAAAAATAATAGCCGGGGCAAATTAAAGAAAAACTTGCTCTTAAAATTTACAATTTAAAATTTACGATTTATAATTTGTAATTGAGTGTGGGGCTCTTAAAATTTACAATTTAAAATTTACGATTTATAATTTGCAATTGAGTGTGGGGCTCTTAAAATTTACAATTTAAAATTTACGATTTAAAATTGCTTTAAGAGATGTGTTGTATGAGTATCCTGATACCGATAGCAATCAGAACAAGTCCTCCTAGGAGT
>CAZOQR010000035.1:0-8619 GCA_964581915.1 uncultured Ignavibacteriaceae bacterium | reverse complement strand
GTGTTGTATGAGTATCCTGATACCGATAGCAATCAGAACAAGTCCTCCTAGGAGTTCCATCATTTTGCCGAAGCGGAGGCCGAGACGAGCCCCGAGTTGAATTCCGATTATGCTTAATATTCCCGTCACGACTCCGATTATGATGCACGGATACCAGATGCTTACGTTCAGCATCGCGAGCGTGAAGCCCACGGCGAGAGCGTCGATGCTCGTCGCGACGCTTAGTATTATCAGGTTTCTTCCTTTCGATGGGTTCTGCTTTGCTTCGTTGCTCTTCCCGAAACTTTCATAAATCATTTTAATTCCGACGTACGAAAGCAGAATCAAAGCAATCCAGTGGTCATACATTTCGACGTACGACTGCACCGTGTTTCCGAGAAACCATCCGATGACGGGCATAAGAAACTGGAACATTCCGAAATGAAAAGCGAGACGGACTTTCGAGCGCATATCGCGCATGCTCGTCAGCGTGCCCGCTCCTAGGGAGACCGCGAAAGCATCCATCGCGAGCCCGACTGCGATAATCAGTATTTCAGTGAATGACATTAACTTTTCTTCCGCGATTTGATTTCCGAAATCATTTCGACCGCTCTGAAAATCCGCCGCGCGCGGGTTTCGGGCTTAACCGCCTCCGTTACGGAATTCACGTATTCTTTCCTGTGAGTGTATGACATCTTTTCGAAAAATTCCGCGAGCCCCGCTTTTTTCAGTTCCTTTAAAAAATCGGGCGGCGTCTCGACTGTCCTTTCCTCGTTGTCCTGTTCGATGATTACTTCAATAATATCGCCTGCTTTCTTGCCTGTCTTCAATCTGACATTCTTTGTAAGTATAAGCACGTGATTGCAAAGCCCCATCGGCGCGAGCGAGCCCCGGTAGGGGATTCCGTCAAACTCCGCTTTTACCTTTACGCGTCCGCCTGTGCCGAATAATTTTTTCGTGTCGTACGGAAACAGCACGTAAGTGGCGTCCATTTTCCCGTTCTGAAGAATCCCGGTTTTGAATTTGATTTTTTTCATCGGTGATTCTTAAAAATAATTCGTTTAATCGGATTTTGATACTCAATTATTGAGGAAAGAATGTATGTTAGTTTCTGAAAATCCCCGGCACAAAGAATTTGAATTGATAAAAAAAGGGCTGCTCAGAAGGAGCAGCCCGTTTGATGCATTAGACCAAAATCAGAAATTTACTTTTGACATCCCGAACATTTTCGAGAATTCTCTCTTCTTCCTGTTCTTCCAGTTGCCCTTATGGTAGGCGTAACCTGAAATAAGCGGCATGGCGATTGTCGCTTCGGCATATACCATCTGCTCGTAAGTTGTATCGACTTTTCCCCACGAACTCGCTTCTTTAAGAGTAGAGCCGGAGAGAGCGCCGTCCCTTTCGTCCGCTACAGTAATCTGGATAGCGTACTTGTGCATCGGCACTTCCTTCTCGAGCACATCGGCGGCAACAACGACGTCCTGCGTGAAATTCTTCGGTACGCCGCCGCCGACCATGTAAAGACCCGTTTCGTACGCCTTGAGTTTTATCTGCGTAAGTTCAAGAAAATCCCTCGCGGAATCGATTGACACGTATGAGTCGGGATTGTGCCACTGGTGATGAACGAAGCCGAAACCGGCGGAGCAGTCGGAGAACGCGGGCACGAAAATCGGCACGTCGTTTTCATATGCGGCAAGAACGACGGAGTCCTTGTTCTTTCCGTGCTTTGACAGGTATTCGCCCATGTGGCGTATGAACTCGCGCGACGAATACGGCCTGTGCTCGAGAGAGTCGCAGATTTTTCCTACTGTGAAATCGCATTCGCGGAGTTCCTCCTCGTCTATGTATGTGTCGTAAATCCTGTCAATCATTAGTTCGCGGAGTTCCGCGTCGTCAACGAACTGCGTTCCGATGTAATGCTTGAAGCCGAGACCCTCGAAGAAATCCTGGTCAACCATTATGGCTCCCGTCGAAACAATCGCGTCAACCATGTTGTTCCGCACCATATCAACCACGACGTTCTTCAATCCCGCGGAGAAGAGCGAGCCCGCGAGACACAGAATAACAGAACAGTTGCCGTCAGCAAGCATCATGTCGTAATACTTCGCCGCCCTGTAAAGGTTTCTCGCCTGAAATGCCATGTTCCTGTATGACTCGACGAGTTCAACAACATCGTGCTTCTTTATGTCTATATGCTCTATCGTTTCCCTCAGGTATTCTTTCTTTGCTGCCATTTTAAAAATTATTTTATTTTTTTATGAAATTATTTATGCGCTAAAATAAATTTTTCTGACGTCAGATAAAACACATTTTATCAATCTCCCGTTTTACAGTTACGGTACTTCGACCAGTGAGTCCAGTTAAGATATCAAAAATCAAAAATTAGATATCAAAAATTAAAGATTATCCGAAGCGGCAGCGCAATGACGGCGAAAAAAACCGCGGAATCCGAAAAAATTTTAATTTACCATTAAATAATTGAATAAATTTGCATAAATTATATTTATCAGGGAAACTAATACCTTTTTATGGAGGCGAATATTTTCAAAGAATTCTTGAGGGGAATAATCGACTATGCGGGTATGTATCCGCCCGCGGTTCTGGGCCTGAAACAGGCGTTGGCGAATTACATACAATATCTCGAATCCGAAGACGAATGGATGATTTCGAAATTCGTGTGTTCCGTGAAATCCTTTACGGACATATTCGCGAAGAAAGACGTGAAAAAGATACTCGACGGATACCGCGGCGGCAGATGGATAGATTTTTCAATACTGATTACAGGCGGTGAGGACCAGAAAGAATTCAAATCGATGCTCGAAAAGGAATGCGGCATAATAAGGGATATTCTCGCGGTGAACACGGGCAAGATATCAGTGAGTTCGCTCGAGGCGAAAATTTCTTCCGGAATGATAAATTCATTCGCCAACCACGCTTTAAAAAAACTCCTCAACGAATCGAGCGAGATAATAAACAATTACGACCTTACGGGGGCGCGTTTATACGTCGAGCCTGAAATTAATCAGAAGTACGAAACAATATTCTTAAAAACCGCCGAAGCGGCAGCGGAGTGCGACCACAAGGGCGGCAGAGCGGGATTTAAACTCAGAACGGGCGGAGTGACGCAGGATGCGTTTCCGTCCATAGAGCAGGTTGCCTCCGCTCTTGACGCCTGCAAGGAGCATCAGGCGCACTTCAAGGCGACCGCGGGCCTTCATCACCCTATAAGGCATTTCGACAGAACGGTCGGAACAAAGATGCACGGATTCCTGAATATTTTCGGCGCGGGAATTTTGCACTTCGCGAATACGTTATCATCAAAGGAGTTGAAAGAAATCCTGTCGGACGAATCGAGCACGGGTTTCGTTTTTTCGGAAGACGAGTTTTACTGGAACGACATCGCGGCTGACGCCGAAAAGACAATGAAAGCAAGGAGCGGATTCGTTACGTCTTTCGGCAGTTGCAGTTTCGACGAGCCGCGGGAAGATTTAAAGAACATCGGACTCTGGTTCAACACCTGAAAAATTTTTGCGAATTAAACAAACGAATGAAATCATTTATACATTGCGACAGGTATTCTCATTTTCCGCCGGAAAACTTTCCGTTCGGCGTTTTCGAAATGAATGGCGAAAAAAGCATTTGCACCGCGCTCGGCGATTACGTTATAGACCTGAAAGCGCTTGAAAGACTCGGCTACTTCGATGAAATTATGAACAAGGACGGTAAATTGTTTTCGGGCGTTTCCCTGAACCATTTCATGTCTCTCGGCAGGGTGATTTCCCGCGCCGTAAGAAAACTGCTTCAGGATTTGTTCTCCGAAGACAATCCGAAACTGCGCGACAATCCAGAGCACAGAAAAATCTGCATAATACCCGCGAAGCGCGTAAAGATGGTTTTGCCCGTTGATATCGGCGGCTATACTGATTTTTATTCTTCCCGCGAACACGCCTCGAACGTCGGCGAGATGTTCAGGGGTAAGGAAAACGCTCTTATGCCGAACTGGCTTCACATACCCATCGCTTACCACGGACGCTCGAGTTCTGTAGTCGTCAGCGGTACGGACGTGAAAAGACCGAAAGGACAGACACGCCCCGACACAGATAAGCCGCCGGTATTCGGTCCGTCCAGACAACTTGATTTCGAACTCGAGATGGGATTTTTTATCGGCACGGGAAACGACCTCGGCGAAAACATTCCTGCCGATGAAGCGGAGGAGCACATTTTCGGGATGGTGATTGTAAACGACTGGAGCGCGCGCGACGTGCAGAACTGGGAGTATCAGCCGCTCGGACCTTTCCTCGCGAAAAATTTCGCTACGTCAGTTTCTCCGTGGGTCGTAACGCTCGATGCCCTCGAACCGTTCAGGACGGAAGGACCGAAATTCGAAAAAGAACTTCTTCCATACCTTCATACAAAAGGCAATCCGTCTTTCGACATAAATCTCGAAGTGAGCCTGAAATCGGAAAAGATGGACGCGCCTTATACAATCTGCAAATCGAACTACAAACACCTTTATTACAACATCAGGCAGCATCTCGCTCATCACACGGTGAACGGCTGCAATACACGTACGGGCGACCTGATGGCTTCTGGAACAATCAGCGGACCCTCGAAAGATTCGCGCGGCTCGATGCTTGAAATCACCTGGCGCGGAACGGAACCCTTGAAACTTCCTTCGGGCGAAGAGAGAAAATTCATCGAAGACGGCGACACGGTTATAATGTCCGCTTACTGCGAAAACAAAAATTTCAGAATCGGATTCGGAGAGGTCTCGGGGAAAATTCTTCCCGCGGATTGAATTACCCGGAATCCTCACTGCATTAATTCCGTTAGAGGAACAAGCCCACACACCGGAAAAGGAACTCTTTCCCGCGAATATCTGTATGTACATATAAGTAGGAATTAATTTAAAAAAGGATTAATATGAAGAACAACATTCTCAAGGAGAAAATACTCAAAAGGGCGGGCGTTTCCGCCGCGGCATTTCTGATTTCCGTTATGCTCGGAACGATGCTTCAGGGATGCTCAGATTCGTCAAACACCGTTTCGTCAACGACACAGACAGACAATATTGGTCTGAGCGTGAAGTTTAACGACGCGGCGCTTGATAATCCTGATGCCGCGATACAAATCACCGAAGCGAAGGCTCTCGTGAGCGAACTCGAAATTGAAACCTCCGACGGTTCATCGAGCCACGAGATTAAACTTACTCCGTTTGTCATTAACTTCGATATTTCGGGGAATCTGAAAGACGTATTATCGGCGTACATACCCTCGAAGACATATAAAAAGATAAAATTCCAGATACACAAGCCCGAGGATAACGAAACGCCTCCTGACCCCGAATTCAATACTGGCGGGAGATTTTCATTTATAATAAAAGGCACGTATAACGGCAATTCTTTCGTTTTCAAATCGAGGAAGACCGTAAACATAGTGCTTACGATGAACAACGCGATAAATATATCGAATACGAAACTGAACCTGACAATGATTATAAACAAATTGCAGTGGTTTTTGCAAAACGGAGGTGAAATTGACCCGCGAAATCCCTCAAATGAGGATACAATCGACGATAATATAAGGAATTCGTTCAAAAACGTATTCAGGGACGATGACAGGAATGGTATTCCCGATGACAATTAATGGCTTGAAAATTAGTCGTTTATAATGTAATTTAACCGACTATGATAACTCTATTTATAATAATATTGGCCCTGGTGTGCATCGTAATGTCGATAGCAGTGCTCTTGCAGTCATCAAAGGGCAGCGGTCTTGTCGGACCGATAGCCGGAACGGGTGTAACAACTATGTTCGGCGCGAGAAGAACTTCCGATTTTCTTTCGAAAACAACCGTTGTTCTTGCGATTACTTTTTTACTGGGTTCTTTGCTCCTGAATCTTTTCATAAGCAAAGGCGGTACGGGTACGAGCGAAAGCATTATTCAGAAAAATGCCGGAACTCAGACTTATCCGAGCCCGAATGTTCCGACTGAGCAGCCTCAGCAGCAGCAGCCTGCCGGCGACCAGAACAATCAGGGAAATCAACCGTAAAAATAATATACTCCAAAGTGAGAGTTGAATTATAGACTAAAGTTTGGGAAACCTGTTAAAAGCATCTTGCAGTTGCAGGATGCTTTTTTCGTATGCGCCTTAATCTGTTCGCTTTTTATAGGCAAAGGCTTGTTCGCGCAGGATTCGGCGGACCGAAACCTGTCGTTTAAAAGACTTGAACTCGAAAGCGCGGTTCTTAACGATACGATAAAAAAGAAAGATACTATTGACGCGGTTTTCAGAATGACGCGCTCCCCGCTTAAAGCGGTTCTGTACTCGGCGGTAGTGCCGGGACTCGGGCAGGTTTATAACAAGTCATACTGGAAAATTCCCGTGATATGGGCGTTCGGCGGGTATTTCATTTACGAAATTGCGCGCAACAATAACAAGTATATTGATTACAGGGACGCGTACGTGAATTCGCAGTCGCCCGTAAATCCGAACGGAGACGCGAGGTTTAAAACGCTCAGGGATTTTTACCGCGACCAGCGCGACCAGTTTTACCTGTATGCGGCTCTGGTTTATCTGATAAATGTTTTTGACGCTTACGTTGACGCGCACCTGTTCGATTTCGACGTCTCGGACAACTCAAGAACGGGACAGTTTGGTGATACGCGGCAACTTTTAAATTTTAAAATAAATTTTTAATAATTCTTAATAAATTTTATGTGGGTTTACATTGACAAAATTTCGGAACACGTTGACAAGGAAGTCACGATAAAAGGATGGCTTTACAACATAAGGTCATCGGGTAAACTTATGTTCCCCGAATTCCGCGACGGCACCGGACTCATTCAGGGCGTCGTTTCGAAGAAGGGCGTAAGCGAGCAGGTGTGGGATGATTTCGGAAAACTGACGCAGGAATCTTCCGTCATAGTTACGGGAACCGTTACTAAACACCCGAAAAAAGAAAACGTTTACGAACTTCAGGTCAGCGGACTCGAGATTGTTTCAATCGCCGGGCCTTATCCGATAACGCCGAAAGAGCACGGTGTGGATTTTCTCGCCGACAGGCGTCACCTGTGGCTCCGTTCGCCACGGCAGGCTTCGATAATGCGGGTAAGAAATGAGATTCTGCAGTCAATACGCGAATATATGTACGCGAACGGTTTCATACTTTTCGACGCGCCGATATTCACGCCTAACGCCTGCGAAGGCACTTCAACACTTTTCTCGACGGATTATTTCGACCTCGGAAAAGCGTATCTCTCGCAGTCGGGTCAGTTATACGCTGAGTCGGGCGCGCTCGCGCTCGGCAAGGTTTACACTCTCGGACCTACATTCAGGGCGGAAAATTCGATGACGCGCAGGCACATAACCGAATTCTGGATGATGGAACCCGAAATGGCTTACTTCGATATTGACGACGACATGGACATGATTGAGGATTTTCTCACCTACGTCGTTCAGAGAGTGATAAAGAACAAGAAAACAGAACTTGATTATCTCGGCAGGGATTTGTCAAAACTCGAAAAAGTCGTGAAGCCTTTCCCGAGAATTACTTACGACGAGGCGGTTGAAATACTTAAGAAGAAAGACGTTCCTTTAATAAGAAAAACAGCGAACGGCGAAGAGCACATCCGTCCGTTCCCGTGGGGCGAGGATTTCGGCGCGCCGCACGAAGAAGCGATAGTCGAGGATTTCGACAAGCCCGTGATGGTTCACCGCTGGCCTGCGGAAGCAAAGGCATTCTACATGAAACGCGACCCGATGAACCCGAAACTCGCGCTCGGAGTCGACGTTCTCGCTCCCGAAGGCTTCGGAGAAATCATCGGCGGCTCGCAGAGAGAGGATAACCTTCAGTACCTCGAAGAAAGAATAAAGGAGCACGGACTTCCGATGAGCGAATTCGAATGGTACCTCGACCTTCGCAGATACGGAAGCGTGCCGCATTCGGGTTTCGGACTCGGCATTGAAAGAATGGTTTCGTGGATTTGCAATCTCGAGCATATAAGAGAAGCAATTCCGTTCGCGAGAAGACCAAACAGAATACGCCCGTAAGAATGAGAACCGTAATCATTGACGGCAACAACCTGCTTCACAAGACGCCGGGACTTAAAAAACTGTTTTCAGAAAATCCCGAGTCGGCGCAGTACACGCTCTTCGAAACGGTTAAGCAGAAACTCTCAAAGCAGGATAAACTCGTTCTCGTCTTTGACGGATTCAGCGGCATAAAATCCGACAGGATAATTTATTCCGGCAAGAAATCCGCCGATGATGTAATAAGAAAATACATCGAGGACAATTACAGCAGGATTCCGATTGCCGTTGTTACGTCCGATAACGGAATAATAAGCATCGCGAAAGCGTGCGGCTGCGAGATACTTAAATCCGAGAATTTTGTTGCAGCAAAGAAAAAAATTGAAACAACAAGCGCGCAGGAAACGAATGATAAGGAGAAGCCCGAAGGTATGAGCAGAAAAGATTTCGATTTTTTTAAGAATCAGTTCTCGTAGTTCAATTAACAATTAGCAATTAACATTTAGCAATTAGAGTATAATATATTTCTAAGTTGATTCAATAAAGCCGGCTTAGCCGGCGGCATCGAATAGCAAAAAAGATAAAAGATAAACAAGCCCCGTAGGGG
>CAZOQR010000034.1:0-16500 GCA_964581915.1 uncultured Ignavibacteriaceae bacterium | reverse complement strand
ACGTAGTTATAAAAAGTAAAACACAGAAGGGAAGGAAATTTTAAATCAAGTTATTATTATCAGTAATCTGCCGGGTGATGCAAAATATGAATTTTAAACATTAGACAAAAAAAATAATGTAGTATTATATATAATTAATCATCGAGACTGCGAAATACCAAATATAACCGGAATTTCCAATTGCTTAAATTATGAAATGTATTATCGGCTTTAAATTAAAAGAAGGGCTGCCATTGGCAGCCCTTTTTATTAAATATGGTTTCTTGTTTTATATAAGAAGTTTGTAGTTGTTGAGTGCCTTCATATAGTTGGCTCTTTCGAACGCCGCGGGGTCGGCGACAGATTTCTGGCTCATGCTTCCTTTCATCTGTTCGACTGATTCGTATTCTCTTTCCTCCATCCATTTTTCGAGGTCCTTCAGGATTTCGGAAATTCTGTTGATGCCGTTACCGAGAAGTTCGGAGCAGAGACAGGTTATGTCAGCGCCCGCCATCAGCATTTTAATAACGTCTTCGTGTGTATGAATGCCCGTAGAAGCCGCGAGGTTCGCTTTTATTCTGCCGTAAAGAATCGCTATCCACCTGAGAGGCAGACGCATTTCAAAACTGCTGCTTAGTTCGAGGTTAGGCACGACTTCGAGGTCTGCGAGGTCGATGTCAGGCTGATAGAATCTGTTAAAGAGCACGAGCGCGTCCGCGCCGGCGTCGTCGAGTTTCTTCGCCATGTTCGGCATAGACGAGAAATACGGGCTGAGTTTCATCGCCACGGGGATTTTCAGGTTCTTCTTTATTTTTATCAAATCCCTCACGTAAATCTCCTCGATTACTGTTCCGTCTTTCTCGATATTCGCGGGAATGTAATAAACGTTGAGTTCAAGCGCGTCCGCTCCCGCTTCTTCGATTAACTTCGCGTACTTGAGCCATCCGCCGGCGGAGACGCCGTTAAGGCTTCCGATAACGGGAATGTCCACGGCAGACTTCAGGTTGTTCAGGTGTCTGAGGTATTCGTCGGGACCGAGGTTGAATTCCTTCGCTTCGGGAAAGTAATTAAGCGCTTCCGCGAAACTTTCCGTGCCGTACGACATGTAGTGGTCGAGTTCGCCCGCTTCGTGCGTTATCTGCTCTTCGAAAAGGGAATAGACGACAACCGCCGACGCGCCGGCTTCCTCGAGCCGTTTAACCATATCGACCGACTTTGAAAGCGGCGATGCCGAAGGAACCAGAGGGTTCTTCAGTTTCAATCCCATGTACTTCGTTGATAAATCCATAATATAATTATTTAATTTTTTAGTTTTTTTCCGTGCTTGTTTTATCGTCTTTCGCGAGTTTGTCGTAAATAGCCCATTTCTCGTTAACGAATTCCTGCGCGAGTTTCATCAGGTCAGCCGCGTGTTTCGGGTCAGACTTCGTGAGCATCTTGTACCTCGTTTCCATATAAGCGTAATCCTCGAATTTAATCTTCGGAGCGCCGGAATCGAGTTTCAGAGGATTCTTTCCCTGCTGAACGTTTCTCGGGTCATACCTGAAGAGAATCCAGTGCGCCGAATCCACGGCGGCTTTCTGGTTCTCGAGCGCCTTCTGCATGTTTATTCCGTGCGCTATGCAGTGCGAGTAAGCGATTATAATTGAAGGACCGTCATAAGATTCCGCTTCGAGGAACGCTCTTAAAGTCTGCGTGTCGTTAGCGCCCATCGCGACTTTCGCGACGTAAACGTGTCCGTAGTTCAGAGCGAGCATTCCGAGGTCCTTCTTTCCGACAGGCTTGCCCGATGCGGCGAATTTCGCGACAGCGCCGAGCATCGTTGATTTCGACATCTGACCGCCCGTGTTCGAATAAACTTCCGTGTCAAGCACGAGTATGTTCACGTTCTTTCCCGAAGCGAGTACGTGGTCGAGGCCGCCGTATCCGATATCGTACGCCCAACCGTCGCCGCCCATTATCCATACGGACTTCTTCACAAGATAGTCCGCGATGCTGAGCAGGTCTTCGGCTTCGTGTGAATCTATTTTTTTAAGTTTATCTTTTAATATCTTTACTCTTTCTCTTTGTTCGTATATTCCCGCTTCATCCGACTGATTCGCGTTCAGAATGTCGTTCACTATTTGTTCTCCGACCTGAGGCGCGAGTCTCGCGAGAAGTTCTTTCGCGTATTCGTTGTGCTTGTCTATTGAAAGTCTCATACCGAGTCCGAACTCGGCATTGTCTTCGAACAGCGAATTTGACCAGGCAGGACCTCTGCCTTCCTTGTTCTTCGCCCACGGGGTTGTCGGCAGGTTGCCTCCGTAAATCGACGAGCATCCTGTCGCGTTCGCGATTACAGACCTGTCGCCGAACAACTGCGAAACGAGTTTAACGTAAGGCGTTTCGCCGCATCCCGAGCAGGCTCCGGAGAATTCAAAAAGAGGCTGAAGGAACTGGCTTCCCTTGACGGTAGTGACGTTCGCTTTTGCCCTGTCATATTCCGGTATTTCAAGGAAGTAATCCCAGTTGGTTCTTTCCTGTTCCCTGATTGGAATCTGTGGAATCATATTGAGGGCTTTCCGCTTGACTTCTTTCTTGTTCTTCGCGGGGCAGATTTCAACGCAGAGACCGCAGCCCGTGCAGTCTTCGACAGCCACCTGAATAGAGTATTCGGTGTTCGGTTCGAATTCCTTGCCCTTCGCTTTCGTGTGCTTGAAAGCGGCGGGCGCGTTCTTGAGTATCTTATCGTCGTACGCTTTAATTCTTATAGTCGCATGCGGGCAGATTATAGCGCACTTTCCGCACTGAATACAGACTTCAGGGTCCCATTCGGGGACTTCGAGCGCGATGTTTCTTTTTTCCCATTGCGCGGTCGCGGACGGGAATGTTCCGTCAACCGGCATCTGGCTAACGGGAACGTCGTCACCGAGTCCTTCCATAATTTTCGCAAGTGTTTCCTTTACGTAATCGGGCGCTTTGTCCGAAACGACAGGAGGCAGTTCGACGCCTTTTCCTTTCAACTCCGCGAGTTCAATCTTGTGGAGGTTTTCGAGAGTCTTGTCAACCGCGTTGTAATTCTTCTTAACGATTTCATCGCCTTTCATACCGTAAGTCTTCTTGATAGAATCCTTGATTCTTGCAATCGCCTCGTCTTTCGGAAGCACTCCCGAAATCGCGAAGAAGCAGGTCTGCATTATCGTATTGACCCTTGAGCCCATTCCTGTTTCTTTCGCGACGTCATATCCGTCGATAACGTAGAAACTTAATTTCTTATCCTTAATCTGTTTAACAACTCTGTCGGGAAGGTTCTTGATAGTATCTTCCACGGAGTACGGACTGTTCAGAAGGAACACGCCGCCGTCTTTCACGCTCTTCAGCACGTCGATTTTTTCCATCATGCTGAACTGGTGGCAGGCGACGAAGTCGGCTTTCTGAATAAGGTATGTCGATTTTATCGGCTTCTTTCCGAAACGCAGGTGCGATACGGTTGTCGAGCCAGATTTTTTCGAATCGTAAACGAAGAAGCCCTGCGCGAAGTTGTCAGTTTCTTCTCCGATAATCTTAATAGAGTTCTTGTTCGCTCCGACCGTGCCGTCCGCCCCGAGTCCGAAGAAAAGCGCTGAGAACATTCCCTCTATATCCGTGGAGAAGTTCACGTCGTAATCCAGACTCGTATGCGATACGTCGTCGTTAATGCCTACGGTGAAATGGTTTTTAGGATTTTCTTTCTTGAGTTCGTCGAAAACGGCTTTAACCATTCCGGGTGTGAATTCCTTCGAAGAAAGCCCAAACCTGCCGCCGATTATTTTCGGCATTTTATCGAGCGGGCATAATTCATTGAGCGCGGTAATCACGTCCTGATACAACGGCTCGCCTATTGAACCCGGTTCTTTCGTCCTGTCAAGAACGGCAATGCTCTTTACAGTCTTCGGTATTGCATTAACGAAATGCTCGACCGAGAAAGGCCTGAACAATCTTACTTTTATCATTCCTACCTTCTCGCCTGATTTCTGTGTCAGGTAATCGATGGTTTCTTCGGAAGTTTCGGCGCCCGAGCCCATGAGTATTATAATTCTTTCCGCGTCGGGAGCGCCGTAGTAATCAAACAGGTTGTATCTTCTGCCCGTGATTTCAAAGAACTTATCCATAGCCTTCTGGGCTATTTCAGGGCAGGCAGTGTAAAATTTATTCACGGTCTCGCGTCCCTGAAAATACACGTCGGGGTTCTGCGCCGTTCCTCTTATGAACGGATTATCCGGCGACATTGCTCTTGACCTGTGCTCTTTTACGAATTTGTCGTCAATCATCGCTTTCAGGTCTTCTACCGTCAGTTGCTCGATTTTTATTACTTCGTGCGAAGTCCTGAACCCGTCGAAGAAATGCAGGAACGGGATTCTCGATTCGAGAGTCGCTTTCTGAGAAATCAAAGCGAAGTCCATGACTTCCTGAACTGAATTCGAGCACAACAGAGCGAAACCGGTCTGTCTCGTAGCCATCACGTCGCCGTGGTCGCCGTAAATCGAAAGCGCCTGCGCGGCGAGCGAGCGGGCGGTAACGTGAAATACTGTCGGAGTGAGTTCGCCTGCTATCTTGTACATGTTCGGAATCATCAGCAGCAGTCCCTGTGACGCCGTAAAAGTTGTTGTGAGCGAGCCGGCCTGAAGAGCGCCGTGAACAGCGCCTGCTGCGCCGCCTTCGCTCTGCATTTCATAAACAATAGGCACGGTGCCCCAGATATTTTTTTTGCCGACCGCGGACCACGCGTCGGAGAATTCACCCATTGGAGATGAAGGTGTAATAGGATAGATTGTCATAACTTCGTTTACCTGATGTGCGACATAAGCAGCGGCTTCATTTCCATCGATTGTAACTTTTTTCCTTGCGGCCATAATAAGACTCCTGTGTGTTAGTTATTTGCTTAAAATAAAATTAAAATATTTCCAATTCGAATTTTGTATATGTAATGTGTAAATAAGGTATCAACTGTAATAAAAAATACGGGGATAACAATATATACAGAAGCGATTTTTTTATCACATGCATCATACAAATTTACAATTTTCAAATGATTGAAAACAGATAAATTTCGGTACTTATTAAGAGCAGAAGTTAGTAGTTAGAAGTTAGAAGTTAGACGGCAAGCCGGGACGCCCCGATGAATCGGGGTAAACTCCGAGCGCGAAATCGAAAAATATAGAATCTAGAATCTAGAATCTAGAATTTAGAATCTGGAAGAGAGAATCTGGAATTTAGAATCTAGAATCTGGAAGAGAGAATCTGGAATTTTGAATCAGAATCTGAGATCTACAATTTAAAATCGTGTCACTCTTTTTTTCCATTCTTTCACGCGGGAACCCTAATAATCTCTTGCTTTGATTCGAGAAAATTCGCGATAATCGGCGGCTGACGTTCTTGCTCTGATTCGAGAAAATTCGCGGTAATTAGCGGCTGACGCTCTTGCTCTGTGTGCTCTGTGCCTTCTCTGTGCGTCACTGTGTCACGGCTTTTAATCATCGTTAAGAATCAAATTTTGCACATCACAATAACAAGCCGGTAATCCGCTTATTTACAGCAAAAATGATTGTACTAAATTCAATATTTCTATATATTAATGAAATGTTTTTGCGGGAAATTTGTTTTACATAATAAATCACGAAATTAAAAATTCTTTTAACACGCAAACAATAACTCCAAATTATGGCTAATAAAGATCAAATCGAAGAGCAAAAAGAAAAACTGAAAAGAATACACGATGTATTCAAACTTCTTAAAGACAAGGAAATCAAGATGGTTGATTTTCGTTTTACAGACCTTCCTGGACAATGGCAGCATTTCACGATACCCGTGGATAAACTTGAAGAAGAGCATTTTTACGAAGGGCTCGGTTTTGACGGCTCGTCAATAAGGGGCTGGAAGACAATCAACGAATCTGATATGCTTGTAATACCCGACGCGACAACTGCGAGAGTGGACCCTTTTATAAAACATAAATCTCTCAGTATCATTTGCGACATTGTTGACCCGATGACGAAGAATCCGTATGAAAGAGACCCGCGGTACATAGCAAGGAAAACTATGGAGTATCTTAAATCGACAGGCATTGCCGATACCGCATATATCGGACCGGAAGCGGAATTCTTCATACTCGACCACGTGGCTTACAACATAAACGAATATTCGAGTTGGTATAGAATTGATTCGCGCGAGGGATTCTGGAACACCGGCTCGGAAGCCGAAGCAAATCTCGGCCATAAAATAAAAATCAAAGAAGGATATTTCCCCGTGCCTCCGTCGGATTCGACGAACGATTTGAGGAATCAGATGGTCGAGCATCTGATGAATCTCGGAATCGATGTCGAGGTTCAGCATCACGAGGTCGCTACCGCGGGTCAGGGAGAAATTGATTTCAAGTACGCGCCGCTCATCGAAGCGTCGGACAACCTTCAGATGTTCAAGTACGTAGTTAAAAACACCGCTCGCGAAGCGGGGAAGACGGCGACGTTCATGCCTAAGCCGATTTTCGGAGATAATGGAAGCGGAATGCATACGCACGTTTCACTATGGAAGGGCGGAAAGCCGCTATTCGCCGGGGATAAATACGCGGGACTAAGCGATACCGCGCTTTATTTCATCGGCGGTCTGCTGAAACACGCGCCGTCACTGCTCGCTTTCACGAATCCGACTACAAATTCTTACAAGCGTCTCGTGCCGGGTTATGAAGCGCCCGTAAATCTCGTTTACTCGATGAGAAACAGAAGCGCGAGCGTGAGGATTCCTATGTATTCGAATAATCCAAAGGCAAAGAGAATTGAGTTCAGATGTCCGGACGGCACAGCGAATCCGTATCTTGCATTTTCGGCCGTAGTGCTCGCGGGGCTCGACGGAATTATGAACAAGATTGAACCCGGCGAAGCGGTTGACAAGGACATTTATCATCTCTCGGAAGAGGAACACAGGAAAATACGTCAGGCTCCCGGCTCTCTTGAAATTGCACTCGATAACCTGAAGAGCGACCACGAATTCCTTACTAAAGACGGTGTGTTTACGGAAGAACTTATTAATACCTGGATAGACTATAAGATGGAAAAGGAAGTCAAGGAAGTGCAGTTGAGACCGCATCCGTACGAGTTTCATTTGTACTATGAAGTTTAAATCAATTAGCGGTTAAAGATTAATATTTCAGAAGTTATCCCGGTTTGTCGGGATAACTTCTTCTCTTCAAAGAAGTAAGATAAAATTTCGTATAGCAAATCATTTCAATTTGAAGTAATTTTACATAAATCTCATTTTCACAATTAATTCTAAATTCAGGATATGGTAAAATACGCTTTGACAAATCCATTGTCAGTTTTGCTGAACAAACCGAAAGAGGATTTCACGCGCGAAGATCTTCTGAAAGTAATAGAACAAAAGCAAATTGAAACAATCAGATTTCATTATACCGCGCTCGACGGAAAATTAAAGGAACTTCGTATTCCTTTGCCCGACAAAAAGAACGCGGAAATAGTACTCGCGGAAGGCGAGAGGGTAGACGGCTCATCATTGTTTAAGGGTCTTGTAGATACGGGACTGTCCGACTTGTACGTAGTACCGGTTTACAAATCCGCTTTCATAAATCCTTTTAATCCGACAAGTCTTGACCTCGTCTGCAGGTATCTTACGGGCGAAGGCGAACTTGCTCCGTTCACTCCCGACAATATTCTGCACAAAGCGGCGCAGTTGTTCAAGAAAAGCACGGGCATCGAATTGCACGCTCTCGGCGAACTCGAATTCTACATGCTTTTCAATCCTGAGTCAAACATGTATTTCCCGCCGAAACAGCAGGGATACCACGCTTCGGGTCCTTACCTGAAGTCGGGCAAGATTCTTTCCGATATGCTGAAGAGCATCACACAGATTGCAGGCGCGGTCAAGTACGCGCACAGCGAAGTCGGCTTCATAGAAAAACTGGTCAGCGCGAATCCCGAAATCGACGGAAAAATGGGCGAGCAACTTGAAGTAGAATTCCTCTCGACCCCGATTGAAGAGGCGGCGGACAATATTGTTATCGCCAAATGGCTCATAAGAAATATCGCGTACAACAACGGCATACTCGCGACGTTCGCTCCCAAACTGGAAGAAGGATACGCGGGCAGCGGTCTGCACCTTCACCTCAAACTTCTCAAGGACGGGAAGAATGTTATGGTTGACGAAAAAGGCGACCTTACAATCGATTCAAAGAAATTAATCGGAGGTCTGCTCGAATTCGCCGATTCTCTGACTGCGTTCGGCAACACGGTTCCTTCCTCGTACCTGAGATTAGTTCCGAACATGGAAGCGCCCACGCAGTTCTTCTGGAGCGATTCGAACAGGAAAGCGATGGTCAGGGTCCCGCTCGGATGGTCGAAAACGAGCAATCTCGCGGACCTCGTGAATCCGGGTAAGAAAAGCGAGCCGATGAAAATAGACAGCATGCAGACAATCGAACTTAGAGTGCCGGACGGAAGCGCCAACGTTCACCAGTTGATAGCAGGTGTCGCGATGGCGGCTGAATACGGTTTCTCGAAATCCGATGATGCGCTTAAACTTACGGATAAACTGTATTTCAAAGGAAAGACTCTGGAGGAAAATAAGGATATCGAATTCCCGAGCCTCCCGGCTACCTGCGCAGATTCAGCCGATATACTCGAAAAGAAGAGAAGCCTTTACGAGAGAGAGAACATTTTCCCGGCAAGCATTATTGACTTCGTTCTGAAACAACTCAGGTCGGAAAACGACAGGGATATGCATAAGTCGTTGTCGGAAATGTACGGCAAGGGAAAAGTAGTCGAGAAGAGAAGAATAATGCATAAGGATATACACAAACACTAATTGGCAATTAGTAATTAGTAATTAAAGGATTCTGAAAACCGGTTTCTTACTATTTTTGAATTACTCCGGCTTATAAGGCGGGGTGAGAAAAAAAATAAGGACTTTAGTCATCAATAAAATAATTGCGGACTAAAGTCCGTTTTTTTTATAGCGCCTTTACCCCGCTCTAAAGAAAGGGCAAGCATTTTTATGCGTCGTATCTTTTATTGTACTTTCGGATGTCTTAAATGACGTTTATCACTGTTTAGCCTTATTCTCGAAATCCGTTCTGCGCTTTTCTATATCCGTTTTCACGTCCTGAGGAACAAGCCCGTTAATACATTCATACAGTTCGTTCAATCCCTTCGAGTATTCCTTTTTCGGGAAGTAAGGAGCCTGAAACACGAGGGGAGGCTGGTCGAGATTCGGGTCCGGATTTACAACATAAACCGTAACCCTGTTAAGCGAACCTCCGACCGGATGCTCGTTCTCAGGAACCGCTTCCGTACTCCCTTCAAGTATTCTTGATTCGACAACCTTTTCGTTAAGAAGGTTCATTGAACCTTCATCGAGCGTGAACGAATAATTATACGACGGATCATCCGCATTGTAGCCGAGTTTGTACGTCATGTTTGCCGAGCGGTCGCTGTTTATAGATATCGAATATTCGTGGTGATAAGGCGGCGGAAGCGGTCCTTCGCTGTAATCATAAGTAAGGGACGTCCATTTAGCGTCCTGAGTTCTTCCGCAGGATGAAAGCATTAAAAGCAAAAAGAGAGCAAATATTAAATTCTTCATCGTTTTTATTTTAATTTATTTATTAATTGGAATATTTGCAAAATAAAAAAGCCGGTATTGAACCGGCTTCGTATTTGAGAATATCTTTGCTTATTTGTCTCTTCTCGGGGGTCTTGAATGAGAGTCCCTTCTTCTGTGGTGCTCTCTTCTCTCTCCGTGTTCGCCATGCGCTTCGTCAGTATCGCCTTCTTTTTTAAGAAGGGCTCTTCTGCTGAGTTTAAGTTTTCCGGAATCGTCAATACCGAGAAGTTTTACCTGAATCTTATCGCCCATTTTCAGGACGTCGGTTACTTTAGCAACCCGCTTGACGTCAATTTCCGAAATGTGAAGGAGACCTTCTTTACCCGGCAGAATCTCGACGAACGCTCCGAAGTCCTTGATGCCTTTTACGGTGCCGTCATAAACTTTGCCGATTTCAGGTACAGCCGTTAAAGCCGCAATCATGTTTATCGCTATGTCAGCGCTTTCCTTGTCGATTGCCGCGACAGTAACCTTGCCTTCGTCGTCAATGTCGATTTCAGTCTTGCTCTCGGCGATTATATGTCGGATTGTTTTACCGCCCGGTCCGATCACAAGTCCTATCATATCGACGGGAACTTCAAGAGTGAACAACTGCGGCGCGTACTTCGAAATCGATTCTCTTCCTTCCGTGATAACTTCATTCATTATACCGAGTATGTGAAGGCGTCCGTCCTTTGCCTGCAGCAGCGCGGTTCTCATAATATCGAGAGAAATTCCGTGAATCTTGATGTCCATCTGAATCGCGGTGATTCCGTCCGCCGTGCCCGTAACCTTGAAATCCATATCTCCGAAATGGTCCTCCGAACCGAGTATATCGCTTAGCACGACCACCTTGTCTTCTTCCTTTATAAGACCCATCGCGATTCCCGCCACGGGTTTCTTCGTCTTAACGCCGCCGTCCATAAGCGCGAGAGAGCCCGCGCAGACGGTTGCCATCGAGGACGAACCGTTCGACTCGAGAATGTCCGATACGATTCTGATAGTGTAAGGGAATTCCGATTCAGGCGGAAGCATGTTCTTAAGCGCGCGTTCCGCGAGATTTCCGTGTCCGATTTCCCTTCTTCCGGGTCCGGGTCTTCCGCCGACTTCGCCCGTGCTGAACGACGGGAAATTGTAATGAAGTATGAAGCGCTTGTTTTCTTCATCCTTGAGAAGACCTTCGATGATTTGTTCGTCTCTTTTCGTGCCGAGTGTCATCGTCGTAAGACTCTGTGTCTCGCCTCTGGTGAAAAGCGCCGAACCGTGCGTTCTCGGAAGCACGCCCACCTCGCAGACAATCGGTCTTATCTGTGTGTTGTTCCTGCCGTCGAGCCTGATGCCTTCGTCGACAATCATTCTTCTCTGGTCAACCTGCTGAATGTCGTGCATTATAGTCTCCAGTTTCTTCTCGGATTCCGGATACTTTTCTGCAAGCGCAGTCAGAACGGTGTTCTTTAATTCTTTGGATTTCTGATGTCTTTCGTCTTTAGAGAGAATGGTCCTGTCAAGCGCCGCTATCTCTTTTTCATAAAGTGCCTTTACATCGTTAATCATTTCGGTCAGGTCTTCGGCAGGTTCGACCGCTCTTTTCGGCTTGCCCGCTTCCGCGGCAAATTCTTTCTGTAATTTGCAAAGTTCCGCAATGTATTTATGCGCGAACTCAACCGCTTCAAGAAATATCTCTTCGGAAATTTCAAGCGCTTCGCCTTCGACCATCACTATCGATGATTCCGTGCCCGCGAGGGTAATGTCGAATTCTCCTGCAGCCAGTTGGCTGAACGTCGGATTTATAATGAATTGTCCGTCAACTCTCGTGACCCTGACCTCTGAAACAGGTTCAGTGAAAGGTATATCCGATACCAGCAGCGCAGCCGATGCGCCCACAGCCGCGATAACGTCAGCGTGGAATTCGCCGTCCGCCGAATACACGGTGCAGTTTATCTGTGTTTCGCAGAAATATCCTTCGGTAAACATCGGTCTTATAGGTCTGTCTATAAGTCTCGCCGAAAGAATTTCTTTTTCCGAAGGTCTTCCTTCGCGTTTGAAAAAGCCGCCCGGAATCTTGCCGCCCGCCGCCGATTTTTCCCTGTAATCAACCGACAAAGGAAAGAAATCCTGTCCTTCATTCGGTTCTTCTTTTGCAACCACTGTGCAAAGCACGACGTTCTCATCGTAGGTCACCAGTACGGCGCCGTTTGCCTGTTTTGCAAGTTTTCCTGTCTCGAGCGTCAGTTGCCTTCCGCCGATTTCAATTGTTTTTCTGTAAACCATCTCTCTTGTTTAATTTTACTTTCTTAAGTCTAATTCTTTTACAATAGTTCTGTACCTGGTGATATCCTTGTTCTCGAGGTATTTGAGAAGTTTTCTTCTCTTGCCGACCATTCTAAGAAGTCCTGTCCTCGAATGATTGTCTTTCTTATGCGTGTTGAAATGACCCGCTGAAAGTTCGTTTATCCTTTTCGTGAGGATTGCGATTTGCACCTCCGGCTTTCCGGAATCTTTTTCGGATTTCCCGAATTTTTTTACCAATTCTTGTTTTTCTTGATTTGCTAATGCCATTTTGTAATTATTTTATTAAAAATTAATGGAATTCTCTTTGTCTTTTTTAAGTTGCGCTATAAGTTCGTCAACTGAACCGAATTTCCTTTCGCCGCGCAAATATTTTCTTGCATGAACTCTTATCTTACTTCCGTATATATCTTTATCGAAATCAAATATGTTAACTTCGATGAAGATATCGTTGCCTTCCGATACTGTCGGTCTGTTGCCTATGTTCATCATTCCGTTTCGCGTAATCCCGCCGACATCAACCTTCACGGCATACACCCCGTTCTTCGGTATAAGTTTATGCGCGTCGTCAACTCTGAGGTTCGCTGTCGGAAATCCGATTGTGCTCCCGCGCCTGTCGCCCTGAACAACGGTGCCTTCGAACGAATAATCGCTTCCAAGCAGTTTCGCAGCGTGTTCAACTTCGCCGTCAAGAAGCAATTTACGGATTGTCGTGCTGTTTATGCTCGTATCGCCTTTGAACTCCTCGACCTTGTGTACTTCAAACCCGTAGCGTGAAGTCAAAGAACTTATTGTCTCGAAATTTCCTTCGCGGTTCTTCCCGAACGAATGGTCAAAGCCGAGAACGAGGTGGCTGAGTCCTATCCCGTTAACAAGATACTTTTCAAGAAATTCCTCCGCGTGAGTTTCCGCCAGTCCGCGCGTGAATTCGAGAACGTATAAAACGTCAATTCCGAGTTTATCAAAGGTATCGATTTTTTCCTCAGTGGTTGAAAGCAGTTTTATTCCGTCGCTTTTGTTTTTCAGTATCAACTGGGGATGAGGATCGAACGTAACAACAACGCTTCTGAAGCCGCCCTGTTTCTTTAACTCATTAATCTTGCTGATAATCTCTCTGTGTCCGAGATGTATTCCGTCAAACGTCCCAACCGTAACAATGCTCTTCTTATCGTAATGAGATTTATCTAAATTTCTGTATATGACCATTCTTTTCAAAAACCGGGGAGGCGTGCCTCCCCGCTAAATTCCTTTAGTTTAAAGTTTTTAACACTTCTTTTATTTTATCGAAATTCGGAAGTTCGCCCGCGTTTTCGAGCACTTCGGCGTACGCGATTTTTCCGTTTTTATCGACTACGAAAGCGGCTCTTTTCGAAACGCCGTTAAGACCGAGCACGAATCCTCCGTCAGGATATCTTGTTCCGTATTTTGCCATTACTTCGGAGTTGAAATCACTGAGCAGGGGTATCGTGATGTTATTCGCTTTTGCCCAGGCTTCCTGTGAAAATATTGAATCGGCGCTGATACCGAGTACGACCGCGTTCAGGCTTGCATATTGTTCAAATCCTTCCGAGACCGTGCACATTTCGGTCGTGCAGACGCCCGTAAACGCCAGCGGATAAAATAAAATCACTACATTCTTTCCTTTGTAATCCGCTAAAGAAAATTCTTTCGGTTCTCCCGTTGTATTCTTGGAAAACAACTTGAAATCGGGAGCTAAATCGCCAATTTTCAATGACATAATAATAGTTCCTTTCTTTAAATTTAAGATATTTATAATGACAGTTACCCTAAATTTAGAATAACTATCAATATAAACAAATTATTATGCATTAACAATCCGCATTTTTGTTATAAAATTGTGAAATATTGTTTTTTTATGCAGTTTGGAAACAAACACGGCGGAAATTCGTCTAATTACTATAATCTGCAATTTAAATTTTTAATGAAAAATCTATGAAAAAGTTACTTTTTACGCTATTTTTTACAATCTTCGTCGCTGTTTCAAGTTTTGCTCAGGAAGGTATGTGGCTTCTGAACCAGATAGATAATCTGGACCTGAACAGCAAAGGATTGAAAATAAGCACCGGTGAGGTGTACTCAAAGGACTCTCCCGCTCTTTATCAGGCAATTGTTCAACTCGGAGGAGGAACGGCTTCTTTTGTTTCGGGCGAAGGTCTGCTCGTGACGAACCATCACGTTGCCTACACTGCTCTTCAGCGCGCGTCAACGAAAGACCACGATTACATTACTGACGGCTATCTGGCGCGGACAAAACAGGATGAAATAAAGGCCGCCGGATATCAGGCGAGACTTCTTATTGAAATGAGAGACGTTACTGACGAAATTTATTCGTCTGTAAAAGGCGTTACTGAGCCTGTCGAGATGAATCAGAAGATTAACCTGAAGATTTCCGAAATGCGAGAAGCCTTAAAAATGGGAAAAGAGGATATAGAAATCAGAATCGCCGATATGTTCAACGGAAAGCAGTATATGATGTTCAAGTACAAGGTAATTAAAGATATCCGCATCGTCTATTCACCGCCTCTTTCAATAGGTAACTACGGCGGAGAAGTCGACAACTGGATGTGGCCGCGCCACACCGGGGATTTCTCTTTCATGCGCGCTTATGTATCGCCCGACGGCACGGGCAGGGAATACAGCGCTGACAACGTTCCCTATAAACCGGCGGTCTGGCTGAAAGTCGCTAAAGACGGACTCAGGGAAGGCGACTTCACTTTTATAATGGGCTATCCCGGACAGACAACGAGATACAGAACGTCGAACTCGATCGAATGGAATCAGAACAAGAATTACCCGTTCTCGATAAAAAACTTCAAGGAAATAATCGCGCTCGCGCAAGAAAAAACAAAGAATGACAAGGAAGGCGAAATCAGAGTCGCCAACCTCGTAAAAGGACTTGCTAACGCGATGAAGAATTATGAAGGCAAGGTCGCAGGTATGAAAAAAACGAACTACCTTCAGAAAAAAATTCACTTCGAGCAGGAATTCATGAACTGGGTGAACAGCGATAATGCTAGGAAACAAAAGTACGGTGATATTTTTCCGACTGACGACGCGCTTTACAAAAAACTCGCTCTGACTAAGGACAGGGACAACGTTTTCGGCGTGGTTCAGGGATTCGGCGGCACGCAATTGGGAGTCGCGTCGAATATTTATTTCATAAAAAAAGAACTTCTGAAACCCCCATCCGAAAGACAGCCGGGAATAAATGAAAGCACAATCGATAATTTCGTTCAGGGAATGGATAACAATTACCTGAATTACTTCGAGCCTTTTGACAAGGCGCTGCTTGTCCGCGCGCTCGGAATGGCTTCGAAACTGCCCGCTGACCAGAGAATCAAGGGATTGGAGTATATCTTAACGGATAACTCGCGAAGCCCCGAAGACTTCGTAAATGATGCTTTCAGAACTTCGAAACTTAATGACCCCGAATTCGCGAAGAAGGTTTGCAGGATGAGCCTCGCGGAAATTGAAGCGCTGAATGACCCGTTCATAAAAATGGCGGCGAGCATGTATCCCGAATCAGAAGAAATCTCGAATGACGGAATCGAATTCGGAGCGAGAGTGCAGGAAGTAAGAAAGAAATACATAGACGGTTTGTTCGAGTGGAAAGGAACCGGAATGTATCCCGATGCTAACGGAACGATGCGCTTCACGTGGGGAACCATTAAAGGATACAAGCCCGCGGACGCGGTTACTTATTCCTGTTTCACGACTCTTAAAGGTGTCGTGGAGAAGAACACCGGAGAAGAGCCTTTTAACGCGCCTGACGAACTCGTACGCCTGTATGAAAATAAGGATTTCGGAAAATGGATGGACGCGAATCTCAACGACGTTCCCGTCGCTTTCACGCATCAGTGCGACATTACCGGCGGTAACAGCGGCAGTCCTGTCATGAACGCGAAAGGCGAAATCATCGGACTCGCTTTCGACGGCAATTATGAAGGAATGATTAGCGACTGGCAGTTCGATTACGACCTGCAGAGAACCATATCGGTCGATATAAGATATGTGCTTTTCATCACGGAAAAATTCGGAAAAGCAGGTTTTCTTCTGAATGAAATGGGAGTGTTAAGCAATTAGCAGATAACAGATAACAATTAATATTTGTCATCCCCGGATTCTCTTATCGGGGATTTTTTATGGAATATTGATAACTTTTGTTTAATTCAGCACGAAGTGCTTATTTCGAATACAACTCAATGTTTTCAAATATAATTCTCTTGGCAAGTTCAATTTGTTCCGATGAAGCGAATTCATAAAATATATCATTCCAATTTGGATTTTCTTTTTCAATCAGTTCTATCTTCCAATTTCTATTCCATTTTTTCAGTTGCTTTTCCCTTTTTATCGCAATGTCTATGTAATCATATTGTTCATAGTAGACCAGGTGATTTAAGAAAAACTTTTCGGCAAAACCGGTTTCTATTTTAAATCTGTGTTCAAGTACACGTCTTATCAGATCGCTTGTAACGCCGGTGTATAAGATTCCGTTTTTCTTGTTCGTCAGTATGTAAACGTAATATTTTTTACTAATATTCGTTGTTCGATTCGATTATACTTTTTAAGATACCCGCTAAAAGCATGCGGGTATGACAAGAC
>CAZOQR010000033.1:12263-16643 GCA_964581915.1 uncultured Ignavibacteriaceae bacterium | reverse complement strand
GTCGAGAGTTTTCCCGTTGACATAATTTTCTACGATTATTCCGGAAACACCGGGAACGTATACAGGAACGTGAACACGCAGAATCCCGAAATAATGTTTTTCGGACTTAAGGCATCACGAAACATAAACACGGAAATAATGAAGGTCGAGTTTCCGCCGATAGGACCGGGGCGTTCGGCGATAGTGAAATACATAAGCGACGATGTTTTTGACTGCGACGACGTGTTCGCGTCCTCGGGCGAGAGGATGAAGGTGCTTACGATACTATTCCCCGCGCACAAGTCGCGGCTTAACGGAAAAGTGATTTACCTTGAAAAGACGGCGTCGTCATTCGAAAAATATTACGAATACTCAATAACAGTAATTAAGGAAGGTTATCCTCAGACGGTGGTGTTCGATTCGATGTCATATTCGACGAACCCGGGCGAGGCGTACGTTAATGTTTATCCTCCCGCTTTCGCTTATGACACGAAGGGGTTTTCGGTGTACGCGGATTTTCTTTCGCTTCACAGGAACGCGGAGATAACGCTTAACACATCGGACGGGGACATAATTTCGTCGAAGGTAATAGTTCCGCAGACTCTGCCGTACGCTTACAGGCTGAAGATAGAGGGGCGCGCGGGATATAAGAAGGGAGAGAGGTTCGTGAGTTACACGTATTCTTATCCCGGTTCGAGCCTGAACATATCGACGGAGACGGCGCCGAAACTCGACGCGCCGCAGGACAAGTACTGGGGCGTATCGAACAACACTCAGTTCTCCTGGGACTGGGGTTCGGGAACGGGCATATACGTGGCGCATTTCCACGCGTTCAGCCCTTCGGGAGATTTCTACGTTGTGACGAGAGACAGGAGCGTGACTTTTCCGAAAGGAATTTCGGGAGGAATGCTCGACGGCAACGAATACAGTTGGGAAGTTTCTAAATACCTGACGTACACGTCAGTCGATGATTTTATAAAAGTGAGGCAGTTCTCAAACGACCTCGCGTACAAGGCAATACTGACATCCGAACTCAGGACGTTCAGGATAAACGCGTTCTGAGGAAGAAGTTAACAAGGAGGAATTAGATTATTACAAAATTCTAACCTCTCCGGAGAATATTATTCCTTGACAACTACTATTTAATAGGGTATATTTATGAGGAGAATATTTATTGCAACAAATCAATTTTGGTCTCTTTGGATAAAAAATGGGCTTGGAGACGACGATATCAGGCGCTTAGAGGATGAATTGATCAGGAACCCTCAAGCCGGGGATGTAATAAGAGATACGGGGGGTTTGCGGAAGCTCCGTTGGGGTTACAGAGGGATGGGAAAGAGAGGCAGTCTGAGGATATTATATGTTGACGTACCCGAATATGATAAACTGTTCTTTATTTCATTGTTGAAAAAGGGAGAGAAGGCTGATTTATCGATGTCTGAGAAAAGAGATATATCAGTAATAATTAAAGAAATTAAAGAGGATTTAAAAAATAGGAAATATGAAAAAGCCAAAAGTAAGAAATAGAAAAGAAATTTCAAAAAGTATTCTTGCAGGTTTAAAAGAGGCGCATGAAATAGTTAAGGGGGTAAAACCCGCTAAAAGGAAAAGAGAAATCATAATACCCGAATTATCAGAATATAAAGGAACGGAGATAAAGAGACTAAGAAAATCCGTTGCTTTCACTCAACAAACATTTGCAGCAGTACTCGGAGTATCAATAAAAACGGTTGAGGCCTGGGAAGCCAGCAGAAATATCCCGGAAGGTCCCGCACAAAGAATACTATGTGCGCTGGATAAAAACAAGAACTTCTTCAAAGCGTTTGGAGTAAAAGTGCGGTAGCATCCGAAATCAGGACGTTCAGGATAAACGCGTTCTGAGAAATATACAACGGATAAAAAGTTCGTACAAATTACAGGAGGATAAACTGAAAAAACTGCTTTCGATGATTTCATTCAGGAGAATTATATCATTTCTAGTATTCGCCCTTGCGCTCACATTATTTCATATTAGCGAATTGCATTCCCAGCCGTACCTCCGTTATTTCGAAAACGGCAAAGTCGGATACATAGATACGACGGGAAAAGTCGTAATCAAAGCGCGGTTCGCTCAGGCGGGTGATTTCTCGGAAGGGCTTGCTCCTGCACGCCTTGAAGGGCTGTACGGGTTTATAGATGTCAACGGAAATTATGTAATACCCCCCAAATACGATTTTGCGAATTCCTTTAAAGAAGGCCTTGCCATAGTTTATGTGGATTCTGTCCCGATGTACATCGATAGGAATGGCAAAGAACCTTTTGAAGTAAAATATAAGAGGTTATATGATTTCGAGAGAGGATTAGCGAAAGTTGAGACTTATGACAGCGGTTTCGCGCTTATTAATAAAAAAGGAAGTACGATTGCAAGCGGTTTCCGGAATGCAACTCTTCTTGATTCATCAGGAATCTATAAAGTTGAAACTCTGGATAAAAAATCTCATTCATCGGTTTATGTTATCGATTCTACAGGAAAAATACTTATCGCGCCCGGGATTATAAAAGACATTCTGCCGTTTTCCTGCGGGCTTGCATACGTTTCATTTGGTTCTGATACGACATTGAGGGGATTTAGATATTATGAGAAATGGGCTTTCGTCAATACTTCCTTTGAGACAGTGATAAAAGGAAAAGAAAATATTCAGCCAATGGGCAGATACTCTGACGGGCTAATACCGGTAACAATATTTATTGATACGACGGGAGACAAAAATCCGGATAATAATTTTTATTGCGGATTTATGGACACGTCTGGAAATATCACAATAAGCGATACATCATACAAAGTCAGTGTTGGTTTCGTTAACGGAAAAGCGCTTGTCATAAGCGGTGAGCAACTTCTTGGTATAGATATTAATGGTAAGATACTGAAAAAATACCGGGACAATGAGATGCCTGTATACGAAGACGGCAGTGGAAATCAACTAATTCATAAAAACCATAATTATTTCATCAGGGACTCGGCTGACAAAGAACTGCCGGGAATGATTTTTTCAAGCGAGAGATTGATTCCTGAGTTTGGTGATTATGTGTTTATTTTTGGTAAGTTGAATGAAGAGAGAAAACGAAAATACGGAATATGCAGTCTTAAAGGTGAAATCTTGTTAGAGCCGGTTCTGGATTATTTTTCTTTTTCGGCGTCTTACCAAGGTTTCCTGCCGGCGGTTATCGATGACAGGCGTTGTTACGTAAATAATCGCGGCAAGATAATTTGGCAGGAAAAAGAATATTTTCGTTTTGATACTCTTGATATCGATTATGTTAATACGATTCACCATAAAGGACTGGTCGGTGGAAAATTATCGGAATTGAGGTTTACTCCGCCCGACAACAAACTTAGTATTATAGTGTTTGATGATGACGAGTACAAGTATCAACAGCATCCCGCGAAAAGGATATATTTAATCAATAACTCGAAAAATAAAATCCGTATTGACGGGGAGGCGGGAAGCAGAGGAATATTTTTGTGTCAGGCGCTGACCCCGCAGGGCGAATGGGTGAATATTGAAAAGTTTGATTCGGAGCACTTTATCGATTTTATTAAGGATGATTACTATATGTTTCCGGGATATTATTATGTATCGCTGCATCCTTCATATAAAGGCAGCATGAAGACAAAATTACGCTATATGTTTTATTATCTTTCAGATACAAAATCAGAAGTTTCGGGTTTATACGAATATAAAAGAGTTTTCAGCAATGAGTTTTACGGCAGCATTAACCCCGGGCAGTTATGGCGGAAAATCAATCAATCGTCGGACAAAGACGATATGAGAAGAGACTTTTTTGGAAGATATTGAAATAAACAAAAATATTAGTAAATAAACGGTATCAATTTCTTTGTGCGTGATTTGTAATTTGCGTACTCCTCGCCGAAATGCTTTGACAAAGCATCCTCTTCCACTTTTATCCTGTAAAGAAAAGCAAGCGTTACGGGGATGAATACAACCAATAAACTGTAAATGTTTCCGAGCGAAATTCCCAGACCGAGAAACGACATTAACGAGCCCGTATATGAAGGGTGTCTTAATACGGAGTACAGTCCGTCGGTCTTCAGTTTGTGCTCATTTTGAATTGACACGTTGGTCGTGAACATTCTTCCGAGAGTAAGTATCGCAATCCATCTGAATATGACTCCGGCCACTACAAGCGCGGCTCCGGCAATTGTTTGGAGTTTTCCGAATGCGGGGTAATTGACGGCTATCACCACGCCCGCTGCTATTGAAACGGAGAGCGTTAACCAGATTAAAATAATCGAGCCCTTATCCTTCGCGTCCGACTTTCCCGCTTTCGAGCGGGCGGCTACGTTGAGCACGATTTCGGAAAGTCCCCAGGCCATAAATATGTAACTGAATATGTCCATAA
>CAZOQR010000033.1:2168-12163 GCA_964581915.1 uncultured Ignavibacteriaceae bacterium | reverse complement strand
GTATACGCAGACTTTGAGCAATAGTTATAAACCGGGTATCGCTTTCAGCAAGAATATTAAAAGCGCGGGAAACTTCCAATATCATAATCCGTAAAGAAATTAACGCACTATCCGTTTTGGAATTAATAAAAATCAGATTAATACAGATAAGAAGGGAAGCAAAACTTCTCGGAGTCTTGTACAGCGCGGCAATTCTTGCAGTGTTTATATTCGCGGTTTACAGGTTTTATTTAATGTACCTGAACTTCAATACAGCGGCTGCGGCTGCGCTAATCACGGCGATGTCGGTTCTTTTCATCCAGTTGTCGCGTGGAGATAAGGTGTTTATACTGTCGCAGATGGAAAATCCTAATGTAAAAATCTTCGCGGAGTATAGTTTCTTCCTGACGCCGTTTGTTCTGCCCGCGCTCATCACTCCGCACTTTTATTTTGTTCCTCTTGTAATAGCCGCGGCATACGCGGTGACGCGCGTTAGATACGGATTTAAGAGAAGGACAAGGTTGTCGGCGCTTGGGAAGATTTTATCGCCAAGAAACTTCGAATGGCTCGGCGGCATAAGGTCATACCGCATATCATTCCTGTCGTTATATGCGGCAGCGGCTGCGTCGTCGGGGATAATGGTGCTTCCGCAGATATTTCTGATACTCGTTACTCTTGTTATAGCGTCATTCTACAGGGAATGCGAGCCTCTTAACATATTGCACGAGACGGCGGAAAGCCCGCGGGCATTGCTTTTCGGAAAAATATCACGCCACGTTGCTCTTCTCTGGGCATTCTTCGTGCCCGTGCTGGCGGTAAACTCGTTTGTAAATCCATCCTTTCTCATAATAAACGCCGCGTTCTTATTCGTGCAGTCGACTATTCTTGTTCTGGGGATTCTTTTCAAGTACAAGATATACGAGCCGTGCTGCAAACTGCCCGGCAACGAAATATATCTTGCCGTTATTCAGACACTGACGGTACTGCCGTTTGTAATGGGGGGAATACCGTTTCTTCTTCCGCTGCCGTTCTTTCTTTGCATAAAATATTATTTTTCGGCAACAGATAATTTAAAGGAGTATATGAATGCTTGAAATAAAGGATTTAACGGTTTCTTACGGTTCAAACACGGTTCTTCGCGGAATTAACCTGACGGCGGAAGAGCCCGCCGTACAAGGAGTGGCGGGACTGAACGGTTCTGGAAAGACAACGCTGTTCGGCGCGATATCGGGATACATAAAGCGGGAAGAAGGAAGCATAACGCTTGACGGGAGAAAAATTCTCCGCGGCGATACGGGGTATTTAATGACGGAGAATTATTTTTACTCGAACATAACGGGGAACGAGTATCTTAATATTTTCAGGCAGACGAACGAAAATTTCTCAAAGGAAAAAATGAACGAACTATTCAAGATACCTCTCGGCGACATCATCGAAACGTACTCTAACGGAATGAGAAAGAAACTCGCGCTTCTCGCCCTCCTGAAACAGGAACGGCGGGTATACCTTCTGGACGAGCCTTTTAACGGGCTTGACATGGAATCCTGCAAGGCGGTTGAAATAGTCATAAACGCTTTAAAAGGAAAAGGAAAGACAGTGCTCGTGTCATCACACATTCTCGAGACGCTTACAGGAACGTGCTCGAAAATCCACCTGCTGAAGAACGGAATAATACACGACACGTTCGAGACGGAGAAATATGATTTGTTAAAATCGGAATTGTTCGAGGATTTTATAAAGACGGCGGACGAGACAATCCGGCAATCGGTTTAATCCGTCAGAAATTATTCTTAAGGAATCTGAAGTCCCTGCGCCAGTCTTTTCTGACTTTTACGAAAAGTTTCAGGAACACTTCCTTGCCGAGAAATTCTTCGATTCCTTTCCGGGACATCTCTCCGAGTTTCTTGACCATCTCACCGTTCTTGCCGAGTATGATGATTTTCTGCGATTCTCTTTCCAGTATTATGTCCGCGTTTATGTAATCCTTCTGCCCGTGCTCGCGCACCTTGAACTCGCGCACGTCAACGAATACGCTGTAAGGAATTTCTTCCTTGTAAAGCGTAAGGATGTTTTCGCGGATTATCTCGGACACGAAAAATTTTTCAGGCTTGTTCGTGAGAGTGTCGGCGTCGAAGTAGAAATCGCCCTCAGGCAGAAGTTCAATGATTCTCGCCTTCAGTGTATCGAGATTGTATTTGTTCTTTGCGGAAACCGGAATAATGTCGTTGAATCCGAATTCGTCGCGGAGTTCAATCATCTTGTTCTGAACATTTTCCTGCGGTATCAGATCGACCTTGTTAAGGACGACAATTCTGTTCGTTCCCCTGAAGTCTTTCCTGAACTCGTCCTCGATTCTTTTCACGTCGTTAAGGTTAATGTTTTGCGCGTCGAGTATGTAAACAATCACATCCGCCTCCTTGAACGAGGATTTGATTTCCTTCATCATGAATTTCTGCATCTCGTACTTCGGTTCGAGGAGCCCGGGCGTGTCCATGAATATTATCTGGTGGTCCTTGCCCGTAAGGATACCGAGTATTTTATTTCTTGTAGTCTGCACTTTCGGATTAACGACTGAGAGTTTGAAGTCGAGCATCGCGTTCATAAGCGTTGACTTTCCCGCGTTGGGTTTTCCGATAAGGGCAGTGTAACCGCTTTTAATCATTTAACAATTAACATTTAGCAATTAGCAATTAAAATTCAACGTTTAAAATTAATATTTACATCAAGAAACTTCACATATTGTTCAAAGAATGTACAATAAAAATGTATCGAAGATTCAAGATTTAAAAAATATAAACAACATTATCATTCAAAACACCACGTCTTGTATTTGATGCACACAAAAATATACCTTCGTGATATTCACGATTAAAATACTTAATATCAATTACATTGTTCTAACAGTTACGATAATTGTTAATCGTTAACTGTTAACAGTCAATTGATTATTTTTATCTGTTCTTCCCTGTTCAGGATAATCTGCGGCTTTCCTTTGTACTGGCCGATTCTTCCCTTGACCTCGACGTTCTTGCCCTTGAATCTGGTAAGGTCGCCGAAGAGTTCGTACTTGTCGGGAAAGACGACCGCGGTAAACGTGTTCGCGGGATACCGCTTGTCGAAATTAAGGTAAGCGACTTTTTCCCTCACGTTCACGTCCGCCACGTAGCCCGTAACTACGGCGTTCACGCCGATTTTGTCCTGTGTTTCGGAAGATTTTACGCTGACGTAATCTTCCGCCGCTTTATACTGCTTCGTCGGTCTTGTTGACGAAGTCAGGATTTCATTAGTTGTTTCCTTCGTTGTGTCGGGCGCGGTTTCCTTTGAAGGCTCGTTCTGTTTGACAACCTGCTTGTCCTCCTTTTTTTCTACAATCACTTCTTCTTTCTTCCTTCCGCACCCGAAGAGCAACAAGGAAATTACGAGAAGAAATAATATGTTCTTCATTTTTTATTGGTTAGGTTCTCCTTTGCTTGTTTGTAATAGTCAAGCACGGTCTTGTCGTGCCACAAGTCGGGTTTGAGTTTCAGACCGTACTCGATATCGTCGACGGCTTTCTGGTATTCACCCATCGCGAGATTGAGGATACCCCTCCTTATAAATACCTCTCCGTCGTTGGGGTCGAGTTCCTCGGCTTTCTTGTAATCCTCCATAGCCCTGTCATAATTTCCGAGATACTTGTAAACTGTACCTCTGAAATAATAACTCTTTGCGATGGAAGGATTAGCGTTAATCGCCTTGTTCGCGTCCGCAAGAGCCTCATCGTACCTGTCGAGGTTCAGGTACAGCGCGCCCCGGTTCCAGTATGTATCCACGTACTTCGGGTCATATTCTTCGGCTTTAGCGAAAGTCTCGAAAGACTCAGGCAGTTTACTAATGTACCCGTAAAGCGTGCCGAGAGAATTCAGAGCCATCAGGTCTTTCGGATTCAGGGTAAGAGCCTTGTTAAGGTCGAGAAAAGCGTTTTCGACGTCGCTCTTGAGTATGTACGCCGCGCCTCTGTTGCTGTAAGCGCGTGAAAAATCTTTTTTATTTTCAATCGCTTTTGTAAAGTGCTCTATTGCCTTGTCGTAATCCTTATAGACCATGTAGATAACGCCGGCTGAATTGTGAGCGTCAGCCTCGTCCGATTTTTTTCTAAGAATTATGTTGAAATAACTTAAAGCAGTATCGTATTCCTTCTTGTTCATCGCTTCCTCGCCTTTCTTGTAAAGCGATTCTATCGACTGCGGAAGCGCGGATGTGCAGAATGACATGAAAATTACAATGAGTATAAGAGTTTTTTTCATAGCCAAAAAGATTTAATGAAGCGGCGGGAATATCCCGCCGCCTGAAACTGCCGATTAATAATTGTCAATCTGAGCTCTCTGAAGTTTGCCCGAATAATCTATGTAAACCGCTTTCCATTCGGAATAGAAGTCGTACACGGTCCAGCCGCCTTCGCGGTGTCCGTTGCCTGTCGCCTTTACTCCTCCGAAAGGCATGTGGGCTTCCGCTCCTATAGTAGCGCCGTTTATGTAAGTTATGCCCGCCTGAATGTCGCGAACCGCCTTAAAGGCGTCGTTGACGTTGTTCGTGAATATGCTCGACGACAGTCCGTATTCGGTTCCGTTGAGAATGTCGATGGATTCTTCGAGCGACGAGCATTTAAGGACCGCGAGAACGGGTCCGAAAATCTCTTCTTTCGCGATTCTCATATCCGGTGTAACGTCCTTGAATATAGTCGGTTTGTAGAACCAGCCCTTGGCAAGATTGCCGTCCTTGGCGTAATCGCCGCCGGTTACGAGGGTCGCCTTGTCTTCGTTCAATCCGATTTTGACGTAATCGTTGACGGTTTCTCTCTGGGATTCGCTCACGCAGGGACCGACGTCAACGCCCTTATCGTTTCCGTATCCGAGTTTAAGTTTCGCCGCCCTGTCGGTCAGCATTTTCAGGAACTTATCGTGAATGTCCTTATGCAAAATTAATCGTGATGTCGCGGTGCATCTCTGGCCTGTCGTTCCGAAAGCGCCCCAGAGAACGGCGTCGAGAGCGAGGTCAAGGTTCGCGTCATTCATAACTATCTGCGCGTTCTTTCCGCCGAGTTCGAGGGAGACTCTCTTGAGTTCTCTTCCGCCGACTTCGTTGATTCTCTTTCCGACGGCGGTGGAGCCCGTGAAGGAAATGAAATCAATGTTTTTGTTTTCGAGGAAGCACTCGCCGACGACTCTTCCGCTTCCGTGAACAAGGTTCACGACTCCCGGAATGTAATCCTTGCCGAGAACTTCTTTCATCGCTTCGTCAATTATGCGCACGAGCGTGTTCGCTGTCTTAGGAGTAAGTTCGGCGGGTTTGAAAACCACCGTGTTGCCGCAGACGAGCGCGGGAAATATTTTCCAGGTCGGGATAGCCATCGGAAAATTCCAGGGAGTTATTATTCCTCCGACGCCGATAGGAATTCTGAAACTCAAATTCATTTTATTCGGAAGTTCGCTCGGAGCGTTGAGTCCGAACAATCTTCTGCCTTCAGAAGCGGCGTAATAAGCCGTATCAATGCCTTCCTGCGTATCGCCTTTTGTTTCGGCGAAAACCTTTCCCATTTCGCGGGTCATTTCAAACGAGATATCGTCTTTTCTCTGAAGCATAATGTCGCCTACAACCTTAAGCACGTCGCCTCTTTTAGGCGCGGGCACGAGCCGCCATTTCCTGAACGCTTCTCTTGCAGCGCTCACGGCTTCGTTAACGTCGTCTTTCGTAGATGAGGGAAAATATCCGATTAAGTCTTCCGTATTCGCGGGATTTCTGTTTTCCGTGTATTTGCCGCTCTTAGAGTCTTTCCATTCGCCGTTTATAAAATTCTTGAAGTATTCCATTTGTATAATAGATTTAGTTTTTCGTAGATTTAATAAAATATGTATTCGGTTTGATATTAAAAATTCAAAAGTTTGGGTGTTGAAAATCAGAGGCAAACCGGTCTTGCCGCGTCCTTATTTTCCATTCCGATACCCGATATGCGCAGGACTAATTTCGCGGTGAAATCAGAACCCGTAAATGGAGAAGCCGCCGTCAACGGCGAGGCACTGTCCCGTGATGTAAGAAGCGGCATCGGAGCAGAGAAATGCCGCGGCGGAAGCAACTTCACGGGGTTCTCCCACCCGTTTCATCGGAGTTCTGTCGAGAACTGATTTAAGAAATTCGGGCTTGTTAAGGAGTCCTTCCGTCAGCGGAGTTTTTATGTACCAGGGCGCGATTGAGTTGACTCTGATTCCGTCATCTGCCCATTCCGCGGCGAGGTTCTTCGTCAGTTGAATAATTCCCGCTTTAGTTACCGCATAAGGCGAGCCGGTTTTCAGAGATGTTAAACCCGCGACGGAAGATATGTTCAGTATTGCCGCGCTGCCGGATTTTTTAAGCAGTGGATACGCCGCGGCGGACATTTGAAAAACGCTTTGAAGATTGGTACTGATAAGCGCGGAAAATTCCTCGTCGGTGTAATCCGTTGTTTTTTTTCGTATGTTGAATCCCGCGTTGTTTACGAGAATGTCGAGAGAATCCGTTCCTATGACGCTGAAAATTTTTTCCACGCCTTCCCTTCTGCCGACATCGGCGGAAATTCCGGTAACTTTAAAACCCTTTGTTTTGAATTCCTCTGTCTGCTTCGCGACTTCGGCTTCATTCCTGGCAACAATAATAATCGCGGCGCCGAGTCTTGCGAACTCTTCCGCAACAGCCCTGCCTATGCCTCTGGTCGCGCCAGTAATAAGGGCGCGGCGGTCTTTCAGAAGATACGATTCTGTCATTTATCCTTTTTGGTTGTATCAATCTTCAGCGGATAATACAGACCGCATCTGCCGAATATCGCGGTCAGTATCGGCAGCAGACCGATAAGCCCGAGCCAGGTATTGAAAAGATAACCAAGCGCGAGAATCACTATTCCGATAATGATTCGGATTATCTTGTCGGTTTTTCCTACGTTGCAGGCTAACATTATTTTACTCCTTCGTTTTAAGTTTTTTACGCAGAGAATTTGATTAACCGCTGTTTATCTTGACGGAGAAAACCGTTTTAAGAGCCAGTTCGATATATAATCAAGGAATCCGTTCACGAATTCCTTTTTCAGTTTTGGATAATCGTTTGGATTGCCCGTATCTGATTCCTGAAACAGGTGATTCGCTTTTATGAAAATCTTCGATTCAAAATCTTTGTTGCCGCCTTTTTTAAGAGCGTCGAGCATAGGTTTTTCGCTTTGGGCGGGAGGAACCTGCAAATCCGTTTCGCCGAAAAGCAGAAGCACCGGGCATTTCACTTTTTCGAGAGCAGGAACGGGGTCATAAGTCATGAAGAACTTCATCCACGTGTTCGTAAAAGCGCCAATGTACGATTTCGCGAATGAATCCGCCCACTCGTCTTTGTCTTTAATTCGGCTCTTTTGAACTTCTGGGAGTTTATCATATTCTTTCAGCCGCTCGTTTTTAATAGTTCTCTTTATGTCGTCGAGATTTTCATTGTTCCTGATGGCGCTCAGCATTGTCTTAAGTGTCTGTATGTCCTTGTTTATTTCTTCGGGAGAGACATAACTTGCTTTCATTATGAGTTTCGACTGCTCGATAAGAATTTCCTCACCCGTAGCGCCGGTACCCGCCATGCAGATTACAAAAGCGATGCCGTCGTACTTTGAAGCGGCGAGAGGCGCCACAACACCGCCTTCGCTGTGCCCGAAAAGCCCGACAGCGCCGGGATTGATGTCACTTCGCGTTTTCAGATATTTCACGGCTTCAATAACGTCTCCGGCGAAATCTTCGGAAGTGTAATCGTTAACGTTTGTCCCCGTCGAGCCGCCGACGCCCCTGTCATCGTACCTGAGCACGGCATAACCGCTTCTCGTGAGATGGTCGGCGATAGTTTTGAAAACCTTGAATCCCGCGACCTCTTCGTCTCTGTCCTGCGGACCGCTTCCGGTTATCATAACGACCGCCGGGTGTTTCCCGGGATATTCAGGCAGGGAAAGCGTTCCCGAGAATTTTATATCCCCGTTTCTGAATGTAACTTCCTCTTCCTTGTATGGAAGGGATTCCTTTATCTCTTCTTTATTCGCGTCGGGCGTTAGCAATAAACCACTGATGAGGTAAAAAGTGCCTTCATAACCGGCCTGAGAAAATATACCTTTTATTGAGTCGTTAACGAACGCGCCGTCAAATTTCGCCAGTCCGTTAGGGACATCGAGTTCAAAATAAACTTTAGGGTATTTATAAATGATGCCTGTTAGGGGAAGACCTTTCTGCTTTTGCAGGGGGATATCAATCTTTCCCGTATAACTGCCGTTATCGGACGTAAAGTGTGTAATAATTTCGAGCGACGTGCCCATCAATTCAAGCGCTCCGCTCCAGTCGCCTTCAAGAACGGGCTGAGCTTTCACTCCCGAAAAAAGTAACAGAAATATTGAAAGAACAAATAACTTTTTCATTTGCTATTTATTTTAAATTGCCGTACAGAATTTTCGTGACGTATTCAAGTTTCACCTGACCGCCATTGTTATACTTGTCGAAAACCGCTTTTATCTCTTTCATTATTTTTTTATGCTCGTCCCCCGAATCAGGGAAATAGGAGATTGACTGGATTCTTCCTTTAAGCCCGCTAAGGTCGAGCATCTGGAAATTCGGATACGAATGCGTGTGCACTTTTTCCTTGCCGAAGAAGGTTTTGTGGAATCCGGCATCCGAGAGGTTTCTCTCCGCGTCTTCGAATTCCTGACCGAGAAGTTCGAGAATGCCGTCGAGTTCTTTCATGAACAGAGACGACTTTTTTCTCTCGTTCCAGATTATGACAACGTGTCCGTCCTTGCGAAGAATCCTCTTGAATTCCTTTTTTGCCTTTTTGACGTCGAACCAGTGAAACGCCTGTCCGACGGAGATAAGGTCAACGCTGTTTGTCGCGAGCGCTGTTTTTTCGGCGGTTCCGCTTATGCTGATGAAATTAAGAAACTTTTCGAGGTGCTTTTCGGCTCTTTCGCGCATTTCGTCGTTAGGTTCGACTCCGAAGACAAGGTTGCCGTTGTTAAGAAACAGGCGGCTCAGTATTCCCGTTCCGCTTCCGATGTCGGCGATGTCTTTCGAAGAATCGAAGCCTATGTTCTTTTCGAGCGAACCAATAATCTGTTCGGGATACGCGGGACGGTACTTTGAGAAGTATTCCACTTTTTCGGTAAATCTTGTGATTGAGTTTTTCATCCGAATTTTTCCAGTTTTATGTTTTCGGGATTTATGTTTAGTTCAAGCAGTATTTTTTCCATTGCTTCGACCATAGCGAGCGGACCTACGGTGTAATAAACCGGTTTCTGGACGTCGGGAATGTTTTTCGTTATGGCGTCTTTCGTAATGTATCCGTACTCATATTTCCATTCCTTGTTTTCCCTGTCGTCAATGAACGGAAGGAATTTGAATCCTTTGTATTCTTTCGCCCAGTTTTCGAAGTCATCGAAGAAAGCCATCGACTCCTTTTTCGGGTTTGAATAGAAAAGGTAAGCGTCGTACGGAAGTTTTTCGCTTATTATGTGCTCCATCATGCATCTGACGGGAGTAATGCCGATACCTCCGATTAGAAACACGGCGGGAACCGACGGGTCCTTGTGAAGCACGGTGTTGCCTCCGAATCCGCTTATTTCGGCCTTTGCGCCGAGCGGCATTTCGAGTACGTTTTTGTTAAACGCGGAATCGAGAGCGCGCGTCGTGAACATTACGTAATCCTTTTTCGGCGAACTTGCAATCGAGAAAAGACGCGAGTTGCCTTCATCGTCGTGGTGTATGGGTTCGAGAAGCGTGATTCTTGCGTATTGTCCGGGTTCGAACGTGAAATCGGAGCCCTTGCGGTCGAACCACATTGCAAGATTGTTGTTGCCGATTAATTTTCTGTCCTTTAATGTAATTATATTGCTCATTCTTATTGGAGTCTTATTGGCGCTGAATATACAGACGTAATGTAAAAATACTAAATTTTAAGAGATACAAAAACGGAGATATGCGGTGCTTACTTGCCGTGTAGTT
>CAZOQR010000033.1:0-2068 GCA_964581915.1 uncultured Ignavibacteriaceae bacterium | reverse complement strand
TTTATGTGACCGTCAGGACTTTCGTCCTGACGGCACACAATTAGATTACTTAACCAATATCATTTTTTTAGTATCTGAGAATCCTTCCGAAGAGATTCTGTAGAAATACACGCCGCTCGTGAGATTTGAAGCGTTGAAATTCACTTCGTGGCTTCCAGCATACTTGTATCCGCTGAATATGACTGCGCATTCTTTTCCGGTAATGTCATACGCGGTTATGTTAACCAGACCGGATTTCGGCAGGTCAAATGAAATCGTTGTCGCGGGGTTGAATGGATTCGGATAATTCTGATTGAGTTTATATTCTTTCGGAAGTACACCCGTGTTTTCGTTTACGCTTACAATATCAATGTTTCCGTAAACGCCAGTGTGTCTGGAGTTATACTGCCACATCGGAATCTGCACTTTCGCGGGGCTGTAAAGCGAGCCGGTATTCCAGGCGTAAACGTTAGTTGTCTGGCTGGGCGACGTTCCCGCAATACCCGCTCCGAGAATATCCATAATTCCGTTCCTGTTAAGGTCAGTCAGGCACGGCGTTACAAAGAACGTAGTGCCGTTGGTTGAAAGGGGCCATCCCGGAAGCGGCGTTCCGTCGTGTTTGTAGCCGAGATACTGACCAAGACCCGCGTTTGAAGTGTTATCGTCGAAAATCAGGTCGGTGTAGTTGTCATTATTGATATCGCCAAGAATCACCTGACTGTTAACGGCGTTAAAAGGACCAATCGGGAAACCCGTGAGGGCGACGCCGTTCTTGTTCCAGGCATACACGTAATCCGCGGGAGAAGCGCTCATAACCTGGTCTCCGACCGCGACATCAAGTATGTTGTCGTTGTCGATGAATCCGACAGCGGGAGGACCGTAAACCCAGTTGCCTGTTTGTTTAGGCCAGCCGGACAGAACGGTTCCGTTGTTCTTCAGAATATAAACATAACCGCCCGCGCCCGAGACGTGCGTTCCGAAAATAATTTCCCTGATGTTGTCGCCGTCAACGTCCGCGAGGACAGGCGACGAATACGAATTAACGTCTCCGTTAGGCATCATAAAAGGAAATCCCGGAATTGAATCACCACTTGCGTTCCAGGCGTAGAGTCCCGTGTACGATTCCATAACGATTTCAGGCGAGTTGTCGCCTGTTATATCGCCGACGGCGCAACTTGACGCGGGCACGTGACCCATCGCTTTAGGCCATCCCGTGAGTATCGTTCCGTCGTATTTGTAAACATACACGGAGCCGGTAGGATAGGTTCTTTTGTTGACGATAATTTCCATCTTGCCGTCGTTGTTCATATCTGCAAGCACGGGTGATCTTGAACTGTATCCGTGATTTATCGGGAAACCCGTGAGCGCCGTTCCGTCACGCTTATAAGCGTAAATGTAACCACCCGAAGTGAGTCCGTGATTTGTAACCACGATTTCACCGAAACCGTCTCCGTCAATATCCCCGAAAGCGGGCGAGCCTTCGAGTCCGTACGACGCAACGGTTTTCGGCCATCCCGTAACGGACGTTCCGTCCAGGTTCAATGCCTGAACGGTGTAGGCGATGTTAATAACGATTTCAAGTTCGGGGTCATTGTCCATGTTGCAGAAAATGAAGCCCTCGAAAGTGGAGCCGCTGACAGGAACCGGAAACCCGGAAAACACGGGCAGGGAATCGCTTCCGAGTTTAATCGTACTGTGAAGATTAAGCACCCTGTCGTAAACGTTCATATTTCCCATTACGTCAGGAACGAATCTTCCGAACGATTTATAGTCCGTGATTTCCCGGTTTTCGGTTGTCGCGTTGAATCCTGAAAAAATAAATAAGGCGATGAGTAAAAATGCAAGTAATATAAATTTTTTCATAGTAAAAAATTATTTTATGGAAGACGTTTGAATATACAATTGTAACTATTGCAGGTTGTGATTTACAAGTCAATTAAGAGACGGGAAAAAGCGAAAGAACTTGAGAAACGCAGGGAATTGGTACAGGGTGATTGAAGAATGAATAGAAATAGATTATATATCTTGTGATTTCAGACTGGTTCGCATCGTTCACCAAGAAAACAAACTCCGTCTGGCCGACTTAGCC
>CAZOQR010000032.1:0-17000 GCA_964581915.1 uncultured Ignavibacteriaceae bacterium | reverse complement strand
CCCGAGAGTTTAAACGATGTTCCGAGTGAAAGGAACCAGACAGCCATCAGAACGGAGCCGAATCTTATCGGCGCGAGTTTTACTATCATTGAGAGACCAATCGGAGATAATGACAACTCCCCTATCGTCAGGACGAAATACATAATTATGAGAGGAGTAATGCCGACCTTGACACCCGCGGGTATTGTCTTTATTGCATAAGCCATTATCACCCACGCGAGAGACATCAGCAGCAATCCGAGAGCGAGTTTAAAAGGAATCGACGGCTCGGAGTTTCTTTTCGAAAGAAAAGTCCAGATAACAGCCATCAGAGGCGCGAACGTTACTATGAAAAGCGGTCCGAAGCCCTGAAAAACCGAAGGAGGAATGCTCCAGCCGAATATCGAACGGTCAACGGAATTATCGGCAAAGTAAGTCAGAGACGAGCCAATCTGTCCGAATGCAATCCAGAATATCATCGTGAAGACTACAAGCACGAACATCGCGATGATTTTTTGCTTCTCAATCTTTGTAAGCGACCTGTCGGTTATTATTGACAGCGGCGCCGTGAAAAAAGTCGCGTATATAAACGAACCTATCGTGTCCGCTTTAATCACCAAATAGAACAACAGGAACAGAATTACGAAGACAGCAAGATTTATTGATATCTGCTTAGCGCTTACTCCTTTTGTCTTGTCTTTCGGCTCGTCTTTAAGTTTGGCGGGAGGAACGGCTCCGACGGGCGTGCCGTCCGGCTTTACAACGTATTTATTTTTAAGCGGTATGAAAATGACGAGGCTCAAAATCATTCCGATACCCGCAGCAAAGTATCCCCACTTGAAATCAGCAAGGTTTCCCGTGTTGCCGAGAAATCCGCAGATTATGGGGGCAAGAAGTCCGCCCATGTTTATACCCATATAGAATATCGTGAAAGCGGAATCGATTCTCCTGTCGCCTTCGGGATACAACTGCCCGACCATCGAAGAAATATTCGGCTTAAAGAAACCGTTGCCGAGACAGAGAAAAATCAGTCCCGAGTATAAGAGAGCGGAGGCAACCGGTTTATCCTCGAACAAAAGTCCGCTCGTGAATAAAAGGAACTGTCCGAACGCCATCATCGTGCCGCCCGTAACAATCGACTTCCTGTTTCCGAAATACCTGTCGGATACGAAACCGCCTATCAAAGCCGTAATGTAAACCATACCCGTATAATTTCCGTATATAAGGTCGGCGAATGTTTTTTCGAAGGTCAGCGCCTGTATCATATAAAGATAAAATACCGCCTGCATTCCGTAGAAACTGAATCTTTCCCACATCTCCGTGAAGAAGAGAAGAAATAATCCGCCCGGGTGTCTTAATTTTTCTGTTTGTGCCATTCGTTGAATAAATTATTATTTTGCCGCTTCTGTTTCCAATGCCGCTTCTTCCTTCGCCTTTTTCTGCGCCGCGCTCAGTTCAAGCCCGTGAGCGTTCGGTCCCGTTTCATTTTTTCTAAGCATGAACGCGAAGAACAAGCCGAGAAAACCGAGTATCGAAAATATCCACATCCCCATTCTGTAACCCGTAGGGTTCGACGCGCTCGCGTTTGATATATCGTTTGCCCATCCGATTAAAATATTAAAACCTGCGAGACCGATATTCTGAATCATCGTCATCAATCCGTACGCGGTGCCGAGTTTTTCTTCCCTTACAACAAGAGCGACAGACGGCCACATCACAGCGGGAATTAGCGAGAACGCGAATCCCATCATTGCCATCGGCACGATTAGAGCGTAAGGAATTACCGCTTCTTCGATTCCGAATGCGGGAAGCGCGATGTTAAACCCGCCCTGAATACCTATCATTCCGGGCAAATCAACCTTGTATGCCATTATTAAATAAACAGGTATTATCGTAAGCGAGCCGAGCATCATTAGAAGCGAGCGCTTTCCTATCTTGTCCGACAGAAGTCCGAAGAGCGGCGTAAAAATCATCGCCGCGAGAGTCAGGATGCTTGAAAGATTTCCGCCGACTTCGCGCGTGGTGCCGTGGGCTTCCTGAAAAAATTTAATCGCGAAAGTCTGGAACGGAAACATCGCCGAATAAAAAGTAACGCACAGCGCGGTTATGAACCAGAAAGATTTTCCGAATTTGAAAAGTTCCTTGAATTCAATTTTATCCTGCTCGCCGTCCTTAGGCATATCGTATTTTTTGGCGGCATAGACATCCATTATATAATAGAATATTATGCATATAACGGCGAATATGCCCGCGAACACCGTAATCCACAGGGGCGTCTGCCAGTACGAATAAAGGCTTTTTCCCCACGTCGGAGAATTCAGCGCGAGAAACGAACCGAGCCTCGCGACGGTAAGATTGAGACCGAACGCGAACGAAAGTTCCTTTCCTTTGAACCATCTGGCGACTATGGTTGTAATCGCGACTATCATAGATTCGGCGCCGAGTCCGAAGATAAGTCTTCCGGTCGCCATTAACGCGAGGTTTCCCTGAAGCGCCGTTACGAGCGCGCCGAGCATTATTATAACCGTGAATATAAACACGGATTTCCTTGTCCCGATACGGTCAATTATAAGACCGCCGATGAGAACCATCAGAATGTTTGGAATGCTGTATATGGCGTTAAGCAGACCTATGCCCGAGTCGGAAAAATTCAATTGCTCTTTGAGCACGTCGGCAAGCGGGCTTATTGAATCGTAAATGTAGTAGTTTCCGAACATCGCGAGACTGATAAGTATCAGTGCAAGCCATCTCATAAAAGCGGTCGGCTGCGGCTTCAACGGAGCGGAAGAAGTGTTATCACTCATTGTATGTTATTGTAATAATAAAATTTTACAAATGTAAATAATTTCGCTTTCATCCGAAATGTTAAAAGATGAAATGCGGCTTGCTTCACGGAATTATAAATCGAACGCGTATGAAAATTTCGCGGCGACGGTGAAAGAGCGCTTCGTGCCGTCGGAATTATCTTCCCGTTTCAGCATTGGAAGAAAAACATTCAAGCCTCCCGACAGGTCCCTGCTGAAATTGTACATCAGACCGCCCATCAGGTTCAATTGAAAGAAATCGCTGTCCTTAATTTCCGATGCCTGAAGATTGGAACTCGAATACTCGGATTTAACAAGTCTCTTTATACCGAGGACTTCGAATCTTACCAACAGGTTATCCGCCTTGCGCAGATATCCTGCTCTGAACATGAAGTCGGGACCGCGCTTGAATTTTACTCCGTCGTCTTCATAATTCGTAACCGGTATCTGAAATCCCGCTGACATATTAAGGAATGAATAATTGAAGTCAGCGCCGATTATGATGTCATTGCTTCCCATCGCGTTGAAATAACTGAACTTGTCGGGTTCGAGACCGGATGTAGCGAGTTTCAGACCTCCCATCAACGTAAAATTTTTCAATTTTCCCGCGGGTATGTGATAGTTCGCCATTACAGTCGCGTCCGCGATACCGTTTCGGGACAGTATGTAATCCGAACTGTAAACGACAGACATGAATGGCAGAACCGCCGAAAGAGAGAACGTTTTTGAAAAGACAAAATTACCTCCGAGTTTGAATTCGTGAACGGTGTATTCATACTCGTCGTATGTTTCGTTGCCTGAACGTCCCAGCGAATACTCGAAACTAAAAGAACTTCTCTGACTCCCGCTTTTATTGTGGTCGCTTCCGATTATGCAAATTCCCGCGTCCGAACACTGCGAGTAAACGCTTCCTGCAAGGAGGAACATCAGAGTCGCGAATAATACTGATTTGAATCTTTCCATACGGTTTATTTGATTGTTTTTATAAAAAATATCTTATTTGAATAACATAAACCATTGAAATAAAAAACCCGCGGTAATAACCGCGGCTTAAAATATTTGTATCAGAGAATCTACCCGTTTTAACGGAGGACTCTTTACGAAGCCTTTAAAACGCGCCGAGAGTCCCCCGATGAACGGGGAGACTCTCGGTAACGAAAGCGAGACATCATTTTCGAAGTCTCTAATAATTATTTTACGAATTGCTCGGCGTAATATTTCGCTGTTAATTTTTCTCCCGTCGCTTTTTCAATCATATCGTTCCAGTAGTATTTCGCGCCCGGAGCGAATACTTTCTCGACAAGGTACTTGCCCACTTCAGGCTTGCCGACGAAGAACTGGTCCTTGTATTCTTTTGTCTTCAGAACGTTGTTGCAGATGTAAAAATACAACTGCGATGAAAGCAGCGCGCCCATGTGGTAGTTGTGGTAGTAACAGGGCACGGTCGCTATGTGAATCTTCGAAGCCCAGTCCGGTTCATTCCTGCCTTCGGGGCGTTTTATCATCTGATATTTTTCCACGAGGTCCCACCATAACTTGTTCAGGTCCTGATCGGGATTTTCGTACATTGATTTTTCGAACCTGTACATTACCTGCGACCAGCGCGAGAAAACGAGTTGTGAAAGCCTCAGAGACTTGAACGCGTCTTCCGCTATCTTTTTCGCCTCGTTTTCGTCGATAACTTTCATGTCCCTCAGCCATGCGGCATTAGTCGCGCCTCTTTCGAACATCATCGCGATTGCTTCCGTCGTGAATGTATGCGCGGCATCGCGGAGAATGAAAGGAAGGCTCTTGTTGTCGATGTACTTATCGTATGACGCGTGTCCGAATTCGTGAAGCATCGTTCCCATCCATTTTTCGTTAGGAACTATGTTGCAGAGGACTCTTACGTCACCTTCGTTGTTCAGGTCCGTGCAGAAGGCATGCTGGTTCTTTCCGGGTTTCTCGAACAGGTCGGAATTCTTAATCAGGTCATCAACGGGAATGCCGATGCCTTTGTAAAAATCGTCCGTCAGTTTCACGATTGCGTCTTTATCCTTGTAATATTTATCGAGGTCAACCTTGTAGATTTTCGGGGCTTCCTGGAAGAACCTGTTCTGATAATGCCAGGGCATCAACTCTTCTTTCTTTATTTTGTAGCGGTCGGCAAAATAGGCGTCCATCACGTCCTTTTCCCCCTTGAAAGCGTCTCTCGTGAGCGCGTCCAGTTCGTCGAACAACTTGAGTATTTCGTTCGGGTCCTGTTCGGAAAGTTTCAGACTCATCTCGTGGTAGTTGGAATATCCCATATCCTTCGCGATTTCGTTTCTCATCTTAACGAGTTTTTTCAGGTCATCTGCCACGATCGGACCGATTTTCTTGTGCGCTTTCCAGACCGCCTCGAGTTCCTTGTTGTCGGTGGAATTTAAAAGCCTTTCTTCAATTTCGTTGTCAGTAAGTTTTTTTCCGTTCACTTCAGCCCTGAAGTTTCCGTATTTCTGCTCGATGGCGTTCTGCATGTTATTGATAGCCTCGAGTTTCTTCGGGTCCGCCTGATTTCCCTTGTATTTAAGGTACATCAACTCGAGTTCCCTTTTTTTCAATTCATCGTTTATCGATTTCGAATCATAGATTTTTTTAAGTACGCTGAAGTCTTCCTTATTCGAGAATATCGCAGTGATTTTATTCTGTATTTCCGCAACCTTGTTGAAATCCTCTTCCTTGCCGCTAATCGCAGCGTTCCAGTACGCGACATTCGATTCCTTGTAAAGCGGAATGTACTTCGCTTCAAAACTCTTGACGAACTCCGTAAATTGTTTTTCCATTTCGGGGTTTGATTTATTTGATTCGGGTTTATCGCTCTTTCCGCAGCCGGTGAGGAAAGCCAGCGCGATTGTCAGTACGGCAACCGTTAAAATATTCCTTATAGACATATTAATGAAATTAAATTTGGGAAATTAAATAAAATTAGCGGAATTATTTAATATTTGATACTCTAAAATGTTAATCGGCGTTTATGCGGAAAAAACAGTACTTTATACGCCGTCATTTTGTTTTGTCAAACTTTTTCACGGAAAAGACTTTTGTATTCAAAAAGGTTTTGAATTTTTCAGTGAAAATGTTTATATTTATTGTTTTATAAATCATAAAAGCGGTAAAATGTTTGCAATAGTCGACATCAAAGGCTCACAATACAAGGTTCAGGAAAAACAGACACTTTTTATTCCGAAGGTCGAAGGAGAAAAAGGCGCGAAAATAAATTTCGACAAAGTTCTCATTTATTCTCCGGACGAAAAGTCCGTTGAAATCGGCGCTCCTACTTTAAAGCACAAAGTCGAAGCCACAATTCTTGACCATGTAAAAGACGATAAGGTGATAGTGTTCAAGAAAAAAAGACGTAAAGGTTATAAAGTAACAAAAGGCCACAGGCAGAATTACACACAAATTCAAATAGAAAAAATAGCATAAAATTATAAGTTATGGCACATAAAAAAGGTTTAGGCAGTTCTAAAAACGGACGCGACTCAAATTCACAGAGACTCGGCGTCAAGAAATACGGCGGTGAAGTCGTAAAAGCCGGAAACATTCTCGTGAGGCAAAGAGGCACGAAATTCATACCCGGAAAAAACGTTGGACTCGGAAAAGATTACACGATTTTCGCGCTCATAGACGGAAAGGTCAAATTTATCGACAAGGCGGGAAGAAAGATACTCAACGTAGTTCCTCTGGAAAATTGATAAGGAGTTTTGTACAAATAAAAAACCCGCGCGGCGCGCGGGTTTTTTTATGCTCAAGATTTGATTCTATCCGTTTATTACCTTCAACATCGATTTTACGTCAGCGGCCGACTTGTCAAGCGCGCTCTTTTCTTCATCAGTAAGTTTTATCGGCACGATTTCTTCCATTCCCTGCGCTCCGATTTTTACGGGAACGCCGAGGCAGATGTCGCTGTAGCCGTATTCACCCTGCAGGTAAACGCATGAAGGAAGGATTTTCTTCCTGTTGTTGACTATCGCGTCTATCATGTGTACGACGGATGCCGCGGGCGCGTAGTAAGCGCTTCCCGACTTCAGGAATTTCACGATTTCCGCTCCGCCGTTTCTTGTTCTTTCTATAAGCGTTTCTATCCTGTTCTTCGGAAGCAGGTCCATGAGCGGAATACCAGCGACTGTGGTGTACCTGACGAGAGGCACCATAGAATCTCCGTGACCGCCGAGCACAATCGCGTTTATATTCTCGATTGAAACGTTCAGTTCCATGCAGATGAACGCTTTGAACCTTGCCGTATCGAGAACACCGGACATTCCGATAACCCTGTTTCTCGGATAATGACTGTTCACGAATGAAACGTAGGTCATCGCGTCAAGCGGATTCGACACTACTATTATAATCGCGTTCGGAGAGTACTTAACGATTTCCTGAGTCGATTTTGACACGATTTCCGCGTTTGTATTAAGAAGGTCCTCGCGCGACATTCCGGGTTTCCGCGGAAGCCCGGCAGTTATTACCGCGATATCGGAATTCGCCGTCAGTTCATACGTATTCACGCCGTAAATTTTTGTATCTGAATACTGTATAGCGGCGGACTGGTATATATCCAGCGCTTTTCCCTGCGGAATTCCCTCGACCACGTCAAGCAGCACGACGTCATTTGCCAAAGCCCTGTCGACTATAATCTGGGCAGCGGTAGCCCCGACATTACCTGCACCGACAATTGTAATCTTCATTGTTTAAAAGTGTTAAGTTTATAAATATTTTTAAGAATCTTTCGTAATAACAAGTTTCATCGTGGTACCGCCGTTTCCTGAATCGCATTCGCATCCGTCTGTAAGTTCTCTCATTATGTATATTCCCCTGCCGTGGTCTTTCATCAGGTTTTCATCCGTTGTCGGATCGGGAATGGATGCGTAATCAAATCCGCCGCCTTCGTCTTTTATGAACACTTCAAGGAAAGTTTCGCCGCTGAAAACGTCAACGAAAACTTTTTTTTCTTCCGACTCCTTGTTGCCGTGAACTATGGCGTTCATTAAAGCCTCTGATACCGCAATGCTGAAATTAATAAACCGCTCCTGATTTATACCGTACAATTCGTTCAAGGTAAACAACAGTTTTTCTATCTTATTAATTTCAGTTTTCCTGCTCTGAAGGATTACGCTTGCTTTGTGCTCTTTCATAGTCTATATATTCCACAAAATATTTATAATAAGATTCTTTGATGTATTTGTCAAGGAATTGTCAGTTGCTTCATACTCGTCAATTCCTCCCAGCACGTAAATGCTTGAATTGTTCCGGATGTTGATTCGTAGCCCCGCGTACGGTCCGTATATCGCCTGAGTACGCTTCAGTATTTTTTCTCCCTTATCGTAATTGTAAAATCTTCTGATGTAATGGCGGAAGCCGACAAATACGTTTATGAACTCCTTAATCTCGTAATTCAAGGACGAGCCGAGTGTCCTCTCGTCCGAATACGCCGTCGGCCTTACCGAAAAATTCTCGTTGTTGAACTGTCCCTGTTCGTATATCTTGAGTATTCCGAAAAATCCCGCCGTTAGTTTTCTTGTAATCTTGAAATCCGTGGAATCCGTCATATACAACTGCCTGAAGGAAAAACTCTGTACCTGCGACACTATATCCTCGTATTTATAGACGGTGTAATTGGCTAATACCTGAAAATAATTCTTCGTCGTCACGGCGCTGAAAGGCTTGAAAAAACTGACCGAGTTGAGTTTATAAACCTTGTTCGTGTTATTGTTTGAACTTTTCTGCTTATAAATGTAGTTCAGGATTGTCGAGTTGAACTCGAAAGATGTTTCAAGGTAGAAATTCCTGAGGTTATTATACCTGTGCGCGAACACCGTATTCAGAAGAAGTTCGTCGCGGTCGTCGTAGTTTAACTGGCTTTCCGTATCATACCTGAGAAGTGATGTGCTTCCCTGCAGCCTGAACGTGTGCATGCTTGCAGGGGAATAATATATCTCGAGATAAGTATTAGCCGTTTTGCTGTTATTGTTCTTGTCCATTTCGACGTTATCGATGTCACGCTGCTGCTGCGGTGTAACGCTGCCAAGGTCGGTCGGCTTATGGTTTTCCTCGCGCTCGGAATAACTCGCGTTCAGCCTCGATTCGAACCGTCCCGTCCTTAACTCTATCTCCACTCCTCCCTGCAGCATGTTTTCGTTTATTCTGTTGTTGTAAATGTTCTCAAGAAAAAGGCTTCCCGCGGGAGGCTTGTACTTATAGTTGTTCTGTATATTCTTGAAAAAATACAGCCCTTTCAGTTTCAGGGAAAAACTCTTCGTGAACCTGTACGACAGGTTGTCGCTCAGAAGAACATAATTCTCGAACCTTGACTGGACGTTGTACGCGATCCTGAACTGTTTAATTATACTGGTAGTGGCGGGAGTGAAGAAATCCGTTCTCATCGTATAGGCTCTTACAACCGCCTCATTTTCCGAAAAATCCGAGAACTGCTTCTTCACGCTCGAATACAATTCGCCCGAATAATTTCTTTTTTCGCTGTATTCGTCAAGCGTGAGGTGAAGTATGCCCGATGATTCGAAATCCGAAACGTTTAATTTGTTTACCCTGCTTTCGATGGTTCCGGAAAACCCTGTAGCGTAAACGTCAATCTGCTTGTCATTTTTTATTCCGAGATTCGCGTTCAGGCTGAATACGTTGTCAGGAACGAAGTTGAGGCTCGTGAAGAAAAAATTATTGTATCCCTTGTTAAGGCCGATTTCCTTGCTGCCTGTAAGAAGTTTGCTGATTATGCCTCCTCCCGCGGAGACTTTTTTTGAGAGCGAATATTCGGCGGACAATCGCATATTATTATTGTCCGTGGAAAAATTGTCGGAAAACTTCGTTATGGACGAATTGAAGTTATTCCTTAACGTCAGGTTTAGTTTTCCGTAACTTCCGCCGTAATATACGTTAGATATGAGATTTGCGGTGTTCAGGTCGTTGTAAAAATCCGTGACTAACGAGTTCCTGTAATTAATCGTGTCCGTATCGGTGCTGATTAACTGAGCGCTCGCCGTCAGGGACGATATGAGTAATAAGAAAAATATATTAAGAATATGCCTCGTCATAGACAAACTCTTTTTTGCTGTCTCCGGCGGCAATTCCCCTGAACAGATTTTCAAGTGATTTGAATTCCGATGAATCCCGTAGTTCCTGTTTTGTCCTGTCCAGAATTAATTTCCCCTTGTCTATAACTATAATCCGCGAACTTACCTTTTCCATCAAATCCAGCAGATGCGACGAATAAAGTACCGTCTTTCCCCGCGTGGCAAGTTTAATTACCATGTCCTGAAAAATCATAATCGAAAAAGCGTCGAGACCGTTCAGAGGCTCGTCGAGAAGAAGAACATCGGGATTATGCAGGAGTGAGGAGGAAATCAGCACTTTTTGCTTGTTTCCTTTCGACAATTTTCCTATCGAATCGCCGAGGTGCTGCGTGAATCCGAATAATTCCGCGAAATACCCGTAACGGCGCGCGACCGCATCCGTTTGAATGCTCCTTACTTCGCCGATGAACCTGAAATACTCTTTCACGGTCAGCGAATTGAACATTTCCGCGGACTCCGGAACGTAACCCGTGATCTTCTTTATTTCATTCCTATCCCCGGGATGTTTTAAGCCGCACACTTCGACGTTGCCTTCATCGTAATCAATCATTCCGCATAATATTTTCAACGTGGTGGATTTACCGGCTCCGTTCGTTCCTATATATCCGCATATTTCACCAGGACGCACCTCAAAACTGACGCCGCTCAGAGCGCGGACGTCCTTGCCGTAAGACTTATGAAGATTTTCGACTTTTATCATGATGAAAATTCAAAATATGCTTTTTAAAGATTAAAATAAATTTAGTAATGTATGTAGAAGGCAGCAATCAGAAAGAGCAATTTCAAGCCGCATTGCACCGCGGGTTTTCGTATATGATTTTTGTATTTCCGTTACGCGATGATTTTAATATGTTGTTAGAAAAATTAAAATGAACAATACACTCGGCACAATTTTCGGCAGAAAGAGCGTCAGGGAATTCAGACAGGGCGAAATCGGCATCGATACACTCGATTTGATTATCAGGGCGGGAATGTCTGCCCCGACCGCAGTCGACAGGCGTCCCTGGGAATTCATTCTTGTAAGGAACAGATCTACGCTCGGAAAACTCGCCGCCGAATTGCCGTACGCGAAAATGGCTGAATACGCTTCAGCGGGAATCGTCGTCGCGGGAGACATTAACAGGCAATGGGGAGGAACCGATTCGGATTTCTGGGTGCAGGATTGCAGCGCGGCTACGGAGAACATTCTCTTAGCAGTCGAGTCTCTCGGACTCGGAGCGGTGTGGACGGCATTGCATCCTTACGATGACAGGAAAAAAACCGTAACCGATTTACTTGCCATTCCTCCGCACGTGATACCCTTATGTTTCATTCCTGTAGGGATTCCCGCGCATAACGGCGCGGCAAAAGATAAATACGATGCTTCGCGCATTCATTTTGAGAAATGGTGATTAATTTTCCGGAGCGAAACGAGATTTTTATCAACCGGCACTAATTAAAGGTTCCGCGAATTGAACGTGTCGCCGCCTTTCATGTCTCCGGATTTGAATCCCTTGTAGAACCAGTTTCGCCGTTGCTCGGATGTACCGTGCGTGAACGCGTCGGGAACGACATAGCCCTGAGCGTTCTTCTGTATTCGGTCGTCGCCGACGGAACTGGCAGCGTTAAGGGCTTCTTCCAGGTCTCCTTTTTCGAGAATATTCATACGCTCGACATAATGCGCCCACACGCCCGCGAAATAATCTGCCTGAAGTTCCAGCCTAACAAGATACTTGTTGAATTCTTTCTTTTCCATTTTTCCCCTGAGGGAATTAACTTTATCGTTCGTTCCGAGCAGCGTCTGAACGTGGTGACCGACTTCATGGGCTATGACGTACGCGATTGCAAAATCTCCGGGAGCCTTGAATTTATCCCTTAATTCGGAGAAGAAACTCAGATCGATATATACTTTCCTGTCTCCCGGGCAGTAGAACGGACCCGTAGACGCGCCTGAATAACCGCAGGCGGAATTCACCGAATTCGTATAAAGCACGAGTTTCGGCTCTTCGTATGTACGCCCGTTCTTTCGGAACAAGTCGCCCCAAACTGTTTCGGTTTCCGCAAGAACCACGGAAGTAAAACGCGCAAGTTCCTGTTCCTCCTTTGATGGTTTATAATCGGATGCATTCTCAGTGGTTTCGTTCTGCTGCATGTTTAAGAACTGACCGGGGTCGCCGCCGAGAAAATATATAACCAGCATTAATACAAGCGCGCCTATTCCCCCGCCGACAATTCCCTTACCGGACATTCCTCTTCTGTCCTCGACGTTTGAACTTTCTTTTCTATCCTGCCACCTCATGATTATTTTCTCCGTATTAAGTTTGAAATGCGAATTATTCTTCCCGATATTCCCTGTTTAATTATAACTGAACAAAAAGACTGCGGTATTTGATTCACGGAAATCGGAAACATAGGGAGAAGAACCGAATACACACCGAAAATAACGAGCAACTTTCAGAAATAAAACGGATAAATTATTTTTTTGAGTTTTCTTAAGTGTTATTATGTGATGATTGCCGTAATTATTGGAATGGTATTTTAATATAAAAAAAAGTAAATATGTTTTAGAAAAACATCAGCAAAAATAATCATCGACAGCGCATTCATTAATTCCCTGCGGTTTCACGGTTCAATTTATTAAGCGGTGGAGTCCGGAAACCACCTTAAAAACGGGGCGTACCGAAAAGCCAAACGAGTAGGAATAATTAAATACCAGAATCATGGCAGGCAAAATTGAAGAAGTAGAAGGCATCGGACCGGTTATCGGCGGAAAGTTACGCGCAGCCGGTGTCAATTCCACCGAAGATCTGTTGAATCAGGGAAAAACTCCGCGGCAACGGTCGGAACTTGCCGAAAAGGCAGGACTGACAGAGAAGCAAGTTCTTAAGTTTGCGAACATGGTGGATTTATTCCGCATCAAAGGCGTAGGCGCGGAATTCGCTGAATTGCTCGAAGCGGCGGGCGTCGACACCGTACCCGAACTTGCGCTGAGAAAGGCCGAGAACCTTACTAAAAAAATGGAGGAAGTAAATTCAGAAAAGAAACTTTGCAGAAGAACACCTTCTCTTAAGGAAGTTTCTGACTGGATTTCCGAAGCAAAAACATTGCCGAGAGCGCTTGAATACTAAAATGTAGTTCTTGATATATTTCTCAATCCGATCTCTAAAATGCTTGCTCTCAGTTGTTAAAATGCGCTTAACACGGGGATGAGTTTTATCTATCGTGTAAGATATTGTTTTAATTACTTTTTAAAACAGATTAAATCATTAAATTCCCGATAACAAAACAAAATTTGTATGTCAGACAAAGAAAAATTCACCGCCCATATTAACGAAGGCTATAATTTTAAAGGCGAGAGCATCGTTCTCGGCACGGCGATACTCGACGGAGAGGCATTACCCGGAGTACAGATAAAACTTCCTTTGAAAACTCTTAACAGGCACGGATTAATCGCGGGCGCGACGGGGACAGGAAAGACAAAGACACTTCAAATCCTTGCCGAAGGATTTTCGCTAAAAAGCATTCCTTCTTTCGTAATGGATATTAAAGGCGACTTCAGCGGAATCGCGATGCCGGGTACGGCGAACGACAAGATTACCGACAGGATGAATAAAATCGGACTTCCGTTTGAGCCATCGGGCTTTCCCGTAGAGTTCCTTACAATATCAAACGAAAAGGGCGCAAGGCTGCGCGCTACCGTCTCTGAATTCGGACCGGTTTTGTTTTCAAAAATGCTGGGATTAAATGACGCTCAAACAGGCGTTATGTCGATGATATTCAAGTACTGCGACGACAACAAACTGCCGCTGCTTGATCTTAAAGATATGATTAAGATGCTGCAATTTATAAGCGATGAGGGGAAATCGGAACTTCAGAAATCGTACGGAAACATAGCCACAACATCCGTCGGCACGATATTAAGAAAGGTAATCGAACTCGAACAGCAGGGAGCGGATGTTTTCTTCGGCGAGAAGTCTTTCGAAGTAGAAGACCTGATGAGGACTGATGATAAGGGAAGAGGCGTGGTTTCCATAATCCGCCTTACGGATATTCAAAGCAGACCAAAATTGTTTTCCACGTTCCTGCTGTGCCTTCTGGTCGAGATATACAACACATTCCCCGAAGCGGGAGACCTCGACCAGCCGAAACTCGTAATGTTTATCGATGAAGCGCACCTGATATTCAACGAAGCCACAAAAGAACTTCTCGACCAGATTGAAGCGATAATAAAACTTATCCGCTCAAAGGGCGTAGGTATTTTCTTCTGTACTCAGAATCCCGTTGACATTCCCGAAGCAGTGCTTGCTCAACTCGGTCTCAAGATACAACACGCTTTGAGAGCGTTTACGGCGAAAGACAGGAAGCAGATTAAACTGATTGCGGAGAATTATCCGATGTCGGATTTCTATAAAACCGAAGACATGCTTACATCTCTGGGCACAGGCGAAGCGGCGATATCAGTTCTGAATGAAAAGGGCAATCCCGCGCCTTTGTCGGCAACGCTCGTAAGAGCTCCTTTTTCACGAATGGACATACTCAAACCTGAAGAAATCGACGCGATAGCCGGGAAATCAAAACTTGTCGAAAAATACGACGAGGTGATTGACAGGGAAAGCGCGTTTGAAATCCTTCAGCAGAAACTCGAGGAAGCCGGGAAGGAAGCCGGGGAGCAAAAAAGCGAAGAAGTAAAAAAGACGAAGGAAGAACCGTCCGCCGTAGAGAAAGTTCTTAAAAGCACGACGGCAAGACAGGTCGGCAGAACCGTGGCGAGAGAATTAACCAGAGGACTGCTGGGCGTTCTCGGCATTGGCGGAAGCACGCGTAAGAAAAAAAGTTGGTTTTGAAATATGAAAAAACTCATTCTAATATTCTTTATCGCCGTCCCGGCAGTATTCACGTCCTGCTCGAAAAACGAACCTGTGAATCCGGAAGACAGCCAGTATGTTTACGTGTGCACGAGCAACTCGGCAAAGACTTATCACACTGACAGAAGTTGTTCAAGGCTGAAAAACTGCGGTCAGGAAGTGCTCGAGGTCACCAGAAAGAAAGCGCGGGAGAACGAAAGAATCATCTGCAGCGATTGCGATAAACGTGACAAGAAGTCGGAAAAGGATACAGCGAAATAATTCGCCCGTGAATTGAATCCGCAGAATAAATCGCGGATTCCGAAAAGCGATTTTCGTTACAGCGCGCAAACCGCGGCGGTTATAATCAAACCCAGGACTGCCTGCGTTATTAATTTCTGCCACTTGACGGGCGAGCCTTTTTTAGCGAACAGCAATCCGTAAGGCGTCCACCACGCCCAGGTAGTAAGGTTTCCCATCACCTGCTTCGTGAAATTCCCCCTGTCGTTGTATATGTTAAGGGACGCGCAATAGAAATAAAAAAGTATATCACAACCCCAGAACCACCAGATAATATTAAAACCCGCCATTGACTGCCAGCCGACAAAGACAAGCAGCAGTAATGATATTAATATTTGAACAATGAATTGCGAAACGCGGTATGGATTAACGAATCCGGAGTTAACCCAGTTTTTTCTCAGACTTAAGTTATATCCGATATAATCATAGAGAGCGAATAAAGCGGCTCCCGTGAACGACCAAAGGAAATAATAAAAAATCTGATTGAGCATATTTAGATATCCGGAATAAATTCGGCAATGCTTGAAAATAAGCCGAAGATTAAACAATATCAATTAAAAAGGCAGGAAGGATATTTATGCTTCCTGCCTGAATATTCACTGTCAGCATACACTTGTTCTGCTGTTTGATAAGCGGACTGCAGGGAATCAATGTTCCCGGAAAATCAACCCGCGGCTTTGTTCAAGAGCGATGCTATGAGGTTTTTAAAACTCTTTATATCAAAAGGTTTTGATATATAAGCGTCAAGACCAGCATTGATGAACTCTTCATCGTCGCCGTTCATAGCGAACGCCGTCATTGCGACAACGGGGACTTTCAAGTATCCCTGTATTTTTCTTATTTCCTGAGTAACTTCCATTCCGTTTATGCCGCTCCCGAGATTAATGTCCATCAATATCAGGTTGTATTTATTCTCGTAAGCAAGTTTTATCGCATCAATGCCGTTATCCGTGAAATCCACAAAATAATCCTTGTTTAGAATCGCATCGACAAAATCCCTTGTCATCGAATCATCATCCACACAAAGTATGCGTGATTTCCCTGTCCGTTCGTTTAAAATTCCGTCACTGATTTCCGTCTTTTTATCCGCCGGAGGAGCGCTTCCTTCTGCAAGCGGAAACCTTACCCTGAATGTGGTTCCGGTGCCGCTGCTGCTGTTGACGGATATAGTGCCCCCGAGTTTCTCGACAAATTTCTTAGTGATTGTCAATCCGAGGCCGGTTCCCTCGAATTTTCTTGAGAATCCTTCGCTGACCTGCCTGAACTCTTCAAAGATAAGCATCAGTGACTCTTCGGGAATTCCAATACCTGTATCGCTGACCGTTATTACAGCCTGCTTTTTTCCTTCATATACTTCGGTATTGATTGCAACCGAAACCTTGCCCTCTAAAGTATACTTGACCGCGTTGCTTATCAGGTTGTTCATTATCTGCCAAATCAACGTACTGTCCGTATCGACCCAGATGAATTTTTCAGACTTGTAGAAATCCATTGCAAGACCCTTCACAGAAGCCTGCCGCCTGAAATTCATATAAACATCGAAGACTATAGTTGAAATCTCTGTTCTTGAAATATTAACCGAAAACTTGCCCGCTTCAATGCGTGTAAGGTCGAGAATCATGTCTAATGTTTTCATCAGACGCTTACCGCTCATGTTTATCAATTCGGCCATTTGTTTTTGCTCAGGGTCGGTAATGCGCTCTCCGAGAATTTCAGCGAATCCGAGAATCCCGACCATAGGAGTTCTGAGTTCGTGGCTCATGTTTCCGAGGAAACTGGACTTTAACCTGCTCATCTCTTTCGCTTTCTCTTCCGCGTGTCTCAATATCTGCTCAGTTTTTTTAAATTCGGTGATATCGCTGTTGAATATCACGAATCTAATTACGTCTCCCGTATCGTCAAACACCGGATAAATTGAGACCTTCCAGAATGAATCGCCCGCCTTTTGCTCAAAAGTAATCTCGCTCCGGCTTTCTCTGCAAGCCGTG
>CAZOQR010000031.1:0-17008 GCA_964581915.1 uncultured Ignavibacteriaceae bacterium | reverse complement strand
CCGTAATCCATAGAATCAGTGTTGATCAGTTAAATGAATAGCGGAACTTTTCACCACAGAGAGCACAGAGAAGAGAAAGAACGTTCTGCCGCGGATTAACACGAATTTTCACGAATTAAGAGCAAGAACTTTTCACCACAGAGAGCACAGAGAAGAGAAAGAGATTTTTTAGGGATCCCTCGTGAAAGAATGGAAAGACACGATTAAAACTATCGCTCTGTCTTGATTCTAGTACAATACGATAAGAAAAAAGTTCGTTGATTGACTTGTGCCCCTCCCCCGTCCGCCTCCGGCGTCCACCCCTCCAGACAGAGTCGGGATTGATTCTAAATTCTAGATTCTAGATTCTAAATTCTAAATTCTAGATTCTAGATTCTTGATTTCCCCCTTCTGACTTTCATACAATTCTTATGAAAGTTATATTTAACTGATGAAAATCATTAAGTTAATATCGCTTATAAGACCGAAGCAATGGATTAAGAATCTCTTCGTGTTCGCTCCGATTTTATTCGCGGGGCAACTTCTGAATTTCCCGCTCCTGTTCAAGAGCATTTACGCCTTCATCGCTTTCTGCATCGCCTCGAGCATCGTTTACGTCATAAACGACATTATCGACAAGGACGCGGACAAGGTTCACAAGAAGAAAAGGTTCAGACCGCTCGCCTCCGGAGAAGTGAGCGTGAAGGAAGCGCTGATTTTCGCCGCAGTTCTGCTGATTCCCGCGGCTCTCGTGCTGACGCGTCTCGAATTAACTTTCACGCTCGTCATACTGATTTATTTCTTCCTGAACATTCTTTACACGTTCAGGTTCAAGCACGTCGTGATTCTTGACGTGTTCATAATTTCAATCGGTTTCCTTCTCAGGGTCGAGGGCGGCGCCGCTGCTATCGGCGTGGAGTTTTCAAGTTGGATGATATTGACGACGATTTTCCTTTCGCTCTTTCTCGCGATTTCGAAGAGGCGCGCGGAACTCTCAAGCGCGGAGAACGGCAAACTCGAGAATCAGAGAAAGGTGCTGGAGCATTATGATTTGACGTTCGTTGACCAGATGAACACTGTCGCCGTGACGGGCACGATTATCTGCTACGCGCTTTACACCGTTTCCGAAAAAGCCGTGACGACGTTCCACACGGACAATCTGATTTACACGACCCCGTTCGTTATTTACGGAGTCTTCAGGTACCTTTACCTTCTGCACAGGAAGAATCTCGGCGAAAGCCCGGAGCAGATTGTAACGAAAGACCTTTCGCTTATTATGAATATTTTTCTATGGTTCGCAGTTTCATTCGCCATTATATACAAGCCGAAACTCATCGCGTTTTTCAACTTATAAATCGATGTTCGCAATCCGTCAACTTTTTGAATGTTCAGAAGAATAAAAGAATATTTCACTTTGAACCCGACGAATTACAAGTCGGAGTTCCTGCTTCTTCTCTGCGCCTTCGTGTGGGGATTCAGTTTCCCGTCCGTAAAAATCGCGCTTGAATATTCGTCTCCGAACGCTTTCATATTCTTCAGGTTCTTTCTCACGCTCATCGTGTTCTACGCTTTCTACAGGAAGAGAATAAAACTTTTCAGGAAATCCGAAGTTTATCAGGGAATGATTCTCGGCTTCTTTCTCTTCGCGGGATTCTCCACGCAGACTTTCGGACTGAAATACACGAGCGCGTCGAACTCCGCGTTCATAACCGGCGCGTACCTCATTCTCGTGCCTTTCATTCAGATTTCGATTATCAAGGTAAAGCCGAAGTTCGAGAACATAATCGGAATCATAATCGTGCTCTTCGGCGTTTACGTGCTTTCGGGAATACACGATTCAAAGTTGAATTTCGGCGACGCGATAACGTTCGTCTGCTCCGTCGCGTTCGCGTACCACATCGTATATCTCGACAAGTTCTCGAGGAAGAGCGACACGCTCGCTTTGATTTACGGACAGTACTTTTCGATGACGATACTGAGTCTCGTATCGCTTGTATTCATCGACTACGCGATACTCGGCACGTACAAGTTCGAACTGAATTCGTTCCTGATTTTCTCGACAGTGTTCAACGGTATATTCTCGACTTTCATCGCGCTTTACATAGCGATGAAATTCCAGAAGTACACTACACCCGTGCGCGCGGGACTCGTGTATAATATGGAGCAGGTATTTGCGGTAATTTTTTCTTATTTTATGCTTAATGAAGTGCTCGCGGCTAACCAGATTATCGGCGGTTTGCTGATTCTCGCGGGTTTGCTGTTCTCTGAATTTTACAAAGGAATCAGCAGGAAATTCGGATGATAAGAATTAAAATGACAGTCAGGGGAATGGTTCAGGGCGTCGGATTCAGGTTTTACTGCTACAGGCAGGCAGCCGCGCTCGGAATACGCGGTTACGCAAAGAATCTTTACAGCGGAGACGTGGAAATCGAAGCGGAGGGCGATGAAGGCGTTGTAAAAGAGTTCGTGAAACTCGTCGAAATCGGCCCGAAATTCTCTAAAGTGAACTCGGTATCCGTAATAAGGATGCCGTATGAGGGCAAAAACAAAGATTTTTCAATATTATGAAAAACCTTGTTTCTATATATTTTATAAATTATTATTGAATAAAAAAGGAGTCGGGCTGGTAGAAACAGATACCACTTTTTAAAAAATATGAATATGATAAAAATAAAATTTTTTCTTGTTTTTTCGCTTACATTCGCTTTATTTCAAGCATACGCACCGGCCCAGCAGCAGTACACTTACCACTTCCTGAATCTCAACGCGGACGCGCGCTCATCCGCTATGGCGGGCAATTTCGTGGCTTTCGAAAACGACGTGAACACGATTTTCTACAATCCCGCGGGTCTCGCCACGCTTGACGGCAGTAAGGCGAGCGTCGGTTTCTTCAAGCATCTGATGGACATTAATTCAGGCACGGCGTCGTACTCGCAGAAGTACAAGGACGTCGGCTATATCGGCGCGGGAATACGGTACGTCAATTACGGAAGTTTCGACAAGTACGACGAGTATTTCAACAACCTCGGCACTTTCGGCGTGAACGACATCGCTTTATCGGTCGGATACGCGAACAGGTATATGGAAAACCTGAAGTACGGCGTGAACGTGAAACTGATTTTTTCTTCGATAGACGAATACCAGTCGTACGGCGCGGCCGTTGACCTCGGCGCGATGTACACCATTCCCGACCAGAAGATGACTCTCGGAGCAAGCATTCTCAACCTCGGAACGCAGTTGAAGACTTACAACGGCGTGAGGGAAAGACTTCCTCTGGACGTGAGAATCGGAATGAGCAAGAGGCTCGATTATCTTCCGCTGACGTTCAACATTGGATTTTCGAATCTCGCGGACGAGTACGACAAGTTCTTCGAGAGATTCAAGAACGTAATAGTGGGCGGTGAATTTGATTTGAACGAATACGTGCTTTTGAGAGCGGGATATGATAACGCGGCGAGGCAGAACCTTGAAACCGGCTCATCCAAAGGGATTGCGGGTTTCTCCGCGGGAATAGGAATCAAGTTCAAGGAAACGTACAGGCTTGATTACGCTTTCAATTCATTCGGGCACATAGGCTCGGTGCACAGAATCAATCTGGCTTTCGACTTAAAATAAATTTATTTTAATTCCGTCTTCGCGGATTTTCTTGGTAAGTTTTTCAACCTCTTCGAGTGTTTTATTCAGGTTGTTGAAAAACTTATCGTCGTATATGAACTTCCCTACTCCGCTTTTCTGCGACTGTATGTCGTTCACCATCTGATTCAAGCCCGTGATGAGGCTGTCAAACTTTCCCGTAAGCGTCCTTATGTCCTTTACGGTATTCTTGATTTCGGGACTGTTGTCGTCGAGCATAGTGTTCACGTTGTTCATCGTCTTATCGGCGTTGTCCGTAAGGCTTCTTATGCTCGTCCTCGATTCGGTTACGAGACCGTTAAGGTTTCTCGAAGTAACCGACAGGTTCGACATCGTGCTCTTCAGGTCCGCCTGCATGTTCTTGTCGCCGACGAGTTCATTAACGTTTACGAGCACCTTGTCGAGATTGTCAGCCGTGTTGTTGAACTTGCCTATGAGAGTTTTAAGGTCGCCCGACAGGTCGCCAACGGTCTCCATCAGCGTGCCCATATCGAAGCCCGGGTTGCCCTTGAGAGGCGATTTGTAGTCTATCTCGGTGTTCCCCTTGCCGGGTCTAATCGCGAGAGTCTTGCCCGACATTAATTCGGGCGCCGCTATTGTTATTGAATAATCCGTTTTAATTTTTACTTCTTTATCCAGCGAAAAAGTGATTTTTACCGAATCACCCTCGAGTTCAATATCCTGAACCTTGCCCTTGTTCACGCCGTTCACTGTTACGGGGTCGCCCTTGTTCACGCCGCTCACTGATTTGAAATAAACATCGAGACTGATTCTGTCCTTGCCCACTATGAAACCTTTCGTCCAGAATATTACCGCCGTAACTATAATCACCGCGACAAAAACAAAAACTCCTACTTTTATTTCGGAGAATTTTTTATAAAACATGATTTTACTTGTTTATTTCGAGAATTTTGTATTCCAGAACGCTTGCGGGTACTTCAACCTTGACTATATCGCCGACCTTCTTTCCCATCAGGGCTTTGCCCAGCGGGGAAATTACGGATATCTTGTCCTGTTCGAAATCGGCTTCGTCGGGAGAAACGAGAGTATAAGTTATCACTTCGTCGTGTCTCATATCCCTGACCTTCACGTCGGTAAGCACGAATACTTCGCCGTCGGGAATATCGTCGGGTTCGAGAATTTTCACTCTCGAAAGTAGATTTTCAAGTTTGCCGATTTTAAGTTCGAGATGCGACTGCGCTTCCTTTGCGGCGTCGTATTCCGCGTTCTCGGACAGGTCGCCGTGCGACCTTGCTTCGGCTATTTTCTCGGCGATGGATTTCCTTTCATTCATCTTCAGATAACGAAGTTTCTCTTCGAGTTCCACAAGCCTGTTTCTTTTTAAATAAACAATCCCTTGTTCCATTATTACTGTTTTTTCTTTTTTGTTTTGTTTTTTAATAAAATCATGTGACCCATCTTATCTCTCTTGGTTCGCAGATATCTCTCGTTTACGTGGTTTGCCTCTGTTTCGATTGGTACTCTTCTGACTACTTCGAGACCGTAACCGTTAAGACCGATAATTTTTTTCGGATTATTTGTCAGCAGGTTTATCTTCTTAATGCCTAAATCCCTGAGAATCTGGGCTCCGATTCCGTAATCTCTGAGGTCAGCCTTGAAACCGAGTTCGATGTTTGCCTCGACCGTGTCTTTCCCCTCGTCCTGTAATTTATATGCTTTTATTTTATTAACCAATCCAATACCTCTTCCTTCCTGACGCATATAAAGCAAAACGCCTCTGCCCTCTTTCTCAATCATTTCCATCGACTTTGTCAACTGCTCCCTGCAGTCGCACCTCAGAGAGCCGAATATGTCGCCCGTCATGCATTCGGAGTGCACGCGCACGAGTACGGGTTTCTCCGTTTTAACGTTGCCTTTCACGAGCGCGACGTGTTCCTTCGAATCGACCAGGCTTCTGTAAACGTTTATGTTGAAACTGCCGAACCTGCTCGGAAGTTTCGCGTTCGTAAGTTTCTCCACGAGCACGTCCTTCTTGAGCCTGTACTGAATCAGGTCGCGGATAGAAACGACTTTCAACCTGAACTGTTTCGCTATTTCCATCAGTTCGGGAAGCCGCGCCATTTCGCCGTTTTCTTTCATCACTTCGCAAAGCACGCCCGCGGGATAATGCCCCGCGAGTTTCGCGATGTCAACAGCCGCTTCAGTATGACCCGCGCGTTTAAGCACGCCTCCGATTTCCGACCTGAGCGGAAAAACGTGCCCCGGCTTGCCGAGGTCGTTCGGATTGGTCTTCTTTCCGATGAGCGCCTTAATCGTCTTGTGCCTGTCGAAAGCGGATATTCCCGTCGTGGTGCCGATAAGATAGTCCACGCTTATAGTGAACGCCGTCTCGTGAAGCGACGTGTTGTAATTTGTCATCATCTCGATGCCGAGTTCCTCGAGCCTTCTGCCTTCCATCGGAACGCAAATAAGCCCTCTCGCGTGTCGGACGAGGAAATTAACGAGTTCGGGCGTGGATTTCTCGGCTGAAAAAATCATATCGCCTTCGTTTTCCCTGTCCTCGTCGTCGACGACTATTATTATCTTCCCTTTTCTGAAGTCCTCGACGGCGGCTTCTATCGTGCTTAAACCGGATTTCTCAACGGGTTTCATTCTTCTGAATATTTTTATTTTTTCTCGGGTTCCATCAATCCGACTATTGTCGAAATGCCGGTTTTCTCGATTTTAACTTTAACGTTGTCGGCAATCTTTATCAAAGCCGTCTTGTCTTCAACGCCTTCGACCACGCCGTGAATACCGCCGGCGGTGATTACTTTATCGCCCTTCTTCACGCCTTCGAGAAGTTTCGCTCTTTCTTTCTGCCTCTTCTGCTGCGGTCTTAATATCAGAAAATAAAATACAACTATTATGAGAAGGAAAGGCACTATCGTTGACAACAACGATTCCATTCCTCCGGGCTGTCCCTGCATTAATATTCCGAGTAATTCCATGCTATTTTTTTAAATTATAATTTGATAAAAATGTTTTTTTAAATTCCTTGAATCTGTCTTCCCTCACGGCTTCCCTTATATCTCTCATCAGTTTAAGGTAGAAGCCGATGTTATGTATCGAAGCAAGTTGCGCTCCGAGTATTTCCTTTGTAATGAACAAATGCCTCAGGTAAGCGAAAGAAAAATTCCGCGACGTGTATGTAAGGCATTTATCGTCTATCGTTCCGAAATCGTCCGCGTACTTCGCGTTCCTGATGTTTATTTCGCCGTACGTCGTGAAAATCCTGCCGTGCCTGGCGTTCCTTGTCGGCATCACGCAGTCGAACATGTCGATTCCCCTTTCGACGGATTCGAGAATGTCAACGGGAGTTCCGACTCCCATAAGATATCTCGGCTTTTCAGCGGGCATCAAATCAGTGCAGTAATCCGTAACGTCATACATAAGTTCATTCTCCTCGCCCACAGCCAGTCCTCCTATGGCGCATCCGCTGAACGGAAGTCCGCAGAGTTCTTCGATGCATTTTGCCCTCAGGTCCCTGTACGTACTGCCCTGAACTATGCAGAAAAGATTCTGATTGAACCCGTATAGCGGCTCCGAATCTTTGAAATGGTTCAGGCATCTCTTTTCCCAGTCGATTGTCCTGCCGAGAGCCTTCTCCGCCTGCTTCTTAGCCGCGGGATAAGCGATGCATTCGTCGAGAGGCATCATAATATCCGAGCCGATAATTCTCTGCGTATCGATAACGCTCTCGGGAGTAAAAACGTGTTTCGACCCGTCCACGTGTGAACTGAACCTGACGCCGTCTTCGGTAACTTTCTTCAGTGAAGAAAGGCTGAAGACCTGAAATCCTCCGCTGTCCGTAAGTATGCTTCTGTTCCAGTTCATGAACCCGTGGAGACCGCCTGCTTTCCGCATTATGTCGTTTCCGGGACGCAGATACAGATGGTATGTGTTCCCGAGAATAATCCCGGCGCCGAGATTTTCGAGTTCGGCGTTATTCACCGCCTTAACGGTACCGAGCGTTCCGACCGGCATGAAAACTGGCGTTTCGATGACGGAATGCGCCGTCGAAATCAAGCCTGTCCGCGCTTTTGTTTCGCTGCTTTGTGAAAGAACACTAAAAAATTTTATCTCACCGCTTCCCACTCTTTTGACAAGGATTTTTTAAAAAATGTTATCCAGATAGAATTCTTAGCCCAGTCATAGAACACTTTAGCGTATCCGTATTTCCTGTACCGTCTCGGCGATTCATAAACGAGCAGGTCGCCGCAGTACTTCACCTTTCCGAGTTTATTAATCCGCTTGTAAAGGTCAAAATCTTCGCCGGCGTTGAAATCAACATTGTAGCCCCGCGTCTTTTCAAACATATCCCTTCTTATAATGTGGCATTCGCCCCTGCCCATACCCATCACCGCGAAATTCAGAAGGCGCACGTAATTGTTATAGAAAAAATGAAACAGCCTGTCGGACAACTTTTCTTCGTCCGGGAAAACCCTCACCTTGCAGGCGACCGCCGAGCAGTCATTTCCGTTCATTAACCGTTTCACCTTATCCATGAACGCGAAAGCGTCGTACAGTAACGTGTCGGCATTTAAAAAAATAAGAACATCGCCCGTAGAAACCTCAAAACCCCTGTTTCTTCCGTCAGAGATGTTCTGCTTGTAACTTTTTTCGTGCCTTACAACTTTGTCAACCGAACCGTTCAGCCGCGAGATGGTGCCGTCGCTGCTGCCGCCGTCGCTGACGATTATCTCGGCGTCATATTTCGCCTTGAATTCGTCAGTGAACTGACCAAGAGTCTGCCCTATCAGTTTTTCCTCGTTGAACGTAGGAATGATAATACTGACAGAGGCCATTTCCTATTTCTTCAAAAGGGCTTTCAGACCTTTTTTATCAATGGTCTTTATGGCTTCCGTAGATACTTTCAAAGTAACGTATCTTTTTTCCTCTTCAATCCAGATTCTTTTCTTCTGAAGATTCGGCAGTTGTTTTCTCTTCGTTCTGTTGTTCGCGTGAGAAACGTTATTTCCAGTAAGGCCTCTCTTGCCTGTTATGCTGCATACTTTTGACATTTTCCGGTCTCCTATCCTTTATAAGGTTTAAAAGTAGATTCGTAAACTTTAACATTCTTGTCGAGAAATTTTACCGAACCTTTTTCTGTTTTAACGGACTCGATGAGCCTCACGTTTATTAAACGCGTCTCCTTGTTTGTATCGGGACAAATCACCGTGTTCTCGTGTTTCTTAGCGAGTTTTGCGGCTTTATCCGCGAATGATTGTACTTTTGCCATGTTTTGTTATTTTAAATTAATTTCTTTTAATTTCATTTCAATTTTTTTGTTGACATCAAATCTCGCGATTTCTTCGGCTCTCAGTATCATCTTCTTTATCGCGTAGGGCGTCGATTTTCCGTGACCGATAATCGAAACTCCGTTAACGCCGAGCAGCGGAGTTCCGCCCTGTTCCTGATAATCGAACTTCTTCAGTATCTTCTTCATCGTTCCGTACATCATTCCAATCCAGATTTTCTTGAAGAATCCGAGTTCCGCGTATTCCCTGAACTTGAACTTGAGCAGGTCGAGAACGCTCTCCGCGAGTTTCAGAAGAATGTTGCCGACAAATCCGTCGCATATAACGACGTCAACCTTGCCTCTTAAAATATCGCCGCCTTCTATATTGCCGATAAAATTTATCGGCGCCTTTTCAAGAAGTTCGTAAGCGGCGAGCGAGAGCGCGCTTCCTTTAACTTTTTCTTCGCCAACGCTTAAGAGCCCAACGGTCGGATTCTCGATTTTATAAATATTGCTGACGAAAATGCTTCCCATTACCGCGTACTCAACGAGATGGTTCGGTCTGCAGTCAACAGTCGCTCCGACGTCGAATACCATCGTCGAGCCTTTCATCGTCGGCAATTGCGCTCCGATTGTCGCCCTGCCGATTCCCGGAATCCTGCCGAGTCTCAGCGTGGAATGCGAAAGAACTGCTCCCGTATTGCCCGCGCTTACAAGCGCGTCGGCTTCTTTTTCCCTCTGCATCCTGAGCGCGACGTTGAGAGACGAACGGGGCTTGGATTTAAAAACTTCAGCAGGCACGTCTTCCATCGTAACATATTCATCGGTGTGAACGACCTTCAGATTCGGAAGAGAGACCGGGTTTTTATCCAGAACCTCTTTTATCTTATCTTCGGGACCCACGATAATAACGTCGATGTCCGGTTTCTCATTCGCGGCGTCAATGGCGCCGAGAACGGGATATTCCGGAGCAAAGTCCCCGCCCATTGCATCGATTGCAACCCTTATCCTGCTGTTTTCCATCAAGTTGGAAATATATATTTATTTCTTCGGTAAAATGACGCTCTTTCCGTCATAAAAACCGCAGGACGGGCAGACCTGATGATTCGGCTTCATTTCGCCGCAGTTGGAGCAGGCTGATACCGCCGGCGCAACCGCTTTGTAATGCGTTCTGCGTTTTCTTCCTCTTGTCTTCGAATGTCTTCTTTTTGGATTTGGCATTTTATCTTATTTTAGATTTTTCTTGTTTAATAGTTTATCCCAGACGGGATTAATTTCCTTTGTTTCAGTAATCCTTAAAATTTCTTCTTCCGTCTTGCCGCAGTAAGCGCATCTGCCGTCTTTCTCTTCGGGAGCCTTTTTCATCGGAATCGACACGAGTATGTACTCCCTTACCATTCCGCTCAAATCAATATAGTTCTTTTCGGGCGGTATAAAAAAAATATTCTCGTCGTCCCCGGAATTAATTTCATCGGGGTCTCTCGAGTATTTAAAAACGACTATGAAACTTCCGCTTATGTCTTTTTCAAAATTTTCGAGGCATCTGTCGCACGGAAAATCGAACCTGCAACCGAATTTCACCTCCGCGTAAACCTGGCTGTTCGATTTTATCAGCCTGACGTTTACGGCCACCCTGTCTTTTATGCTGTAGTCACCGAGTTCAAATGTTTCCGCATCCTCGCTGAAATCGTATAAATGCTCACCTTCAGCTAAATTTGATATTATGATCTTCATCTAATGTAGCCGTATTAATAAACAGTCTGATTAAAAACTACGCTCCTACCAATTCCGTATACGCCTTCGGGTCGAGCAAGGCATCGAGTTCCGCCGCGTTTGTCATTTCAATCTTGAAAAGCCAGCCTTCGCCGTACGGGTCTTCGTTCACTGCCGACGCTTTGTCGTTTATACCGCTGTTTATTCCGACAATCTTTCCGCTGACGGGACTGAACACTTCTGAAACCGTCTTTACGGCTTCAATCGAACACACTGTATCTCCCGAAGCGACCGCGTCTCCCTCGGATTTCGTAAAATCGACAAATATTATATCCCCTAATTCGCCTTGCGCATAATCAGTTACACCGACAGTCGCGATATTTCCATCGACCATCACAAATTCGTGATCTTTAGTAAACTTTAAATTCTCAGGGATTTTCATAAAATATTTATTTAATATTTATTTGTTAAAACGATAAATATAATGATTTTACGGATTTTATTCAATTGAATTATAATGATATATGTTGAAGGCAAATCAGAAGTAAACAAGCAATAAGTCCGCGTTTCGGATAACATTTTAGGCTCTCATGAAATCCATTCTCTGACATAACAGTAAGGTTTTCCCGTAAATTATTTTTTTTCTGCACTTTTGCATTTAAAATGATACGATTTTTGGGTAAATTTATTGTTACTATATTTTAGGAAAACGCATTATATTGAAGTTTTACAAAGAAAAGCAGCATATTCTTAAAGTCACGGGTACCGATAAAAAGGATTTTCTTCACAGGACATCCACGAATGATTTCAGAGGTTTCGGTGCAGGCGATTCCATAAGGACAATTTTCACGAATGAAAAAGGCAGAATTGTCGATTTTTCTCTCGTAGCGTCAACAGACGGAATGTTTTACATATTCTGCACTAAAGGAAACGAAACGCCTTTATCGGATTTCTTTCACAAATACATTGTTACCGAAGATGTAAACGTCGATACGCTGGTCAGTGAGACGCTGATTTTTTATAACGATAATAAAGACCGCCGGAATTTATTATTCGAACGGGGCGGCAGCGAAAAAGTGTCAGAAGTTGACGGGAACATATTTATTACAGACAGTTACGGTTTTGAAAAGACTTATGTTCTTATGAACAATCAGGAATCGGATTTTCTGAGACTGCTTATATCCGAAAACGAAGAGGCGGATGAAGAAGAATTCGGACTTTTCGCGTTAAGAAACCGTTTCCTGTACAGCAGCCGTGAACTTAATGCAAGCGTTAATCCTCTTGAATGCGGATTGCGGGATTTTACTTCTTTCACAAAGGGTTGTTACATCGGGCAGGAGGTAATTTCGAGACTCGACACGCAGAACAAGGTTCAGAAAGAAGTTGTAAAGTTCTCGAGTGTAGCGAGACCTGAACCGGGAGACAAGATATTTACCGTGAATGATGACAGGGAAGAAGAATGCGGGTACGTCACTTCATCGTTCAGGAGCAGCACAGGGTTTGAGTGTATAGGTTTTATGAAAAAAATACATACGTTAGGTGAAAAAACTTTTTTTACAAGAAGAAGCGGTACGGAAAAAATAAACATCAACAAATTTTCTAAATTTTAAATATTTATCATGTCAGCAAAAATAAAAGAATTGTTAGGCAAAGAGAATGAATCTCTGCTTACGCACAAATGCACGACAATACCAAAAGAGGCGCTCCACCTGCCGGGAGGCGATTTCGTCGACAGAGTCTGGAAAGATTCTGACAGGTCGCCGAACGTGCTTAGGAACATGCAGTTAATATTCAACACCGGAAGACTCGGCGGTTCGGGTTACGTATCGATACTTCCCGTCGATCAGGGAATTGAACATTCAGCGGGCGCGTCGTTCGCGCCGGAGCCGATTTATTTCGACCCCGAAAACATAGTCAAACTTGCTATCGAAGGCGGATGCAACGCGGTTGCGTCGACTCTCGGAGTGCTCGGCACTGTCTCAAGAAAATACGCTCACAAGATTCCATTCATACTTAAAATCAATCATAACGAATTTCTTTCATACCCGAACAAGTACGACCAGATAATGTTCGCGAGCATTGACCAGGCGTTCGACATGGGAGCGGTCGCGGTCGGAGCGACGATATATTTCGGGTCTGACGAATCGTCGAGGCAGATTCAGGAAGTCACAGAGGCGTTCGAATACGCGCACGAATTAGGTCTCGTGACAATATTATGGTGCTACCTGAGAAATCCGGCATTCAACGTCAAAGGCGACAAGGATTATCACGTATCCGCGGACCTGACGGGTCAGGCGAATCATCTCGGCGTTACGATTGAAGCGGACATAATCAAGCAGAAACTTCCCGAAAACAACGGCGGCTACAACGCGCTCAAATTCGGAAAGACGCACAAATCGGTTTACGAAAAACTTTCCTCTGACAATCCGATAGACCTAACGAGATATCAGGTCGCGAACTGCTACATGGGAAGAGCGGGATTAATCAATTCGGGCGGCGCGTCGACCGGCAAGGGCGAATCGGACCTTCAGGAAGCGGTAAAGACCGCAGTCGTAAACAAGAGAGCGGGCGGAATGGGTCTCATATCGGGAAGAAAAGCGTTCCAGAAACCGATGAAAGACGGCGTGATGCTTCTGAACGCAATACAGGACGTTTATCTTGACAAAGAAATAACAATCGCATAAATCAAACCATACAAAAATGAACAAACCCAAAAAAGTCGCTTTAAGAAAGCACAGGAAAACGAAAGTAAAAGCAAAAGCAGTCAAGAAAGAAATGCTGAAGAACAAGAAGAAAGCATAAGTTCATTTTAAACACGCTAATGATAAGGGGGATTCTGTCCCCCTTATTTTCATACGGGATTATTTTTTGAAAAAACTGTCTATAATATTATTCCTGATATTCACGACTTCATTCACGCCAATCGCGGCAAAGTTCACGGTGTCGGAGATTTCTCCGCTAAGCCTGGCATTTCTGAGGTTCGGTGTAGCGACCGTCCTTCTGAACGCCGTTTTTCATTACAGAAAATTAAACTACAGGATAGACCGTTCGGACGTGCCGATGTTCCTCTGGCTCGGGGCGCTCGTCATTCCGATAAACCAGTTTTTCTTTCTTAACGGGGTGAAACTTTCATTCGCATCACATTCGGGAGTCACGTACGCGTGCACGCCTCTCTTCGCGTACCTGATTTCAATCGGGATGGACCATGAGAAGTTCAATTTCCGGAGACTGATACCGATACTAATGACAATAGTCGGAATTTTTTTCGTATTTTACGACAGTCTTATTAAGACGAGAGTAACGGAAAGCAACGTAATCCTCGGCGACATACTTCTTGTATTCGCAGTGCTGTCGTGGGCTGCGTACATATCAATGAACAGAAACGTAGTAAGAAAATACGGCGCGCTTAAATCGTCAACCATCGCTTTCACGATAGGAATTCTGATGTACATTCCGATATTTGTTCTTGACGCTCACAATCTTGACTTTGCGAAACTTACGGTAACGGGAATGCTGGGTTTCTTTCATTTATCGATACTCGTGTCATTCGCGGGATATTTTGTCACGACATATTCGGTAAAATACATAAGCATTACGGAACTTACTACTTCAACCAACGTATCGCCGATAGTAACGATTGTTTTTTCATGGATTTTATTAAACGAAGAAATCTCGTATTTTTTCCTGATAGGAGCGGCAATAACGATAATGGGTGTTTTTCTGTCGCAGTGCAAGCAGAAAGAAAGAACCGGAGGAATAATAAACTAATATGGAAACATCGACTGAAGAAATAAACAGGAAGAAAATCAGCGTTGCAAACATCTCGTTGTTTGCGGCGATAGGCATCGTGCTGATAAAATTATTCGCGTCGATAATCAGTGGCAGCATAGGCGTACTTTCGGAATTATTTCATTCCTCGACAGACCTAATAGCGACGGTTGTTACGATTCTTTCGATACGGTTTTCAACGAAGCCGCCAGACAAGGATCATAATTACGGACACGACAAGATTGAGAGTTTCTCGGCACTCTTTCAGGTAGCGATACTTGTATTAATGTGCGCATATCTAATTTACGAGTCCATTGACAGGATAATAAATCCTGTAGAGATACATCTTAATGTTTTTGTGTTCTCCGCGATACTCATCTGCATATTCATTGATTATCACAGGTCGCGCGCGTTAAGCAGAGTCGCAAAGGAAACAAACTCTCAGGCGCTGGAAGCAGATTCGCTTCACTTCGCTTCGGACATATACAGTTCAGCGGTAGTTCTTGTAGGAATGGTTTTCACGTCGTTCAGGATATCGAATCTTGCCGATCCCATAAGCGCTATAATTGTATCCATTATAATTATTTACACAACCCTGAGCCTGTCGAGGAAAGCAATAAGTTCGCTTCTTGACAGGGTGCCGGACGGCGTCGAGGAAGAAATAAGGCGGAGAATCGGCTCAATTAAAGGAATAGAAGGGATAAAGACTCTCAGGCTGAGGGGCAGCAGCAATAAGGTATTCGTCGACATGGTCATCAGCATCGGCAGGACAAAATCCTTTTCAATGATGCACGAACTTACCGACGCCGCTGAAAAAAGCATCAAGGAAATCGCGGACAACATCGACATAGTAATACACTCGGAACCTGTAGAAACTGACAGCGAGACTCTTAACGAAAAAATAAGAATGGTAGTAAACGACGGAGGATTCAAGTGCCACGACATTTTTTCTCACAGAATCAACGGCGAGATATTTACGGAACTTCACGTCGAAATCGAGAACACGAACGATTTGATAAAAGCGCACGACGTTATTTCGGAACTCGAGGACAGGATACTTAAAAGGATACCGATAATAAAGAAGGTCAAGATTCATCTTGACGAGCCAAGTGAAATTCTTTTCGACACGATAGACATTACAGAAATGTCGAATGACCTTGTCGCTCAGATTCACAGGCTGCTTCAGGAGGAGAAGAAAATCGAGGATTACGGCGACATAAAGGTTGTCAATTCGGCGGGCAAGATACGCGTGTCGCTCAACTGCACATTCAGGAATGAATATTCATTCGACGAGGTGCACGACGTCGTTACGATACTCGAAAGCAGACTGTATCTGCACCTCAAGGAATCTTATCCGAATTTAAGCAACGTTATTATTCACGCTGAACCAACAAACATAGAATCATGAAGAATTTAATAAGAGCGGGTATAATCGGATGCGGGCATCTCGGCAAACTGCACCTGAAGAACATCAAGGAAATCGAGCAAAGGAATCAACTCGTAAAACTCGAGGGTTTGCACGATACTGACACTGAAATGCTGAAGAATATATCGCAGGAGACAGGCGTGCGTTATTACGAAAGGCTCGACGATATGCTTAATGATGTTAACGCAGTGTTCATCGTCACGCCTACGACGACGCATTTTAAAATCGCCGAAAAGACAATATCAGCGGGCATACACACTTTCATCGAAAAGCCCGTTACCGAAACGGTGGAAGAGGCTGCGGGACTCGAAAAGATTAAAAAGGCGGGAACCATAGTTCAGGTCGGACACATCGAGAGATTCAATCCCGCGATTCTTTCGGTCGAGAAATACACCCTCGCTCCCCTGTTCATAGAAACCCACAGGCTTGCACAGTTCAATCCGAGAGGTACTGACGTATCGGTAATTAAGGACCTGATGATTCACGACATCGATATAATTTTAAATCTTGTAAAGTCTGACGTCAGGAATATCGAGGCGAACGGCGTCGGCGTTTTGACCGACACCATAGACATTGCGAATTCAAGAATTAACTTTGAGAACGGATGCGTCGCCAACATAACGGCATCAAGAATATCACTGAAGAAAATGAGGAAGATGCGGATTTTCCAGAAGAACGCTTACGTGTCTATTGATTTTCTGAACAACACTTCCGAGGTTTTCAGGCTTTCCGAAGACACCGAGTCAAACATTTTTTCGGTTCCGGTAAGTCTGAACGGCAAGGATTACAAGATTGCTTACGACAAACCTGTCGTTGACATAACGAACGCGATGAAATACGAGGAAGAACTGTTTTTCAACAGCATAATGCATAATCAGGAACCCGAGGTTTCGCTAAGGGACGGGAAGATCGCGCTTGAAATAGCCGCGAAAATAATTGAGAAAATCGAATCGAACAAGGGGCTTTTAAAATAGTTGAAGAGTATACGCGAAAATATTGTTTTCAAAAACGAACTGATAATCAAACTCACCGAATACGCGTTGCGAACAAAAACGGATGCGTATATCGTGGGCGGTTTCGTTCGCGACAGCCTGCTTGGACTCGAACTGAAGGGTCTCGACCTTGACGTGATGGTAATAGGCGACGCCGTGAAATTCGCCGAAGGGTTCGCGAAGACTTGCAAGAGTAAACTCGCCGCTGTTTACAAGAAATTCGGTACTGCTCTTCTTAACATTGACGGGAATAAG
>CAZOQR010000030.1:0-17750 GCA_964581915.1 uncultured Ignavibacteriaceae bacterium | reverse complement strand
TTTAAGCAGATTTAATAATTTTATACAAAAAATTTGGTTTTCGGTTTATTGAAAAATTATTTTCCGACACCACCCGCAAAAGCGGGCACACTCGCCGTCGGGAGACGCTTGAGCGAAGACGAAGAAATCAAACAAACTCATAAATATACACCAAAAAACATATACCTAATTAAATTATAAAATTATGTCCGAACAAAAGAAATATGTACCGTATGTTTCGGCTGAGACGAGTCTCGTGGAGTTTACAATCCGCGGATTAATTATCGGTCTGATACTAGCGGTCGTTCTCGGCGCAGCGAACGCGTACCTCGGCTTGAAAGCAGGTATGACGATAGCCGCGACTTATCCCGCGGCGGTGCTGGGAATGGCTATTCTTAAGGTATTCAAAGGCAACATTCTCGAAGAGAATTTTGTTAGAACGGTCGGATCAATCGGTGAATCCGTTGCGGCGGGCGCGATATTTACGCTGCCGGCTTTTTTCATAGCGGGCATCTGGGATCCGAAAAATATTTCGGCGGCAAATTACATCACAGCAACTGTGATTCTGATTGCCGGCGGCGTTCTCGGAATAATGTTCGTCGCTCTCCTCAGAAGAGTGATGGTAGAGGACAAGGATTTGCTTTTCCCCGAATCGACGGCTGCTGCTGAAATTCATAAATCAGGACAGGGCGGCGGCGGCGGCTCGAAGTTCCTTTTCAGCGCTATGGGACTCGGAGCGGTAATCCAGTTCCTCGGTCAGATTAATTTCTTCGCCGCGAGTTGGGAAAAATTTTACGCGTTCTTCGACAAGATTAAAATTCCCGGAACCAACATTAATGCGCAGGGCGGAATGTTAATCAGTTCTCCCGGAATTAGCCCGGCTTATATGGGTGTCGGTTACATAATCGGACCCAAATACGCATCGCTTAACTTCAGCGGCGGACTGCTTGCGTGGGGGCTCCTGACACCGATAATTTATTATTTCATTTATCCCTATATAAGCGACGTGAATTTTATTCAGGAATGGGCGCTTATGACGGGCAAAAGCGCGGAAACTCTTTCCAATCAGGGATTCCAGATAAATCAAATCTGGAGATTCATAGTCCGTCCGATAGCAATCGGCGGAATGCTGATGGGCGCGATGTTCACGCTGTTTAACATGCGCAAGTCGCTCTTCGCAGGTCTGAAGCGTTCAATAGGCGACGTGAAAAAAGCGGCGACAAGCGAACACGGAAACGTCGCGAGAACGGAAAAAGACCTTCCCTTCAGTTACGTGTTAATGGGAATAATCGCGGTAGCGATTGTTACTTTCATAATAACTTATTTCGTGTTTAATACGGGTCTCGTACCCGCGCTTGTAGCGGCGACGATACTCATAATACTCGCGTTTTTCTTCGCGGCTATTTCAGGTTATCTGGTAGGCATTATCGGTTCTTCTAACAACCCGATAAGCGGACTTACTTTAACCGCGCTCGTAACGACGGCATTGATAATGGTTCTTATCGGAGTCGACGCGCAGCACGGCGGCGTCGCGGCTGTTCTCGGCGTCGCGGCTATAGTCTGCGTCGCGGCCGCGGTCGCGGGCGAAATGCTTCAGGACCTGAAAGCGGGACACATACTCGGCGGTACACCCTGGAAGATGCAGGTCGGCGACCTCATCGGCGTCGTGGTGTCGGGTCTTGTTATGTTTTATGTCCTGAACCTGCTGAATCAGGCTGATATCGCTCAGGGCGTTCAGCAGAATTATCAGGGAGGTTTCGGAAGCAAGAACCTTTCCGCTCCTCAGGCGGGTTTGATGGCAATGCTTTCTAACGGTATCGTGGGCGGCAAGATGGCGTGGTCGTTGATTATCGTCGGCTTGCTGATGGGTATCGCCTTCATAATGATGCAGATAAAGAGCCCGATGCTTGTTTCGGTCGGTATGTATCTTCCTCTTGAAACGACATTCGCGATATTCATCGGCGGTATCATTAAAGGAATCCTTGACATAATGGTTAAGAAACGCAAACTCAACGAAGCGCAGAAAGTAAGAATAGAAAACGTGGGCATCCTGCTTGCATCAGGTTTCATAGCCGGTGAAGCGCTAACGGGGCTTGGCTTCGCGCCGTTTAAAATCGCGGAAGTGCACATACCGCAGATTTTTGCCGAACCTCCTTTATTAATAGGATTTGTAATACTTGCAATAATTGGTTTAATACTTATTTATATTCCGTTGCGCAACGCGGGGAAACCGGATGAACCGGCACCTCCGAGCGCGGGTATGTAAGCAATACGGTTTTTTAAAAGAAGGGGCGTATCGCCCCTTCTTTTTTACCTTTTACCTTATGTATTAATTCGAAATATCTTTATTTAGTCTGTTTTAAAAATTATCTTTATAGCATGTTCAAAAGAAAGAAAGAAGTTTATAACCTGCTTGAATTGACTCCTGTCAGGGTGAACGAGCACGAAGAGAACGAAGGTCTTATAAGAATACTGATTCCAAAGTTCAAGAACAAGTTCATGATATCCCTTATTCCTAAGTCGAAATCAAAGTTCATCAGGATAAAACTCGATGAAATCGGGACGGCGACCTGGCTCAGCATTGACGGCAATAAGAGTGTGAACAGCATTATCGGGGAATTGAGGATAAAATTCGGGGAAAAAATAGAGCCCGCGGAAGAACGGGTTTCAAAATTTATCGGAGGCTTAAATTTACATAATTTTATATATTTCAAAGAACTAAAAAAAGGAAAGTAATCATGGCAGTATTAAATAATTTGAAACCGGCCGGCATATGGTCGCATTTTGAAGAGATGTGCGCAATTCCGCATCCTTCCAAACACGAAGCGGCTATGCGCGATTACGTTGTTAACTTCGCGAAGAAAAATAATCTCGAGTACGAAGTTGATGAAGTCGGCAACGTTGTTATACGCAAACCCGCGACGAAGGGAATGGAAGACAGAAAAGGCGTCATTCTTCAGGGACATCTCGACATGGTGCCACAGGCAAACAGCGACGCGAATCATAATTTTGAAAAGGACCCGGTAAAACCGAGGATAGACGGCGAATGGGTTAAGGCAACGGGAACCACGCTCGGCGCGGATAACGGTATCGGCGTCTCATCGGCTCTCGCGGTGCTTGAATCGAAGGACCTCGTTCACGGACCTGTTGAAGCGTTGTTTACAATCGACGAAGAAACTGGTATGACAGGCGCGTTCGGACTTAAACCCGGATACCTGAAAGGCGATATACTTATGAATCTGGATTCCGAAGACGAAGGCGAACTCTTCATCGGATGCGCGGGCGGAACGAACGCCTCGGCGGTTTTCAAATACAAGAAGACGGCGGTGCCTGCAAAACATATCGCTTACAAGGTAACCGTAAAGGGACTTAAGGGCGGACACTCAGGCTGCGATATTCACCTTGGCAGGGGAAATTCGAACAAACTGCTTTTCAGATTCCTGAGATACGCGGAAAGAAACATCGGATTGGTTTTAGCGGCGGTAGAAGGGGGCAACTTACGCAACGCGATTCCGAGAGAGGGTTATGCGGTGGTTCTCGTATCAGAAGCAAACGCTGGCAAGTTTGAGGCGGAAGTGAAGAAATACGCGGAAACAGTTAAGAAAGAATTCGCGACTGCCGACCCGGGACTTGACGTGGTGGCGGAGAAGACGGCGATGCCCGCGGGAGTGATGGACAAGGACACGCAGAAGAATTTAATCAACTGCATTTTCGCTCTTCCGAACAACGTAATCCGCATGAGCAACGATATGCCGGGACTCGTGGAAACATCAACGAATCTCGCAATCGTAAAATCGGACGACAAGGCGGGAACGGTGGAAGTGAAGTGCCTGCTCAGAAGTTCGGTTGACAGCGGCAAGGAAGCGCTTGAAAGAAAGATGGAATCCGTGTTTGAACTCGCCGGAGCGGCGGAAATTACTTTCGACGGACAATATCCCGGTTGGAAACCGAATCCGAATTCTCCGATTCTTAAAGTAATGCTCGATTTATACGAGAAGATGTTCGGAAAGAAACCGGAAATAAAGGCTATACACGCGGGTCTTGAATGCGGACTCATCGGCGGCGTATTCCCGAATCTCGATATGATATCGTTCGGACCGACAATCAGGTTCCCGCACTCACCTGACGAGCAGTGCAACATTGCGACAGTCGAAAAGTTCTGGAATTATCTTGTTGAAACATTGAAGAACGTTCCGAAGAAATAATTAGTAATTAGTAATTAGTAATTAATAATTAGTAATTGAAAGCCGGCTCATTGAACCGGCTTTTTTATTTTAAAAAACATCAGAATACATTGATTTTTATCATTAATTATGATATAATAATACACGGGATGTTTCGAACCAATTCCATTATCCCGGAATTAAACCAACGGCTTGTATTCTGTAAAGAAGTGAGAATCTTGCGTTGAAGTTGCGCAAAAATAGTTTTATTTTTGAATTAATGTAATATTTCGTATATAGTTTAAGTATGGGGTTTAATAAATTTGGAGTTTACGATAAATATTACTGTCTGATTAAATTCCTCCAACATTTTTATCATAATACCCGTGTAATTTTTAATTCTTATCTCGCGATTAGTTTCGGATGAGAAAGATTCCCTGACGGGAATAGGTTAATTTTATCGTTACCGGTAATCAAATGGATTGATATTTTTTAAATGTAATCCCTGCAAATTCGTAAAACTAAATTCAGGTAATGAAGAAATTTATTTTTCTGGCTCTTGCTCTGTGCTTTTTTAATAATACGGCGACTCCGCAAACCGGATGGTTCTGGCTCAATCCCACTCCTCAGGGCAATAACGTCAATAAATTGCATAGCGCGTCTTCGAATACCGTTTACGGCCTTGCTAACAGACTTGTGATTAAATCCACGGACAACGGAGCAGCGTGGAGAAGTCTCGGTTATACTTTCTCGAGCGGTGTTCTCAGTCTTTCGTTCATAAACGAGCAGACAGGCTGGGTGGGATGCGTCAACGGGCAGGTGCTAAAGACGACGAACGGAGGGAATTCGTTTACGCTTATTAATACGGGAGTAGGAAATTCCTTTTACGGAATAGCGTTCAGAAGCGCCGATATCGGAATCGCGGCGGGCAATGTCGGCAAGATTGTCAGAACTTCGAACGGTGGCGCAAACTGGGTTTCGGTTAATTCGGGAACCACGAAAGATTTCATGGACGCGTATTTCGTGAATTCATCCGTCGGTTTCTTATGCGGCAACTACGGATTGTTTCTGAAAACTACGGATTCGGGACTAAACTGGTCGAACCTGTCATTCGATACGTTGAAAAACTACAAATCTGTTTATTTCTATGACGTTAATACGGGAATAATTGTCGGCAATGACGGAGTGATAAAAAAGACGACAAACGGAGGTCTGAACTGGACGGGGCAGACATCCGGCACACCAAATTATCTGTCCTCGGTTATTATGACGAGCGCCTCGAATGCTTTTGCCAGCGGATGGAACGGAATAATCAGAACAACGAACGGCGGGACAAACTGGTCTTCCGTATATCAGGGACCTCCGTCTGAAATTTATTCCGTCTGTGCTTCGCAATCAGGCTCTATAATTGCCGGAGGTTATATAGGTTATATGATTAATTCATCCGATAACGGCGGAACCTGGTCGCAGATTTCAAACTATATTACGAGGAACCAATTAAACGAGGTATTCGTGAGTCCCTCGGGCACGGTTTACGCGGCGGGAGACAGCGGAAGGGTTTATGTATCGACGAATTCGGGCGCGGATTTTTCTGTGAGCCAGACGCCGACATATAAAAATATAAGCGGATTTTTTGCTAACGCGTCGTTTGTTATCGCCGTGGGCGATTACCTGTCAATCTCGCGCTCGACGAACAACGGAGTTAACTGGCAGAGCATTAACGCCGGCTCGTCCTACAGACCGTTGAACGACGTTTTCTTCGCGGATAACTCCACCGGTTACGCGATAGGCGACAGCGGAAAAATAATGAAATCTACCAACGGCGGCTTGAACTGGACCCTGCAGTATTCCGGCACTTCGCAGTGGCTTACGAAGACGGAGTTCTTCGGAGCGAATACAGGTTACGTCTCGGGAATGGGAGGTATGATTCTGAAGACTACGAACGGAGGAACGAACTGGACGAACACCGGTGCGGGTATTCCGTGGAATCTGATGGGTATGGATTTTGTAAGCGCGGGTACGGGATTCGTGTGCGGATACACCGGAACAATTTATAAAACGACGAATGGCGGAGCAAACTGGATAATAAAAACGACCCCTACAACGATGCATCTCTGGACTATTAACTTCCCGAACACAAATACCGGATACGCGGCGGGAAGCGGAGGCGTGATTCTGAAATCAACAGACGCCGGAGAAACGTGGGCGCTGCAGCCGGAGTTCGCCGTGAATTCGTATAACTGCTCTTACTTCACCGACGCTAACACCGGTTATCTTGCAGGCACCAACGGCATCTTAGTGAAAACAACTTCGGGCGGTCTTACCTTCGCTTCACGGATAAAGACCGGGATTCCGAAATCATTTTCATTGAAACAGAATTTCCCGAATCCGTTCAATCCCGTGACGAAGATACGGTTTGACGTAGCGGAAAACGGAAAATGGAAAAGTGAAAATGGTATTGTGACGCTTAAAGTTTATGACATTCTTGGAAAGGAAGTTGCGATGCTCGTTAACGAAAGACTTCAGCCGGGAACGTATGAGGTGACGTTCAATGCCGGGCGTTTATCTTCGGGAATTTATTTCTATAGTTTGACTTCCGGAAATTATTCGGAAACAAGACGGATGGTCTTTTTAAAATAGTTATTAATCTGTTTAGGATAAACATACATAAAACACAGGAGAGTTCTATGAAAAAATTTTCGGTACTCTTTTTTTTATTATTCTGGACTGTTATTCCTCAATATGTGCAGTCTCAGGGAAACTGGTTCTGGCAGAACCCTTCAGCCTGCGGCTGGGGTTCGCAGGATGTGTGTTTTGTGAATCAAAGTACGGGCTGGATTGTAAGTTCCGCTGGTACCGTAATGAAAACAACCAACGGAGGAATCAATTTTATTGACCAGTTAACGACTTTTGACGGTACTTACCTCGGAGTCAATTTCATCGACGCGAACACCGGCTTTGTATTCGGCGCGGGCGGTGAATTTCACAAAACGACAAACGGCGGAACTAACTGGACGAAGATAAACAATACAATCGGGGAATATTTGACCGACAGTTATTTCTTTGACGCTAATACAGGATGGATATGCGGATACAACGGAACACTGGTGAAGACAACAAACGGGGGTATCAACTGGATTCCTTACACATCGGGTGTAACAAGCATACTGTATGCAATACATTTTCTTAATTCCGGCACGGGCGTCGCGGCGGGCGCGGGCAATGCCCTGATAAAGACAACGAACGGCGGCTTGAACTGGGTTTCAGCAGGTCCGTCAGGCTCGAACACGATTTACTCCGTTTTTTGCGCATCGTCCGACACGATTTATGCCGGAAATACGTCGGGTGTTATGAAAACGGTTAACGCAGGCTTAAACTGGACACAGCAGACGCTTCCGTCAACATTGACTGTTTATTCTATAAAGTTTTTCGGTAACGCAAGGACAGGAATTGCAGCGGGATGCGCTGGGACGATGTCTTATGTAATGAAAACAACCAATGCGGGTGAGAACTGGCAGATTTTATATACCGGACCCTTTGCGCAAAATATTGACGCTTCATTCGTAAATTCAAATGCAATATTCTGCGCAGGAACAAAAAATACCGGAGGCGGGTTGGTTTTTTATTACTCCACTGACGGAGGCAGTAACTGGACGAACAACACTCCCGTTTATTATTTCACGCAGACACCGGGCTCTATTTATTTCATAAATTCAAATACAGGCTTTGTGACCAGTACTTTTAACGGACTGCACAGGACTACAGACGGCGGCAGCACGTGGATTAACGATACGATACCAATCAATTCGGAATACCTTGACGTGAAATTCATAAACCAATATACAGGTTTTGCCAGCGGTTCTTACAGGGTGATACTGAAAACTACCAACAGCGGATTAAACTGGACTCAGGTCAATCACGATTATAATTCGGCGGGGCTGGGTACATTGTCATTTCCTTCAGAAAACACGGGCTATGCTTTCGGAAGCCAGTTGATAATGAAATCAACGAATGCCGGAGTGAACTGGTCCAGCATTCTTACTTCAACTTACGCGTACAACTCCGGCTGCTTCATTAATAATAATACCGGGTGGTCCTGTTATCAGGGAAATATTATCAAGACGACTAACGGAGGAACGAACTGGTCGAATGTATATTCCGGCGGGGGCGTTTTTTACGACCTGGAATTCGCGAACGCCGACACGGGCTGGGCGTGCGGCACGGGCGGAAATATCGGCGTGACAACAAACGGCGGATTGAACTGGACGGGTGTTGCCACGGGTCAGACGGGAACGAGTTGCTATCTCTCGGACCTTGAATTCATAAACTCGAAAACAGGATTTGTGAGCGGCAGCGGCGGATTCCTTGCTTATACTACAAACTCAGGAATGAACTGGTACAAACAAAGCGTTAATATGGGTCCCTATCAGATATTATCCGTGTGTTTCATTAATTCTATGACAGGATGGTTCGCGGGATACAACGGATTCATAAAGAAAACGACAAACGGAGGATACATTCCTATTGGAATACAGCAGGTTGGAAATGTCGTTCCCGAAAGATGTTACCTCGGGCAGAATTATCCGAATCCTTTCAATCCCGTGACTAAAATAAAGTTCGATGTTGCGGAAAATGGAAAATGGAAAAGCGAAAATGGTATGGTTACTCTTAAGGTCTATGACATTCTCGGAAAGGAAGTTGCGACGCTCGTTAACGAAAGACTTCAGCCGGGAACGTATGAGGTTAACTGGGACGCGTCAGGATTAAACAGCGGGATTTACTTCTATCAACTCAAATCAAGCAATTATTCTGAAACTAAAAAACTCGTATTAATAAAATGAGAAAAATCATTCTGCTCCTTATCTTTATCGCGTTATCATTTGAGGTTTCCTATACTCAAAGTTCGTGGAATTTTCAGAATCCGTATCCGACGGGTAACACGCTTTATTCGGTCCATTTTCCGGACGCGAATACAGGCTACGCGGTCGGAATGTTCGGCTCCTGCATAAAGACAACAGACGGCGGGTTTTCCTGGACATCCCTTAATACCGGACACAACGGCATCTATGATTTCCTCTCCTGTGTGTACTTCACGAGCGGCAGCACGGGCTATATTTGCGGCGGAGGAGGAGGAATGGGGAGCGGCTTGATTTTGAAAACGACGAACGCGGGGAATTCGTGGACGCAGGTGAATCCCGGACCCAACTATCCTATATTCGGAATTTTCTTCGTCAACGCTTCGACAGGCTTTGCCGCTGGCTCTTTCGGCAGGATTTATAAAACAACGAATGCCGGCAGCGTTTGGTCGGTGCATACAGTAACAGGCGCGAATCTCGGCCCCGTTTTTTTCCCGAGCGTGAACACAGGTTACGTAAGCGGCAATGACAGTACAATTTTCAAGACTACGAATTGCGGCGTCAACTGGACGAAGATAACGCACGCAGGACGCTCGTATAACGGCAAGATGTATTTCATTAACGACAATACGGGTTTTTCGTGCACGAATCTTGACGGTCTGAAAAAGACCACAAACGGAGGAAGCAGTTGGTTCGTGTCGGAAAATACGAGAATATGGGGTACGGTGTTTTTCATCAATCAAAATACGGGATTTATTTCGGGCGGTAACGGAGAGATGAAAAAAACTACAAATACGGGGCAGAACTGGTTCCTGATAAATTCAAGTATCAACAGTCAGAATGATTTTTGCTTTTCCGATTCAATGAACGCGATAGGGGTTGGCGAAGAGGGACTCGTTAGAAAGACAACGAACGGAGGATACAACTGGTCGGGAATAAACACGAATGTAAGAGACAGCCTTTATGCGATTTGTTTCTCGGGAAGCACGGGTTATACCTCGGGCGGCAGCGGAACTGTTTTGAAGTCAACGAATTCAGGTCTTACCTGGGTAGCGCAATCAAAGATTACATCCGCGACCCTGACTTCTCTCGCTTTGTTCGATAGCGATAATGTTACTGCTGTCGGTTCGGGAAGAAAAATAATCCGCACCACGAACGGAGGAACAAACTGGATTTCAGTTACGTCCGGGACGTATTCAAGCGGACTTAATTCAGTCGTTAAAGTGAGCGGAGGCACTGCAATAGCCGTAGGAGATAACGGAATAATTATGAAATCGACCAACTACGGCGCTAACTGGTCAAATGTAACAAGCCCTGTAATGATAACCCTGAAATCGGTAAAATTCGGCGACGCCGTCAACGGCACCGCAGTAGGCATGGGAGGCGTAATTTTGAGAACGACCAATTCCGGAGATAACTGGTCGCAGATTACCGCCGATAAAACATTCAATGACCTTAATTCTGTTTATTTCGTGAATGCGAACACGGGAATCGCTGTCGGCGCGGGAGGAACGATTATCAAGACAACGAACGGAGGAGCGGGCTGGGTGCAGAAAACAAGCGGAACTATCGAAGACCTTACATCGGTTCATATTTCCAATTCGGTTTGTTATGCAACGTCCTCGTCAATTTACGTGTATAAATCCACAAATCTCGGAGAAACCTGGGAACAGCATTATACCGGTTCAGGCTCATCGCTGCTGTCGGTATTTTTCAATGACGCCAGCACCGGCTGGATAAGCGGGACGGGCGGCGCGATACTGCAGACAACAAACGGCGGCGGGGTGTTCGTCCGGAATATTTCTAATGAAGTCCCTAAGAAATTTCTGCTCGGCCAGAATTATCCGAATCCTTTCAATCCCGTGACGAAGATACGGTTTGATATAGCCGAAAATGGAAAATGGAAAAGCGAAAATGGTATGGTTACTCTTAAGGTCTATGACATTCTCGGAAAGGAAGTCGCGACGCTCGTGAATGAAAGACTTCAGCCGGGAACTTACGAAGCCGAATTTGATGGTTCCCGCCTTAATTCAGGAATTTATTTTTACATTCTAAGCGCGGGTGAAAAATCAGGTGCAAGAAAAATGGTACTGCTGAAGTAAAAAATCATTAACTAATAAACACTGTATGAAAAAAACTCTACTCACAATCTGCGTGCTGCTGTCATTTTTCCCTTACGGATATTCGCAGAGCAGTTGGGTCTGGCAGAATCCTCTGCCTACCGCCAGTAATTTATTCGGCATTCACACGGTCGAACAGAATATTTTTTACGCTTGTGGCAACGGGGGAGTGATAATTAAAACCACAAACGGGGGGCTCGACTGGATCCATCAGGAATCGGGAACACAGGAAACATTATTCTCAATTTTCTTTGTCAACCAGAGTACAGGTTGGACAGTCGGCGGTGATGTGAACGGAACCATTCGCAAGACAACAGACGGAGGCGACAACTGGTTCTCTCAGGCGTCTTCTCTATCGTTCACACTCCGTGACGTAAAGTTTCTGAATGCCAATACCGGTTACATAGCGGCAGGTTCGGGCAAAGTGTTAAAGACGACTAACGGCGGAAACACCTGGACGGAATCCTCAACTCCCGCTTCCGTGGTTTATTTGTCGGTTTTCTTTGTGGATGTGAATACCGGATGGGCGGCAGGACAGAACGGGACTATCGTGAAGACATCCGACGGCGGCGTGAACTGGGTGGTACAGCCGAGCGGGCATACTAAAATAATCTGGTCGGTGTACATGCTTGACGCGAATAACGGATTCGCTGCCGGTGAGTCGGGGTATATCCTGAAGACTACTAACGGAGGTGTGAACTGGACTAAACCTGCGTTGAACTGGACTCTGCAATACCTGAAAAATATTTACTTTTTTAATTCTTCCACAGGACTGATTACGGCAGGTTCAGGCATATACATGAAAACAACTAATTCCGGCGTTAACTGGTCGCAGTTGAATTCGATAGTAAGCAACGATTTGAATTGTATTGCATTCTCAGGCACGACGGGTTATATGCTCGGAGGCGAAGGAACTGTTTTGAAATCCCTGAATTCAGGGGCATCGTGGAGCAAGATTTCAGGCGGATATACGGAAACGATTAATTGCTGTCAAGCCGCTGATTCCCTCAATATATGGGTGGGAGAGGATAACGGTAAAATCCTGAAAACCACCAACGGCGGGGCAGTCTGGAATGAGAAGGACATTCTGAGTAATGATTATCCGATTTACGGGTTGTCCTGTATCGGAACACAAATGCTATGGGCTGTGGGCGGTTACGGGAAAGCGTTCAAATCCAGTGACGGGGGCGAAAACTGGACGACGATGAACTTGTCTTTGACGGATAACTTAACTTTTGTGAAGTTCTTCGATTTGAATAACGGAATTGTTCTTACGAATTACGGCAACTGCAAAAGAACGACAGACGGTGGCTCGAGTTGGTTCTCTCAGTCAATCGGTACATCAGGATATTTCATTACCTGCTCGTTTGTAAATAACTCAACAGGATATTCAATCTATAATAACGGGAATGTTTACAAAACTACTAACTCAGGGAACAACTGGGCTTTAACTTCATCGACGGGAATCACATCGAATAACAAGCACATATATTTCTATAATGAGAATACGGGATACATTGCCGCCGATCTCGGAGCAGTTTACAGAACGATTAATGGTGGAATTAACTGGACTCAGTATTCAGTAGGAGCGAACAATCATTTGTACGCGATTGCGTTTAAGGATGCTAACACGGGATGGACAGGCGGGTACAACGGAAATTTTTACAGAACCACGAACGGCGGTGTAAACTGGAGTCAGACTCTTTTACACTCGGGACAGGTACCGAGCGTTATAACATTCTTAAGCCCTAACACCGGATTTATTTTCGGGATGGGCGGAATGATTTTAAAGACCACAAACGGAGGCAGCGTTTTTGTAAGGAACGTTTCTGCGGAAATCCCGAAATCTGTTCAATTGAGCCAGAATTTCCCGAATCCTTTCAATCCCGTGACGAAGATAAAGTTCGACATTCCTATGGATTCCCGCATTGGCGGAAATGACAGGGTTGTTTTAAAAGTGTTTGACATTCTCGGAAAGGAAGTCGCGACGCTCGTGAATGAAAGACTTCAGCCGGGTACGTATGAGGCAACGTGGGACGCGGCGGGATATAACAGCGGCGTATATTTTTATCAGTTAAGGGCAGGCAAACACACGGAATCGGGAAAAATGCTTCTGCTTAAATGATGTTGTTTGAATAATAAAAAAACTGAATCAATAAATGCATTGCTTTGAAATATTAAAGGAATGATTGTTGAATAATATAGTTTTGGGACATTAACCTTGTCCCGGAAAATAATTAAAGGAGTGATTATGAATATTATCAAACCGATTATTCTATTCATAATTGTCTTTTCGGTTACAAAAATTTCTTATCCACAGACCGGATGGGTATTGCAGAACCCTTATCCTCAGGCAAATCCGATTCTTAAAGTTCAGGCGCTTAATACTGATGTAATTACGGGCTGCGGGCACGGAAAGACTTTGATAATGTCTTCAAACGGAGGATTGAACTGGACTGTCTATTCTAATAACATACCCAACTGGAACTATCCGAACACAAGCCAGATTTATTCGGTGCATTTCATAAACCCCGGCACGGGTTATTTCTGCGGCAGCAAAGGGGCATTGTATAAATCCGTTAACGGAGGCGTTAACTGGACGGCGCAATCGTCAGGGCTTACGACTGATTTATATTCAATGCAGTTCGTTAATCAGTTCACTGGTTACGCCTGCGGGACAAGCGGAAAAATTATAAAGACAACTGACGGCGGCGAGAACTGGATAAGCCAGACAGGAGGCGGAACGGCGACATTGGCGTGCCTCTATTTCATTTCGGAAAATACCGGCTGGATTTGCGGTTCATTGTTATCCGGGAACATACTGAAAACAACCGACGGCGGTAGCAACTGGATTTCTTATCCATGCGGTGTATCACAGTCACCGAGCGGAATTCATTTCCCGAGCGCGTCAACGGGTTATCTGGTAGGCGGCGGAGGAAAAGCGGCGAAATCAACCGACGGAGGAGTAACCAGGTCGCTGCTCACGACGGGAACGATAGCGGAATTTTCCTGCGTTTACTTCACGTCTGAAACGACGGGTTATATCGGAGGCGGCAACAGCGGGTGCGTGCTTTTCAAGACGACTGACGGAGGAGGTTCGTGGACAAGCATTTCAGGAGGACTTCCCTGGAGCACGAACCTGAGATCGATTTCTTTCGTTGACGCGAATACGGGATGGATTGGCGCCTATGAAGGACGTATCTGCAAGACAACTGACGCGGGCGCGACATTTATTAATCAGTCGGGAGGTTTGCCGAACACTTTCTATTCCGCGCATTTCATTTCCGACCAGACAGGATGGGCAGCGGGTGTGTCGGGAGCGATGATGAAAACTACTAACGGAGGCGCCAACTGGAACCAGATAATTTCTTCGTTGCCTTTGTATTACAGCACGATTCGCTTCGTGAACGCGTCAACCGGATACAGCGCTGGCTCTGTGATTGTCGGCGATACGAATTATCTCGTTAAATCAACCGACGGAGGATTGAACTGGGTTCCTAAACTCAAGGTTGTCAATTACAATCTAAAATCCGTTTTCTTCCTGAATAGCGAGACGGGATGGACTGCGGGTTATAAATCGACACCGCCCCGAACGGGTCTTATTATGATGACAACAAACGGAGGCGATAACTGGACGACTCAGTATAACGTCATATCCGATACCGCTTCGCTCGAAAATGTATTCTTCACATCCGCGCAAACAGGTTTCGCCGTTGGGTGGTGGACAAAACTTTTAAAGACGACAAACGGCGGACAGAACTGGGTTATGCAGCCGCTGACAGTCGGGACGGCGTACTTAACTTCGATATGCTTTCCTTCCGCTTCGATGGGTTATATCTCGGGATGGTACAAGATGGTTCTAAAAACAACCGACGGGGGTCTTACGTGGAACAATTTAGCGTCAGGATTCCCGTACAGCGTGAATTTTGAGGAACTTCATTTCCCGTCAAATCAAACCGGCTGGGTAGTCGGAAGCAGCAGGATTTTCAGAACGACAAACGGCGGCGATAACTGGTCGGATCAGTCGGTCGGATGCTCAACGGTAAATAATTCCGTGTGGTTCGTAAACGATATGACCGGCTGGCACGTCGGTTCTACGGGCACGATTTACAAAACCACTAACGGAGGCGAGAACATCGTCGGAATCTCGGTGAACGAGGAAGAGATTCCTGAAAGTTTTTCGCTCGGTCAAAATTATCCGAATCCTTTCAACGCGGTGACTACTGTCTGCATACGGATTCCAGTGAACGAAAATTCGATAATCGGAAACGGGAATTATACTTTGATAGTATATGATGTTACGGGCAGGGAAGTATCTGTTCTGATTGACGGTCACCTGAATCCGGGTGTTTATAAGGTCAGGTTTGACGCTTCAAAACTGGCTTCGGGATTGTATTTCTATCAGTTGAAATCGGGAGATGACCTTATCGAAGCGAGAAAGATGGTTTTGATTAAATAGAAAATCCGGCAGTTCCGGTTTAAGATATACGTATTTATTAATGCGGGATTTTCTTAATTTTATTTGCTACCAGAAAAAGTACATATAAAAAAAAGAATAATTCAGGAATTTTTGAAAAATTATAATAATTTTATTAAAGAAAAGGAGTGAAATTGAGATCACGAATACTAATCTCCGGAGTAATCTTAATCGCCGCGATTTTATTTGCGGCCTCGCAGGCATATCCGCAGGCGACAAGAATCGTGCTGTTTGAAGAAGCAACCAGTTGCTTCTGCGGTCCGTGCGGTGCAAGCAACCCGATTTTTGACGCTTGGCTTCTGGCGAACCCGACGAATACAAACGCGATAAAATATCATCCGAATTTCGGCGCTGACCCGATGTACCTCGCGAATCCGACTCAAAACACCGAGCGGGTGAATTACTGCGGAATAAACGCCTATCCGACCGTGAACGCGGACGGAGTATTGTTCGACTGCTGCTGGCCGTTTTCGGCTTCCTGTTTCTCGGGCGTGCTCGCGACACGCACAGGCGTCTCGACTCCCTTAAGCATCACGGTTACGGATTCAAGAATAGCGGGAGACTCGATAAAATCAGTTATAGTATTGAATCTTTCCTCTAACCTGCCGGCAGGAACATACAAATTAAGAGTAATGGCTGTCGAGAACAAGGTTCATTATACAAGCCCTCCGGGCTCTAACGGTGAAACTGATTTTTACAACGTGTTCAGGTGGGCATATCCGAACACCACGGGTGTCGATGCTCCTACGACTGCGGGAACTTACACATATACTTATACCTACAAGCGTCTTGCCAACTGGGTTGACACTTCAATGTATACTGCCGCATTCGTTCAGAATGACGTGAACAAGGAAGTCATAAATTCAGGCAAGGGTCATTATATTCCTACAGGTATTAATCCTGTTAATGCTCCGGTACCGCAGAGATATTCTTTGTCGCAGAACTATCCGAATCCTTTCAATCCCGTGACGAAGATTTCCTTCGACATACCAACAACTGGAAACGTAAGACTGCAGGTTTTTGACGTTACAGGTAGCGTCTTATATACGCTTGTAAACGGTCAGTTGAACGCGGGAAAATACAATTATGAATTCGACGGCTCCGAACTGTCGAGCGGCGTGTATTATTACAGGCTTGAAAGCGGCTCGTTTAACGAAACGAAAAAAATGATACTGGTAAAGTGATATCGATTTAAGATTACTATTATTTAATAATAAGTTTAAATCATAAAAGCCCGTTATGTAAAACATAACGGGCTTTGTTATCATAAGGGTTTTACTTTTTCTTCTTTTCGCTGCAGTTGCAGTCGGAACCATTTTGAGTGGCGGTAACCGTAACGGACGGATCTCCGGAATTAAACGTTGCTGTTCCGGTTTTATCACCGCAGCATTTAACGCAAATTGTATGTCTGTCAAAATCATCTCCATATTCGGCGGTGAAGTCGGGTGAGTATGCTATCAACAATGGTCCTCCGTCAACGCAATATCTTATGTCCTTGCAAGTTTCGCATCCGATTGTATGAACCGATATTTGCAATGTCAGCGTTTTATTCTCCGCGACTCCGGAGTTGGAAAAAGATATGGCGTACAGGATAAACGCGATTAGAAGAATTCCGGGTAATAAAAATAGTTTTTTCATAATTATATTCCTTATTTAAATTTTTAAAATCTACTGATTGAATCTTGTATTATTGCATCTAGCGTGCAATCAATGATTTGATACAGTATGCAATCTTTGTGAAGTGTTTTCATTTAACCGCACCGCCAATAAATCAGTCGCGGATTCAGATGCATATCGGCAGTGTTTTTCCAGAGATTGCCCGGAGCCAGTTTCACACGCCTCCTTTTTAGCCCCTTGTGATTTCTAATGAAATGAAAATGAAACAATAATTTTTGAAACAGAAAATTAGCATTTTGCCGCCGGCTTGAGCCGGCAGCGCTAACGGCAATGGTGGAAGCGGATTGATACAATAAAATTCGCTCTCATAAATTTTAATGTTATGTTAAAAAAACATTTTTTCAGGGTTTAATGTCTCGGCTACAGTTGTAAAAAAACAGATATGCTTGCCGATTGATTATATGTTAATATAAATTATAAGATAGTCATAATCAAGTGTATATTTAAAATAATACGGTTTATTGTACGGGAAAAAACA
>CAZOQR010000029.1:0-18090 GCA_964581915.1 uncultured Ignavibacteriaceae bacterium | reverse complement strand
CAGACCCGACCACACGCTGAACAATTTCAGCGTATTGAAAAGATACAGTAAAATTCTGCAAATGAGAATTTTCGACCGCGTCTTCGAGATATATTTCATTAACGGCAAGACCGGGTTTGCTTACAGGAAGGGCTGCACGGTCTCTCTCATACCGATGCCTCTGGCGGAAGGCATCACCACAAAAGGACTGAAATACGCGCTTAAAAATGAAAGCCTTGAGTCCGGAGTAAGGGAAGGAGCGCTTAATGTTTCGTCAGCAGGCAAGGTTTCGGTTGAATTCAAGTCAGGAGTGCTGCTGTTGTTCAAGGAGCATTTTTTGTAATTATTTAAAGGTACTTTTCCATCTGTTGTTTCAATGATAAGTTTTTCAATATATGACTATATACTGATTGTTGTTTATTTTCTTGCTGCTATCTACATAGGATTCAGGTCAGGCAGGAAAGACGACACGGAAGAGAACTATCTCGTTATGGGAAGAAGGCTGACTTTGCCGGCTTTCGTCGCGACTCTTGTATCTTCGTTTTACGGCGGTGTCCTCGGAGTGGGAGAATTCACATACAGATACGGGATATCAAGTTGGTTCCTGAACGCGTTTCCCTATTATGTTTTCATAACAGTCTTCGCACTCTTCTTCGCCGTCAAAATCAGGAAGACCCGGTTATACACGATACCGGACAAACTTAATCTGGTTTACGGCAAGAAAGTAAGTGTTTTCGGAGCGGTTATGATATTCCTGCTCGTAACTCCCGCGCCGTACCTATTCATGCTCGGAATTATTACTTCCATGATTTTCGGATTCCCAATGTGGGTATCGATGTTACTATGTCTCATTATCTCGGTGGCATATTTGTACAAGGGCGGATTAAATGCCGATGTCCGTGTCAATATTTTCGAATTCGCGCTGATGTTTCTCGGTTTCGGCATCATAATACCGTTCTGTTTCATGAATCTCGGAAATTTTGAATTTCTCGGCGCGAACCTTCCCGGTGAACATCTGACTATTTCGGGCGGACATTCCGCCGGATACATAATCGTTTGGTTTTTCATAGGCGCGTGGGCGATAGTCGATCCTGCTTTCCATCAGCGCTGTTACGCCGCGAAAAGCGAGAAGACCGCAGTAAAAGGGGTTTTCATCTCCCTCGTATTCTGGATTATTTTCGATGCTATGACAACAATAGCCGGATTATACTCGGCCGCGGCACTGAAGGACATACCGAATCCCGCCATGTCGTATCCACTGCTTGCGGAAGCAATACTGCCCGCAGCCGCCAAGGGATTATTCTTCATCGGACTGATTGCGACAATAATGTCAACTCTGCATTCTTACATGTTCATATCGGCCTCGACTCTCGGCAAGGACATAATAAACAGGATTAAAGGAAGCGGAGATGAAGGGAACAGGTTTTCAAAGGCAGGCATTACAGCGGCATCGGTCCTATCACTTATTATCGCTTTGCTCGTGCCTTCGGTCGTAGAAATCTGGTATATAGTCGGAAGTGTTACCATCCCTTCATTGCTAATTGCGGTAGTGACTTCATATTTTCCCGCTCTTCATATCGGGAGGAACTGGATATTAAGTGCAATGATTGTATCATTTTTATTTTCGTTTTTTTGGGTAATTTTTAATATTGGCTATACAGAACCAATGTACCCGGGTTTAATCACGGGTCTCGCTGTCTATGTCGCGGGCTTTACAAAAAGAGAGAAGAACATTGCTTAAAATCTTCAAAATAATATTTCTGTTATTATTTTTATCCGGAGCGTCATACGCGCAGGAAGATACACTTGTGGATAAACTTGAACTGGGTCTAACAAACATTCCCTTAATGGATACGGCTTTATTCAACGTTTTTCCTAAAAAGTACAACACAAGAAAAATTGCACTTGTTTTAAGCGGAGGAGGAGCGCGGGGGTTGGCGCAGATAGGTGTTCTTGATGTATTTGAAAAGCACGATATAAACGTTGACCTTATCGTCGGGACGAGCATCGGCGCCATAACGGGCGGGATGTACGCCTCGGGATACACTCCGGGCGAACTTCGGGACATAACGAAATCGATTGACTGGGAATCAAAACTAACTTTAACACGGAAGTACGAGCGGGAATTTCTGTTCGTTGACCAGAAGAAACTGCAGGACAAGGGATTCCTTTCATTTTCATTTGACGGAATCAGGCCGCTATTCCCTACTTCGCTCTCTTCCGGACAGCAGATAGCGGAACTCTTCAACCTGTACCTTCTTAATGCGAGGTACAAGCCGAAAAAGGATTTTTTCTCTTTGAGGATACCTTTTTGCGCAGTAGCAACGGATCTTAACAAGGGTGAAAGGGTTGTGCTGAAAGACGGGAATCTCAGCGAATCAATAAAAGCATCATTTACGTTTCCGCTGCTTTACTCGCCGACAAGAGTCAAAGGAAAGGATCTGGTTGACGGAGGACTGACGGCGAATATTCCGGTTGACGTGGCGAAACAATTAGGCGCCGACCTTGTCATAACCGTCAATTCAACCAGCCCGCTGAAGAACACCGAAGAATTGCAAAACCCGATAAACACGGCCGACCAGATACTTTCAATTACTCTCGCCCAGTTGAACGCGGAGCAGTTAAAAAATTCGGATTATATAATCACTCCCGAAATCTTCAACATCAACTCCACGGATTTCGGTTATGCGGACTACATGATTGAGAAAGGAAGACTCGCGGCCGAGGACCAGATAAACGCGATAATCGGAAGAATCGACACTCTGGAGTCAAATGCTTCAGAGAATTTCAATAATTTTCTTTTCAACGGAACCGTTACGTTCAGGTGCGAGTCGCTTCCTGACTCTTTAAAAAACGCGATTATAAGAGAGCAGGAAAATAATTTTGTCAGGTATGTTACAATCGAAAAACGGCTAAGGGACATTTACAGAACGGGTTTTTATAAAAGCGTACGGGCGAACATATACACGGATAATTCACGAAGCAGGATTGAATACACCGCAGAGAACTACGCTAAACTCAACGGAATAAAAATCATATTCAATAACGGGGGCGACACAAGACTGTTCGACTACAGGATAAAACGCACCGACACTCTCAATACGGGAGCATTTGCTTTTTCACAGTTGACCGCGACAAACAAGATACCGGAAGATATTTCGAATGCGGTGACTTCGCTGATTTCCGAGTTCGGCAACCGGGCAATATCTTACCGCTGCAATAACAAGAAATTATTCGCGCTATACAACGACCTTCTCGGGAACCTGAGAAAAAAAGGATATTCCATAATCGAAATATCGAAGTTTTATCTTGATGATAATTCCGGGATTCTTGAAATTGAATTCACCGACGGGAAGATATCGGGCATTAACATCATCGGCAATAATCTGACAAAGAGTTCTCTCATTCTGAGCGAAACTTACGTTAACACAAACAAGCCTGTAAAACTGAAAGACCTGAAAGAAAGCCTCGGGGGAATATACGGCACGAGCCTTTTCACGCAGACAAGCCTTGCGCTTAATTATCAGAAGTCGAAGCCTGTGCTTGACATCTATCTTGTCGAAAAAAGCGCGAGGAACCTTTACATTTCCTTCAGAGCGGACAACGAAAGGAAATTACAGGGATACGCTTCGCTAAGGAATGAGAATCTTTTCGGAACGGGCAATGAAATAGGGGGCATAATAAAAGGAGGACTTAGGGACAGAGAATATAAACTCGAGGTCTTATCGAACAAGTTCTTCGGCACTCCGCTTACTTACAATCTTTCGGGATATTATAAATTTCAGAATTTCTTTGACTACGTTGAAATCACCGATGACGCCGAGAAGACTTTAACAAGGCAGCAAACAGGCGAATACAGAAACATCAGGTACGGAGGAAGTTTTAAAGTCGGGACTCAACTTGAGAAATTCGGCACCCTTTTTACACAGATAACGCTCGAGAACGTATCCAGGACACAATTGCAGGGAAACATTCCCGAGATATCCGACCTGAGCCTGTTCAAACTCAATGTCGGAGGCAAGATCGACACGGAAGACAAATCTCCGTTCGCGAATTCCGGCACAGTATTGAATTATAATTACGAGTCATCGAGGAACAGTCTTTCAGGCGGAGTGACTTTCACAAAATTTTATTTTGACATAGCGCACAGCATATCTCTCGCTTCATCGCACATATTAAAGCCGAAGTTCATATTCGGTTTTGCGGATAAGACAACCCCTGATTTTGAGTTATTCTCTCTGGGAGGCGAGAATTCATTTTACGGAATGGTGGAAGACCAGTTGATGGGAAGACAAATTCTTCTCGCGTCGCTGGAGTACAGGTACAAGTTTCCCGTTCAGATATTCTTTGACACGTATTTTTCTTTCCGTTATGACATCGGCAGAATATGGGAAAATTCTGACGATATTAGGTTCAAAGATCTCAGGCACGGCCTCGGACTGGCGGCGATGTTCGATACGCCAATCGGGAAAGCGAGTTTCTCGGCGGGAAAGGCATTTTTACTGACAAATGGATTTTCGAAAGGCAGTATTATCTGGGGGCAGTACACGTTTTACTTCTCCATTGGCTACGATATTTAGAACAATGCAGTTTTTTTTACGTATTTAAATAAAGAGAATTTTGAGATTTATAAACAAATACAGCGATTACACACTGAGGTTTTTCATTGTATTGATAACCTTATATTGCCTCATAGCAGGCGGTATCCCGGTATTTTATTCTCTTTTCACGAACAAACTTACAATAGACGACTGCATTAAAACGAACGTTAGCGTCGATTCGAAATCTCTTATAGAAATCCAGCAGATCCTTAAAAACGGCGCGGCAGAAAAAGCAGGGTTACTGGCAGGTGATAGAATTGCCGCTGTTAACGGGACAGAAGTTACCGACCTCACCGAATTTCAGAACATTCTCAGCGGCATCCCTCCGGGTAACGACGCCGTATATCTTATTATTCGAGACGGCATACAGATGGAGATAACGGTCAGCGTTCACAGGTATTTCCATCTGATATTCTACATCTTCGTTGCATTTGGTTTCGGATTCCTCTTCAACGGATTCTTCGTGGGAATTTCAAAGCCGAAGGAACTGACCTCGCAGATTTTTTTCCTTCTCTCCGCCGCGGCTTCGCAGGGTTTTCTTACTTATGGAGGAGTATGGTATTATGTAGGTAAGATTGATTATCTGATGATTAGTTATTTCGTCGCGAGTATATTCATTTATCCCCTGCTGTTCCATTTCTTCTCGGTTTATCCGCTTTATTATGACATCAGGAAGAGGAAGTTGAAAATTTTCCTGGTTTACCTGGCTGCAATAATAATTAATTCGCCGGCGTTTTTCATGACGGTATATATAAATCTTGTGAATACGCGTTTCGTAGATCTGTTGTTTACGTATTACCCGCTGCTATTCATAGCTGCCAGCATAGTACTCTTCCTGAAATCATACAATAAGATTCAGGGAAAAGAGGAGAGAAAGCCGCTCAGGATACTGCTTATAGGAGTTTTCATAGGATTTCTCGGCCTTATATATTATTACGTTATTTTTCCGTTAATGCTTCCGAAAATGAGTATGAATCCGATTACGAGGATACCGATCGTGCTCGTACTGGCAATACCGCTGGCATTCGGTTATTCCATCTACAAGTATAAAATTCTGGATACGGAGTTCTTCGTTAAAAGGGGAATAGTTTTCGGCATAGTCACCGCGGTTACGATTTCCGGTTACATGATACTTATTACTATGATTGACAACCTGTTTGATTCTTACAATCTGAAGAATAAACAGTTGATAACCGTCCTTATAATCGTTCTCGTAATCTTCTCGTTCAGTTACGCGACTAAACTGATAAAGGTTTTCGTTGACAAGAAATTCTACAAGGCAAGGTACAATTACAGGAAATCGCTTCTGGATTTTTCGAATGAACTTCCTTTGCTGAACAGCATAGACGAAGTATGCACGAAACTCTGCGGAATGCTGAAGCAGAACATGGGTGTCGAGAACGTTGAACTGCTCCTTACGGACAGCAAATACAGGTATCAGAACACCTCACACGACATCGCGATAAGGAACTCATTGTTCCTGAAACTCATTTTTAATAAATCGTACGAGCCCAGATATCTTCAGGAACAAAGTCTCCGTGAGATATCCGTGCCGAAAGAACAGATTGACGCAATTAAAGAAAGCGGTTACGTCCTTGCCGTACCTATAACGGTTAAAAGCGAACTCGCGGGCGCGCTGCTGATGGGAAGCAAGCCTGAAAACACACCTTATTCAGACGAAGACAGCGATCTGCTGAAAACAATCTGTTCGAATATTTCAATCGCGATTGAGAACTCGAGATTGCGCGAAGAAGAATACAAGAAGAACCTGATAGAGGAAGAACTTAAGATTGCGAAAAACATTCAGGAAGGTCTTCTTCCTGTAAATTCATTCCGGTTCGATAATATTGAAATATCCTGTCTCTCGAAGCCAGCAAGAATTATAGGAGGTGATTTCTATGACGTCATACAAATCGATGAAGAAAACATACTCGTTGTAATCGCGGATGTTTCGGGGAAAGGGCTTCCCGCGGCACTTTACATGGCTAAGGTTCAGGCGCTAATTAGATTCGCGTCAAAGATTTTCACGAGTCCCCGCGACATTATGATAGAAGTTAACAAGCAGGTATTCGACAGATTCGAGAAAAGGTCATTCGTTACTGTATCGCTCGGTCTGTTCAATCTGAATTCACGGAAAGTGAAATTCATCAGGGCGGGTCATAATCCCGCGATATTCGCGAGAAACGGCAGCATCGAACTGCTGAATACAAGAGGAATAGGGCTCGGTCTTGACAAGGACGAACTTTTCAAGAATTCACTTGACGAGTATGAAATTGAGTTCGGGAAGGGCAACCTGCTTTTCTTTTACACTGACGGACTAAACGAGGCGATGAACAAGGAAAGAGAGGAATTCGGCATGGAACGGCTCATAAATATCCTGAAACAGCACAAAAAGATGACGCCTTCCGAATTGAGCAGCATCCTGATTAACGAAGTTGACGCATTTTCGGAGAATGCGGAGCAGCACGACGACATAACTTTAGTGGTAGTAAAAACGTATTAAAATTAAGATGAAATTTTTAGATAAAATACAGGAAAGCAATTTGAGATTCTTCGTGGTATTTTTCTCTCTGCTTTGCCTTATTTTAAACGTCGTAGCGTTCGAGAACAATTTCTTCTCGCGCAGGATGACAACGGACGACTGCCTCTGGATACCGAAAGGCGACTCGCTAAACCGGGAGAGCACGCTGATGATTACGCAGATAATACCCGGAGGCGTCGCGGACCAGGCCGGACTTAAGGACGGCGACATCCTCATCGCGATAAACGGCCGCACGTTCAGCAGCAGCGTTTCCGCAATGGACCTTCTGAACCAGTACAGCAATCAGTTCATAACTTATACGGTAATACGCGGCGGCGTGATTATTGACGTGGACATCTGGGTTTACAAGTTTATAAGCATAAGTTTTCTGATTTTCTGGGTGGTTGGACTTGCGTTTCTTTTCGTAGGCACTCTCGTCGGATATTCAAGGCCCAAAGAACTCACATCACGGCTCTTTTTCTTCCTGTCCTGCTCGGCCGCGACAGGGCTCGTATTGTATTCGGGTATTAATCCTGCAGGCTCTGTCAGACTTGACAGCCTCGACAGCGTTTCGGCTTTTCTTTATCTTCTTATGAACAGGGTTTACGCGTTCGCTATGGTGCTTATTCCCCCGCTTTACGTGCATTTCTTCATGACGTACCCGATAAAATATGAATTTAAAAGAAGAAGAACATTCCTTCTCATACTGTACGCTCTGGTTTTGATACCCCTGATTACTGTATTTATAGTTGGCGCGAAGTTGCAGGGAATATTATCATTTTATCTCGTTAAAGTCATACCCGTGCTATATTTCGTCATAGGCACCGTTCTGTTTCAGAGGTCCAAAGGAAGAATTACGGACCCGGGTCTTTTGAAATCGCTGTCAATTATAAGCAAGGGATTCCTGCTTGGAGGCATCGGCATCACGTATTATCTTGTTTTCTCATTCGTAAACAAGGACCCGTATTTTCTGGTTAATCCGCTGTACTTAATTCCTAACGCTCTCGTGCTCGCGATACCCATATCGTTCGGATTTTCAATTATCAAATACAGGATTCTCGACACTGAATTCATCGTTAAGAAAAGCATAGTTTTCGGGATTGTCACGCTGATAATTATTTCGGTTTACCTCGTTCTCGTGTACCTGATGAATTCCTACTTCAAGGAAATTTTCAAGGGGAGCAATCAACTGCTCATAATAACATTCATCATATTCTTCACTTTCTCTTTCGATTACGTGAATAAGTTCGCGAAGGATTTCGTTGACAGGCAGTTCTACAGGGAAAGATATAATTACAGAAAATCCCTTCTGAATTTCACAAAGGAGACATCATACATAAATGATATAACCGACCTTATTTCGAACATAAAGGGTTTTCTGCGGGATACGGTCGGCATAACAGAATTCAATCTGCGCGTGTTCAACGCGAAATACATCAAAGCGCTCGACCTCAGCCTCGACAGGAAGATAGACGCGCTGCTTAAAAAGATTATAACGGACGGGACCGAACCCGTGCTCGTCAACGCTCTCAAGGTTAACGAAATGGGATTGTCGGACGATGAGATTACGCTTCTTAAAGAAAGAAACATAAAACTTCTGATTCCGATATACCTGAAGAATGAACTTCTTGGCACGCTGACTTTCGGAGATAAGAAATCCGGGAAGGCATTCTCCGATGAGGATATCGACTTATTAAAATCATTCGCGTCACAAAGCGCGATCAGTCTCGAGAACTCACGCTTGCTCAAGGAACAGGCGGATAAGCAGCGTTACGAAGAGGAGGTTAACATAGCCGCGAGGATACAAAGCAGTCTGCTTCCGCGGACCTGTGAGATTCATCCGCGTCTCGAGATATGCGGATTCGCCCAGCCCGCGGAGAATATCGGCGGAGATTTTTACGACATAATCAGGTTGAGCGAGAACAGAATTCTAGTCGCTATTGCGGACGTTTCCGACAAAGGAATCCCCGCAGCGCTTTACATGTCGCAGGTGCAGGCGATGATTCAGTTCGCCTCGAGCATTTTCAAATCACCTAAAGACATACTTGTAGAAATCAACAAGCAGATATTCGAACAGATGGACAAGTATTCATTCGTTACCGTGCTGATTGCCCTGTTTGACCTCGATTCTTTCACAGTAAGAACCGCGAGAGCGGGTCATTCCCCTCTTCTGCAGATAAGGAATAACAGCGCAAACAGAATTTATCCGAAAGGAATCGGAGTCGGTTTAGAGAAGAACGAGTTCTTTGCTGCGAATATAGAGGAAACCGAAACGGAACTCTGCAAGAACGACCTGTACTTCATGTATTCGGACGGACTTTCGGAAGCGATGAATGAAAAAAGAGATTTGTACACAACAGAAAGGCTCGAGCAGAGATTACTGGAGTTCAAAGATTTAGACACTGATACGATAAAAAGCAATATTCTTTCTGACGTTGATAAATTCAGAAACGAAACGCCTATAAACGACGACATAACGTTTGTCGCTGTAAAAGTGAAATGACTCTTACACCCCGGCGTTGTTAAAGAGTTTTAATTGCGGGCAGAAATCTTTTCCGTCTTAAAGAATCTACTAAATTCTCCCGGATTAATCGAATATTTTCCTGTAAACGTGGCAGTAGGGTTTTTTACCGGTCACGTTGTAATAATCCTGATGATAATCCTCCGCCCGCCAGAACCTGTTCGCTTTGGTAACTTCCGTCGCGACATTATACCCCTTATCGGACAATATTTTAATTACCTTTTCGGCGGTTTTCTTCTGCTCATCGTTCACGTAAAACACTCCCGAGCGGTACTGCTCTCCGACATCGGGTCCCTGCCTGTCAACTTGCGTGAAATCGTGTATCTCAAAGAAAAGTTTTGCGAGTTTCTCATAGGTGACTTTAGCCGGGTCGAAAACTATTTCAAGCGCTTCGGCGTGTCCGGTAGTGCCCGAGCAAACCTCCTTATACGTCGGATTTTCCTTACTGCCTCCGATATACCCGACTGTGGTTTTAACAACCCCGGGCTCGTTCATCATCAGGTATTCCACGCCCCAGAAGCATCCGCCCGCGAAATACGCGGTATCGGTATTTGTTTCAGTCATTTTGCCGTATGGTATGAATTTTAATGAAATCGAATTAACGCAGTGTCTCGTGTTTTTTTCCGTGAATCCCTCGCCGAGAAAAACGTGACCGAGATGCGCGCCGCAGTTAGCGCAGATGATTTCGGTTCTCATCCCGTCCTTATCCGGAACGCGAGTAACGGCGCCCTTCACCTCATCGTCGAAACTGGGCCAGCCGCAGCCGGAATCAAACTTATCGTCCGATTCGTAAAGTTTCGCGTCGCACCTCTTGCAGGCATAATAACCGTTACCTTTGAAGTCATAATACTCTCCGGTGAAGGGTCTTTCAGTCCCTTTTCGTAAAATTACCTGTTCTTCCTCGGGCGTGAGTTTGTTATATTTCCCGGTTGAGTCCATTTTTAATTTATTATCATTTATTGTATCCGCCGATTTTTTCCCCGAACATCCGAGAATAATAAGGACGGAAAGCAGGAACACTAATTTATACATTATAATACCACTTTTTGTATAAAACGAAATGGAATGCGTTAAAATTCCGGAATCTGCCGCTGATACACGGATTTATGAACTCACGATTAAAATATTTTCACCAAAAAAATTGGCAGCGTTTAGAATATTCAGGCAGCCGGGAGAACGAATAACTACTGAATTCTATATGAGCATTAAAGACGGGGGATGAACATTATTTCTTTTGCTGCTCAATCCTCTTGTTCAGAGAATCAAGTTCAATCTTCATCTGCTTTAATTTCTCGTCCTGTTTTTTGCTCTCACTGTCAAGGCTGTCCAGTGATTTCCCCAGTTTTTCCTGCGCAGCCTTCAGGCTGTCCGCGCTCTTTTTTATCTCGTGTTTCCTTTTATCGTCATCTGTCTGCTTAGTGCATCCCGATAAGAGAAAAAGCGCCATTACAACAACAATAAGATATTTCATGTTTAATCATATTTCAAATTTTTGATAAAAAATCTATTATAAACTTACTGCCTTGCAGGTTATTAAATATACATCCGTATTCTAATATACTTTTAATCCAAATTCTTTTTAAGAGAATCGAGTTCCATCTGTATCTTCATTAGTTCGTCTGTTTTCCTCTTATCCATAGAGTTAAGGCTATCCAGAGTCCGGTCAAGATTGGTCATTAGCACTCTAAGACTATCCACGCTTCTTTTCAGAAATTTCAAGTCTTGATTTCTCTTTTCCTCATTTAATGACGAAGAACAACCTGCAGTGAACACGCAAAACACAAGAATGAGTTTTATATATTTCATAACCGTTTTTTAGGAAATTAAGCAAATTTTAAAATATCAGAAAGACAATATTTCCTGTAATAATATATATTTAACCTGTAAATAATTCCTTGACAAACACATTATTTTACATCAATTTTATATAATTGAATTTTTTACAAATTTTCCCATATATGTTATGGATAAAGTCGCCATTGTTTCATTTCTTTTTTTGCTCATTTTTACAAGACTTAATGCACAGTGGCAAAATATGCACGGGCCCAACGGCGGAGAAATAACAAATATCACTGCTTCAGGCACGACCGTATATGCTACACTCTGGTCTCCGGCAGGTTCACTTTGGAAATCCACAGATAACGGGATCAACTGGAGTCTGAAGCGTTTTGACAACGCACCCATAAGAGATTTCGTTAATCAGAATAACCAATTATACGCACTTGTTGAAACTAAAGGTCTTTACTATTCATCGGATAACGGTACGACCTGGATTTTGAAAACGAATGGTTTACCTGTTATTGGTTTTCAGAATATGGGCATTTACGGACAAACAATTCTTATAAGCGCAGCATCATCTAAACTATACAGATCAACGGACAACGGGAGTTCATTTAGTTTAGTGACAGTTCCGACAGGATTTGCTTTTGCATTATCGCAAAATAATTATTTCCTTGGCAGCAACAATGGTGTATATAAGTCTAACGATGACGGATTGACCTGGACAGGCTCAGGCCTGACTGGAAATACAATAAACGTAATGAAATTCAACGGCAATAATTTATTTGCAGGCACAAACAGCAACGGTTTATACATTTCCACTGATTATGGAAGCAGTTGGAATCAAAGAAACAACGGTCTTACAACAACAAAAATCAAATCGCTTTGTTTCAGCGGTTTTAATATATATTGCGGAACGGATTCAGGAATCTTCATATCCACGAATAACGGCAATTCATGGAATACTGCAGGCATGGAATTACAGGGGAATTCTAATTTCATCATTACATCAAACACAAATATTCTTTTTACGGGTACAGCCACCTCCGGTGTTTATTCGACCACAAACAACGGAGCAAACTGGACAAGTATCGGAATACCGGCTATGGACGTGGGCTGCATAACATCTGACGGAATTAACATATTTGCATGTACAAATATATTGTATTCATCATCACCGATTAGGGGCGGCATATACACCTACAATCTCGCATCGTCTAAATGGAAGAAGATTTACAAAGACGATAATAATTATTCATTTTCTTATTACTCCCTGCTCGTGAGCGGTAACAACATATACGCAAGCAAAAGGAACAGTTACGACAACGGCGGTATTATATACTCTTCCAATCTTGGCGTAAACTGGTCAGAAATTGGAATGCAAGGTAATATAATTAGAGCCCTTATTAATTCCGGACCGAATTTAATTGCAGGGGGACAATTTGGCACATACGTAACATCGAACAACGGCATAATATGGGACAGCACGACGGGTCTTAAGATGTCAATCTGGGCTCTCGGTAAAAGTTCAACCAAAGTTTTTGCCGGCCCTATTTACGGAATATATCAATCGACTAATAACGGTGTGTCTTGGACCGTAAGTTCATCGGTAGTAAATTATGTTAATGCATTTAAGACATACGGGTCCGTTATATTCGCTGCCGCAGAGTTCGGAGCATATTATACTACCAATGACGGGAATAGTTGGACAAAGAAGGGCTTAAGTACTCAATCAGTTAGCGATATTGAAGCATATGGCTCTAATACATTCGCGTGTACTTACGGAGGCATTTACAGAAGCATCGGCAATGATACGAACTGGTCACTCCTGAATATCGGTTTGGGAAGTAATATTCATTTCAGGACAATTTACATCCACAACAATTATTGTTATCTGGGTACAGTAGATAATTCAATGTATCGCATTCCTGTTTCCGAATTAATAGGAGTCAGGAATATTTCAACAGAAATACCCGCATTTCATTACTTACACCAAAATTATCCAAATCCATTTAATTCTTCTACCAAGATTAAATTCGAATTACCTGAGAGATCATACGTCAAGATGTTAATCTATGACATGACGGGAAGAATAGCCGTTGAGTTGATTGACGAAACTTTAAACCCGGGTATATATTCTATTGACTGGAATGCATCCGTATTCTCCAGCGGAGTCTATTATTGCAAATATGAAACCGGTAATATATCAACGGTGCGCAAACTGGTGCTTTTGAAATAACGGATATTTATGCAGTATTGAACTCGAACGATAATTACTTTTCAAGCAGTATTATTCCGGAATGACCATTCATTTTTGAATTTAATCTTACGCTTAATTTATCGATATTTGTTATTATTTGATAAATCAATCCGTTACAAATGAGCAAACTTTCAGACAAACCGGACCTCAAAAAAGACTTTCCCGGAACGTCTTTCGATGAATGGAAAAGAGCAGCAGAGAAAGATTTAAAAGGAGTTCCGTTCGATAAAAAATTAATAACCAAAACATACGAAGGAATAGACCTTGCGCCGATTTATACGAAGGATGACATAAAGAACAATCCCATCACGGATAATTATCCCGGGTTCACAAACTTTGTCCGAGGCAATAAACCCGACGGATACGTCAGGAACAACTGGTATATATCGCAGGAAATTTCCGCACCGACACCGGAGAAACTTAACGAAGCGCTGATATTCGACCTCGAAAGAGGACAAACATCGATAAACATCAAGCCTGACAGGGCTACGCTTCTTTCAAAAGATCCCGACATGTCGGAATCAGGCGAAGTAGGAATAGAAGGTACATCAGTCTCCTGCCTGAACGATGTGGAAAAGATTTTCCGGAACATCGACCTGAACAAATTCCATCTGTATTCTGAAACCGTTTACAGCGCCCTTCCGTATTTTTCATTGTTAGCCGCTTACGTGAAGAAAAACAATATTTCGGGACTGAAAGGATGTATTCTTTCTGACCCGTATTCCTGCCTCGTGAAATGCGGTCAGCCGCCTCACGATATTGAATCGGCATTTGAGGATATGTACAAGGTCACGAAATGGGCGATTGACAATAAAACGGACATAAAGACTATCGGCTCAAACGGTTACCATTACGTCAATGCAGGCGCGAGCGCGGTTCAGGAACTTGCTTACGTTTTGTCAACCGCGATTGAATATATAAATAAAATGCTCGAAAAAGGACTCAGGATAGACGAAGTCGCTCCTAAATTCAATCTCACTTTCGGCATTTCGACTTTTTACTTCATGGAAGTCGCGAAACTCCGCGCGGCAAGAATACTCTGGTCGAATATAATTGACGCATACGGAGGAAGCGAATCATCGAAATCAGTTACAATACACGGAAAGAGTTCGCTGTATAACCAGACGCGCAATGATATATACGTAAATCTTCTGAGGACTACGACCGAGGCATTTTCCGCCATAGCGGGAGGCGCAAACAGCATTCACACGAGCCCGTTCGATGAATGTCTCGGAGAGCCGGACGAATTCTCGAGACGGCTTGCGAGAAACACTCAGATTATTCTGAAGGAAGAATCGCATCTAAACAGCGTTATCGACCCTGCGGGCGGTTCGTATTACGTCGAAGCATTGACCGGAGAAATTGCGGGAAAAGCGTGGGAAATTATCAAGTTGATAGACAGGGAAGGCGGAATGCTGGAAGCCTTGAAGAAAAAAATTCCGCAATCCGAAATCGAAAAAACGGCTGCTGACAGAAGGAAAGATTATGCAAAGAGAAAGAGTGTCATAGTAGGCAACAACATGTACGCGAACGTGAAAGAAGAGAAACCTGAGCCGAAAGACTCAAACCCGGATGCGATTCATAAAATCCGTTCCGAATACATCAAGAAATTCAGAGTCGAAGGCGGTACGGAAAAGCACAGCGTTATTCTAGATATTCTCCAGAAACTCGCGGACGATTCAAGCGATACGGTTGACCTTGCCGTCGAAGCCTATTTAAAAGGCGCTACGATAGGCGAAATAGGAAAGTCACTGCCGAGGAAAGACACGAACCTGAGCATCGAGACAATCAGGATTCACAGGGCGGCGGAAATATTCGAAGAACTAAGGGACCTTTCGACCGATTACAGGAAGAAGAAAGGCCACCTTCCGAAAGTTTTCCTTGCGACGATGGGGCCCGTCAAGCAGCATAAAGCGAGAGCCGATTTCTCAAGAGGATTCCTTGAAGTCGGAGGGTTTGACGTTATTTATGTAAAAGGTTTCGATACGCCTGAAGAAGCCGCGGCTGAAGCGGTCAAAACCGGCGCGGAAATAACTGTCGTATGCTCGACAGACGACACTTATCCCGAACTCGTGCCCGCGCTTATGAAGACCCTGAAAACCGCAAACAAGGACATGAAGGTCATACTCGCGGGATATCCGAAGGAGCAAATCGAAGAGCACAGGAAATCGGGCGTCTATGACTTCATCTATCTCGGCGCGGATGTTCACTCTATACTCAAGAATCTTTTAACGAATTTAAAGTAGATCAAAACATATATGAAACCGGATTTTTCAAAACTGGATTTAAACTTATCCTCCGCTAAAGTCACTAAGGAAGAATGGGAAAGAAAATTCAAGCAGGAGACAGGCAAGACTCCACAGGAGTTTGTCTGGCAGACAATGGAGCAGATTGACGTAAAACCACTTTATACCAAAGATGATTTAAAGAATCTCGAGCATATAGATTACGTCGCGGGTATCCCGCCGTTTCTCAGAGGACCGTACTCTACTATGTATGTACAGAGACCCTGGACGGTCCGCCAGTATGCGGGCTTTTCCACGGCCGAAGAGAGCAATGCATTCTACAGGAGAAACCTTGCGGCAGGTCAGATGGGTCTCTCGGTCGCTTTCGACCTTGCGACTCACAGGGGATACGATTCCGACCACAACCGCGTCGTGGGCGACGTCGGCAAGGCGGGCGTTGCAATCGATTCGATAGAGGACATGAAAATCTTATTCTCGGGCATTCCTCTTGATAAAATGTCGGTTTCGATGACGATGAACGGAGCGGTTCTTCCCGTGCTCGCTTTTTATATAGTGGCAGCCGAAGAGCAGGGCGTTAAATGGGAGCAATTGACGGGCACAATACAGAATGACATTCTAAAGGAATACATGGTGCGTAATACGTACATTTATCCTCCCGAGCCTTCGATAAGAATCATAGCGGATATTTTCAAGTTCACTTCTCAGAACATGCCGAAGTTCAACAGCATAAGCATATCGGGATATCACATGCAGGAAGCGGGAGCAACGGCCGACCTCGAGATGGCATACACGCTTGCGGATGGTCTGGAGTACGTAAGAACAGGAATAAAGGCAGGAATGGACGTTGACACTTTCGCTCCGAGGCTTTCATTTTTCTGGGCTGAAGGAATGAATTATTTCATGGAGGTATCAAAGTTACGCGCCGCGAGAGTAATCTGGGCAAAATTAATAAAGATGTTCGACCCGAAGAACCCGAAATCGATGGCGCTCAGAACGCATTCACAGACGTCAGGGTGGAGTCTCACGGAACAGGACCCGTTCAACAACGTAGTCAGGACCTGCGTTGAAGCGATGGCAGCGGCGCTCGGTCACACGCAGTCGCTTCATACAAATTCTCTGGACGAGGCAATCGCGCTGCCGACTGATTTTTCCGCGCGCATAGCAAGGAACACGCAATTATACCTGCAGGATGAGACCGGAATCTGCAAGGTAATAGACCCGTGGGGCGGCTCGTACTACGTCGAAAGCCTTACTAACGAACTTCTTCAAAGAGGCTGGAAGCACATACTTGAAGTCGAATCATACGGCGGAATGACAAAGGCAATCGAAGCAGGGATTCCGAAACTAAGGATTGAAGAAGCGTCCGCGAGAAGACAGGCGCGAATAGATTCAGGCAGAGAAACCATAGTAGGCGTCAACAAATACTGTCTGGACAAGGAAGAGCCGATAGAAATTCTTGAAGTCGATAACACCGCTGTCAGGCTTTCGCAGATAAAAAGACTTAATGAAATGAAGTCAAAAAGGAACGAGAATGATGTTCAGGCAGCGCTTAACGCTCTTACGAGATGCGCCGAGACAGGCGAAGGCAATCTGCTCGACCTGTCGATTAAGGCTGCAAGGGTCAGGGCGACACTTGGAGAAATTTCTTTTGCACTTGAAAAAAACTGGGGGAGGTTTCAGGCAGTGACAAGAACAATATCAGGCGTTTACAGTTCGGAGTATTCATCCGACGAGGAAAGCAAGGTGAAAGAAGCGAAACTCCTAACGGACGAATTCGCGAAAAAGGAAGGCCGCAGGCCCCGAATCATGATAGCAAAAATGGGACAGGACGGACACGACAGGGGCGCGAAAGTAGTCGCGACCGCGTATGCCGATATGGGATTTGACGTTGACGTCGGCCCTCTGTTCCAGACACCCGAGGAAACGGCCAGACAGGCAGTTGAGAACGACGTTCACATCATAGGAATGAGTTCGCTCGCGGCAGGTCACAAGACGCTGTTGCCGCAATTGATAGAAGAACTTAAGAAACTCGGTCGCGAGGATATCATCGTAATAGTTGGCGGAGTAATTCCCGCGCAAGACTACGAATTCCTTTACGAGCACGGAGCGGCGGCAATATTCGGTCCCGGAACAAGGATTCCTGAAGCTGCCATAGCGATAATGAAAGAAGTGAATAAGAGATT
>CAZOQR010000028.1:10784-18176 GCA_964581915.1 uncultured Ignavibacteriaceae bacterium | reverse complement strand
TCAAACTACGAACATCAAACTACGAACATCAAACTACGAACATCAAACTACGAACTTCAAACTTCAAACTTCAAACTTCAAACTTCGAACTTCGAACTTAAAACTTCAATGTTTGATTTTCAAACTTCAATGTTTGATGTTCAAACCCCAATGTTTGATGCGCAATCGGCAATCTTAAAAAAAATGTTTGCAGGTGTAGGAAACAAACAATATATTTGTAAGACGGTTAAGTATGTTGAATATTCATTCTTTTTACGGCCCGATTACGTTGAAAATTAAGATTGAGTTTTCCGTTTTAAAAAAATACAGGCTCGCATTCAGAAAAATTAATTTCGTAAAAATTCCATAAATTTATCACGCATAATTATGAAAGCACTTTTACTGATTGACATACAGAACGATTATTTTCCGGGCGGAGCGCTGCCATTGCACGGAACCGAAAAGGCCGCGTCGAACGCCAGGCGGTTGCTCGATAAATTCAGAGACGGTAAAATGCCCGTCATATTCATAAAGCACATTTCGGCGAGACCCGAAGCAACATTCTTTCTTCCGGGCACGAACGGAGTTGAAATTCACGAAACCGTTGCTCCGGCGGGTAATGAGGTTGTAATCGAAAAACACTTCCCGAACAGTTTCAGGGACACGGGTCTCGATGTTTACCTCAAATCAAACAGGATTGACGAACTCGTGGTTTGCGGAATGATGACGCACATGTGCGTGGATGCCACCGTCAGAGCCGCGAAGGATATCGGATACAAATGCACGCTTGTCGGCGACGCCTGCGCAACGAAGGACCTCACGCTGAACGGGGAAACCGTCAAAGCGGAGCACGTTCACAAAGCGTTTCTCGCCGCTTTGAATTATTATTTCGCTTCAGTCGTTAGCACAGATGAATATCAGATTTAAGACAATGCGTGTCCGGAAAACAATTGATACTTGACAGCATAATTAAAATGAAGAAGGGATACGTCACGCGGGCGGCTGAGGCTATAACGCGCGGACTCAAATCCGGACAGGGTTGATTCACGAAAGTAAGTTTAGTAACCGGAAGTATTTTAAAAAGTAAAATGACACGAGTAAAAATCTGCTGCATTTCATCTGAAGCCGAAGCGGAAACCGCGTTGAACTTTGGTGCGTCGGCAATCGGGCTTGTCGGCAAAATGCCGAGCGGTCCCGGGGTCATTACGGATGACCGGATAAAAGTTATCGCGGCAAAATTTAAAGGAAGAATCGAGACTTTTCTTCTCACGAGCGAAACAACCGCGCGCGGTATCGCGCTGCATCATGAAAACACCGGGACGGATACCGTGCAAATCGTCGACAGGATTGATGCTGATGTATATTCTGAATTGAGAAAACTGATGCCTGACGTCAGGCTTGTTCAGGTCGTACACGTTATTGACCGGGATTCAGTCGTTGAGGCATTAATGTACGCGAAACACGCGGACGCGCTGCTTCTTGACAGCGGGAATCCTTCCGCCGGTACGAAGATTCTCGGCGGAACGGGAAAGGTGCACGACTGGTCGCTTAGCAGAGAAATTGTCCGGAAATCGGGCGTGCCTGTTTATCTTGCGGGCGGACTTAATCCTGATAACGTAAGGGAAGCGATAGAGAATGTAAAGCCTTATGCGGTGGACGTCTGCAGCGGAGTCAGGACAAACGGATGTCTTGACGCGAATAAACTAAAATCCTTTGTAAGCAGGACTGCCTGAACCTATCCGAAAAATTCCTTGTGGATTGCGTTTACGACTTCTGAAAGTTCATCCTTCGGAACGATGATGTATATTGCGACTTCCGAAGCGCCCGCCGATGCCATTTCAACGTTTACTTTCTGGTCAGAAACCGCTCCGAGAATTCTCGCGAATATGCCTCGTTTCTTCACGAGACCCTCGCCGATAATCGCCACGAGAGCGATGTTTCTTACAAAATCGATTTTCTCAATTACCTTGCCCTTGTAAGCGTTAAGAATCTCATAACTCTTTTCCGCGTCCTTGTTTTCCACGATAAGGTTTATAGTTGTCTGTGAACTTACGGTCGCGAAGATGTTAATGTTTTCCGCGGCAAGGGAATCGCTGAATTCCCTTATGAGACCCGGTTTGTACCCGATGCCCGTGCCGTGTATCCGGAGCATCGATATGTTTTCGTTCTGCGAAACGCTTTTAATCACGTTCTCTTCTATGTACGCGTCCTGAGCAATCTTAGTTCCCCTGCATTCGGGACAGAGAATGTCCTTTACGTAAATCGGAATTTCCGAAACCGCCGCGGGCTCTATTGTAAGCGGATGGAGAACGCGCTTCCCGAAATAAACGAGTTCCGCCGCTTCGAAGTATGAAAGTTTTTCTATTATCTTCGCGTTCCTGACCTTGTCGGGGTCGGCGCTCATGAACGCGGTTCCGTTCTTCCAGATTTCAACTTCGGACGCCCCGAATCCGTACGCGAGCACGGACGATGTATAGTCGCCTCCTTTCCTGCCGAAAGTAATAACTTTTCCGTCGGGCGTGCTGCCGAAGAATCCCGTGAATATCGGAATTACCTTATTGTTTACTATGCTGTGCGCCGTAAAATTGAAACTCCTTTTAAAGTCGTCGAGATTAACTATAGCGGTCTCGATGTTCCTGTCGGTAACAAGTCCGATTCTGTCGGTCTCTATGATTTTGGACCCGCATCCGTTGTCTTCAAGCGCGCCGGAAAATATTATCGCGGCTATTCTTTCGCCGTAACTGAGAATGTAAGCGCTTACAGCGTCTGTGATTTCCTCCGTGTACGCAACGCCGTAAAGCAGCCTCTCGACTTTTTTTATCTGAATGGTTATTTCCTGAATTACTCTATTGAAAATCTTATCGTTCCTGATTGTTTCCTGCGCGATGTTGTAATGCATTTCCGTCAGAACGCTTATTGTTTCGCTGACCTTGACCTCTTTGCCTCCCGCATGCTCGATGCCGTCCATGAGCAGGTCGGTGATGCCTTCGAACGCGGGAATGACAACAATCGGAAAATCCTTCTCTGACATTACAATCCTGACAGACTTCAGCAGGTTTTCCGATGTGCTGATGCAGTCTCCGTCGAATTTCAGTATTTTCAGTCTTTTTTCGTTCATAGTTTCATTTAATGTTTAAATACAGTGTCTGACAATTTTTCATTCATCAAAAATACTCTTTAAGAAATTAAAAAATAATTCAAAATTATTTACACGTCGGTATTTTTGAACTTTTCTTCAATCAAAAAACACGCGTTTTATTTGATTTCACGGGTAATTGCGTATAATTATTTAGAACTAATGCGTAATTTTTCCGTATATAAGTTAGTTTGTGTGCCGATAAAAAAAATAGCGAAGAGCCCGGTTTAAGAAAAACCATTAAAGAGGATTTTCACGAAGACAGCCTCTTTAAGAATTTTTACAGGGATATTAAGGAATTAAAGGAATTTTACATAAGCGCCGAAAAGAAAAAACGGCTCGAGAAAATGAATCCCTTTAAGCGGGCGCTGTTTCTTACCTGGTGGATTCTGAGAGGCCTCATCCTGAAACTCACTCCCACGAGAAGGCTTCTTCTTCTCATAGGAATAATACTTATTCTCATATCGGGAAATTTTGAGATTACTTCGTCAGACGCGGATGTTAAGGTTGCGATGAGCAGGGCGCTGCTCGGAGGCGCGCTGCTGATTGTCGTTCTGATGCTCGAGTTGAAGGACAAACTGCTCGCCAGGGACGAACTCGAAGCGGGTAGAAAAATCCAGCAGGCGCTTATGCCCCAGCAAAGTCCGAAAGCCGAAGGATGGAACGTATGGCTTTATTCGCGTTCGGCTAATGAAGTATGCGGCGACCTTGTAGATTTTCTGAAAATCGATGAAAACAGATCGGGGGTTTTCATGGCAGACGTCGCGGGCAAGGGGCTCAACGCTGCTCTTCTCACTACAAAACTTCAGGCGACTATAAGAGCGCTTGCGCTCGATTATGACACAATTGACCTCATCACGAAAGTGAATAATATATTCTACAGGGAGAACCTGCGCAACATTTTCGCGTCTCTTATTTACTTCGAATTATCTCAGGGAAAAAACGAAATTAAAATTGTAAACGCCGGGCATTACCCCCCGTATCACTGCAGAGGCAACGGTATCAAGGAATATGCAAAGGGTAATATCGCTCTCGGTCTGATGAAGAACGCGGTTTACAACGAAGTAATAGCAGAAGTTGAAAGCGGCGACGTGATTCTCGCGTATTCGGACGGAGTATCCGAAGCGCGCGACAGAACTGGAGATTTTTTCGGGAATGCCAGACTCTCAAACCTGCTTTGCAGCATATCGGGCAAATCCACGGATGATATCGGGAAAACTATAGTTAAGGCTGTTGATGATTTCATCGGTGACGTAAGGCTTCACGACGATATGTCCCTTATCGTCCTGAAGAAAACCTGACCCCTGCGCTTTCAATTCCCGCCGCCGCAGCGTGAAATTTGCCGCATCCTGTATTATAGCGCTTTCAGCAATAAATTATCCTTTGTTTCAATCATATATTTGAATATTTTTAAGCAAAATTATAAAGGGGTTTTAAATGGCAGAAAAGTTATTCCTGATAGACGCTATGGCTATGATATACCGCGCTTATTTTGCGATGATCGGCAGACCATTGAAGGACGGTAAGGGGAATAATGTATCCGCGATTTACGGTTTCGTGAATTCCCTTATAAAGATACTTGAAGACGAGAATCCTGACCACATAGCGGTTTGCTTCGACACCGAGCAGCCGACTTTCAGGCACAAGGAATTTCCCGCGTACAAGGCTCAGCGCGCGGAAATTCCGGACGATATGCCCTGGCAGATTGACGAAGTCAAGGAACTCGTGCGGCTTTTTAACATACCATCGATTGAACTTCCGGGCTATGAAGCCGACGATATTATCGGAACACTCGTCAAGCAGGCGGAAAAAGAGGGAGTGCACAGTTATATGGTCACGCCCGACAAAGATTACATGCAGTTGGTATCCGATAAAAGTTTTCTTTACAAACCGTCACGCACCTCAACGGGAAACAGGGTCGCGGACGTTGAGATTGTCGGAGTGGAAGGAGTGAAAGTAAAATTCGGAGTAACTCCCGATAAGGTAATCGACGTGCTCGGGCTAATGGGAGATACCGCGGACAACATTCCCGGCGTTAAAGGAGTCGGGGAAAAGACCGCGATAGCGCTCATACAGGAATACGGCTCGATAGATTCGGTCTATGAGAACATCGAAAAGATAACAAAACCGAAACTTAAAGAGATGCTCCTTAACGACAGGAAAAACGCGTACCTGGCGAGGCATCTCGTTACGATTAACATCTCCGTTCCGATGGATACGAATTTCCATCACCTCGTCAGGCAGGAGCCTGATAAAAAGGCGCTCGCTCTTCGGTTCGAAGAACTCGGGATGAAAACCTTTTCGAGAAAATTCGGCGCGGGTCTTGATTTTTCGGAAGAGAAAAGGGCTGAGCCGAAGAAACCGGAAGAGGGCTCGCTGAAGATTACCATCAAAGGCGCGAAGGTCGAGGATATGATACCTTCTGAAAAAAAGAACCTGAAGACTATTAACGACGTGAAGCACGAGTATTTCACGATTGATACAAACGATAAACTCGTGAAACTGGTGAAGAAACTCTCGGGCGAGGAGGTTATATCGTTCGACACGGAAACAACAGGAATTAATCCGATTGACGCTCAACTCGTCGGTATGTCTTTCGCTTACAGCGAAAATCAGGCTTTCTACGTTCCTGTCAGCGGTGAATACGCGAGCAATAAGAAAATAAACGCGGATTTGTTCAGTCAGGATAAAGCGGACGAAAGCAAAGGGCTTGAAGTGAATTTCGTTATTGAAAAAGTAAAGCCTCTGCTTGAAAGCAAAAAGGTCGCTAAGACGGGACAGAATCTGAAATATGATTACATGGTGATGAAGAACTACGGCGTGGAAATCGAAAACATACTTTTCGACACGATGATTGGCTCTTTTGTTCTCAATCCCGAGGGCAGGCATAACATGGACGACCTCGCGGAGAAATGGCTGAATTACAAAACGATTCACATCGAAGAACTGATTAGCAAGGGCAAGAACCAGATTTCGATGAGCGACGTCGAGATTTCCAAAATCAGCGAGTATGCCGCCGAAGACGCCGATGTGACTCTGAAGTTGTATCACAGGCTTGAATACGAACTTCAGAAAATCAACCTGCTTAAGTTCTGCTCCGAGGTGGAATTTCCGCTTATAAAAGTTCTCGGAGATATGGAGTACGAAGGGATAAAAGTCGACCCGAGAGTGCTTAAGACTCTCGATAAGGAACTCGTGAAATACATAAAGGAATACGAGGAAAAAATATACGAACTGGCAGGCGGACAGTTTAACATAAATTCAACGGGACAACTCGCCGATGTGCTTATTAAGAAACTCCATCTTAAACTCACTAAGAAGACGAAGACGGGATTTTCAACCGATATTTCAGTGCTTGAGGATTTGAAGTACCAGCATCCGATAGCCGAAAACCTTATTGAATACAGGACTCTGGCAAAACTGAAATCGACGTACATCGACGCGCTGACAGAAGCGATTAATCCGAAAACAGGAAGGGTTCACACATCATTCAACCAGATAGGCGCGTCAACGGGCAGGCTGTCGAGTTCCGACCCGAACCTGCAGAACATTCCGGTTAGAACTGACACGGGGCGGAGCCTGAGAAAGGCATTCGTGCCGCGCAGCGATGATTACGTTATTCTTTCTGCCGACTATTCTCAGGTTGAACTGCGCGTGATGGCGCATTATTCCGAAGACGAAAATTTCATTAACGCGTTCAAGCGGAACAGGGACATACACACCGAGACAGCGATGAAGATATTCAAACTGAAGAACAAGGACGACGTTACTCCGAACAGAAGGCGCAAGGCGAAGGAAGTTAACTTCGGAATTCTTTACGGCATAGGCGCGTTCGGGCTCGCGACACGGCTCGAACTAAAGAACACCGAGGCGAAGGAAATCATCGATATGTATTTCAGGGAATTCCCGAAAGTGCACGAGTTCCTCGAGAAAACGAAAAAGTTCGCGCACGAGAACGGTTACGTTACGACGCTTATGGGGCGCCGCAGATACCTGCCGCAAATTAACAATCAGAACGCCACGGTCAGGGCGGAAGCGGAAAGGGCGGCGATTAACATGCCGATACAGGGAACTGCCGCCGATATGATTAAGATAGCGATGCAGGAAATTCACAGACTGTTTAAGGAAAAGAAACTGAAATCCAAGATGCTCCTGCAGGTGCACGACGAACTCGTTTTCGAGGCGGAAAAATCCGAACTCGAAGAGGTAAAGAAAATAATCCTTCGCGAAATGAAGAACGCGATAAAACTTAACGTGCCCGTGGAAGTCGAAATAGG
>CAZOQR010000028.1:0-10684 GCA_964581915.1 uncultured Ignavibacteriaceae bacterium | reverse complement strand
ATAGAGTGTTATGTGATTAAGCGCGGGAAGGACGGGCTGAAATTCCTACTGCTTAAAAGAAGCGATGACGATTCTCTTTATCCCGGTATATGGCAGGTAGTAACGGGCAGGATAGAAGCGGGTGAGAAGGCGTATGAGACGGCATTGAGAGAAGTCGGCGAGGAAACCGGTCTGACGCCTGAAAAGTTGTACGTGCTCCCGCACACGACGGGTTTATACCTGCCTGATAAGGATTCGGTTAGTTTAATTCCGTTGTTCGTCTGCGTGACGCGCGGCGCGGATGTGAAACTCTCGCCTGAGCACAGCGCTTTTAAATGGCTGGACGCGGGAAAAGCGTCACGAAAGTTGTTCTTTAAATCTCAGATAGAAAATGTTAATTTTATAGATAAGGGTTTCGGGAAGAAATCTCTTTCCGGGACATTCGTTGAAATAAAAATTTAATTATGATAATCGTAACAGGCGGCGCGGGTTTCATAGGCAGCGCTCTGGTTTGGGCGCTTAACGGAAAAGGAATAACCGATATTATTATCGTCGACCATTTCGGCGAGAATGATAAATACAAGAACATAATACCGTTGAAATTTCTCGATGTTTTCGACAGGGACGATTTCGGTCACATGGTGCACGACGGATTTCTGAAGAACAATAAGGTGTCGGTCTTCTATCATCTCGGCGCTTGCAGCGCGACTACGCAACTGGATATGAATTTCCTTCTAAGGAACAATTACGAATACACGAAGTTCATGTGCAATCACTGCATCGACAACGACGTGAGATTCGTGTACGCCTCGTCCGCGGCTACTTACGGAGCGGGTGAGAACGGTTACAGGGACGACGTTCAGGAACTCCATAAACTGAAACCTCTGAATCCTTACGGATATTCGAAACAACTCTTCGACCTCTGGGCTTCCCGCGAGGGACTGCTTGACAGGATTGCGGGAATGAAGTACTTCAACGTATTCGGTCCCAACGAATACCACAAGGGCGATATGAGAAGCATCGTGCATAAGTGTTTCGGACAGATAAAGGAAACCGGAAAAGCGAGACTCTTTAAATCCGGCAGCAGCGATTATAAAGACGGAGACCAGAAAAGAGATTTCGTTTACGTGAAAGACGCCGTTGATATGACAATGTTTCTCGGGGAGAACAGAAACGTGAACGGTTTATTCAACGCCGGCACAGGCAAGGCGACGACCTTCAACGAATTTGTAAAGCCCGTATTCGCGGCGCTCGGCGTAAAGGAGAACATCGAATATTTCGAAATGCCCGGTGTTCTGAAAGGCAGGTATCAGGATTTTACGCAGGCTGATATGACAAAACTAAGGAACGCGGGTTACAAGGGAGTGCCGACTCCGATTGAAAATGCCGTGAAGGATTACGTCAACAATTATCTAACAAAAGATTTTCCCTATTTACAGTAACATAATATAAATTAATGAAAAAAATTTTATTGCTGGTTCTTCTGCTGATTAGCGCGAGCGTTATTTCTCAGGACCTCCCGAATCACCTGACTCCTTACGAAAAGGAAATATATAAAAACTATGTACCGCCGTCAGGCAAGCCTGATGACATTAATCCTCCTTACTCGAGGGTGAGGACGATGGCGGAATGGGAGGAATTTCAATCCGTGATGATAACCTGGACTTCGTACACATCCATTCTCGCTCAGATAGTAAGTTACGTTCAACAGGAATGCCGTGTAATAATCGTCTGCTCGGATTCTAATTCCGTGAAGAGTTCACTTACGTCATACGGCGTTCCTCTCGTTAACCTGAACTTCATACACAAGCCTTACAACTCGATCTGGTGCAGGGATTACGGTCCCTGGTGCGTTTATACGAAGGATATCGACACGTTGAGAATGGTTGACTGGATTTACAACCGTCCTCGTCCCGCGGATGACACGCTCTCAGCGCCGATATCGAGGTTTTTCAACGTGCCCTTGCACTCGATGACAAGTTCGCCGTATAACATCACCGCTACGGGCGGAAACTTCATGGTTGACGGAAACGGCACGGCGTTTTCATCGAAACTCATACTCAACGAAAATCCGGGAAAGACAGAAGCGGAAATAGACACGATGATGAGCAAGTATATGGGAATAAAACGCTACGCGTTCATGGACGTCCTGCCTTATGACGGCATACATCACATAGACATGCACATGAAACTCCTCGACGAGGAAACTCTGATGGTAGGGCAGTATCCTTTGGGCGTCGCGGACGGACCGCAGATAGAACTGAATCTTCAATATATACTTAATAATTATCTCACCTGTTACGGAAAGCCGTACAAGGTAGTCAGAATACCCATGCCGCCGAGTTCGGGCGGACAGTATCCGCCGAATTCGAATTATTTCACTTACACGAATTCGCTTATCGTGAACAGGACCGTTATCGTTCCGATATACGGATTCCCGCAGGACACGACAGCGTTGAGGATATACCGCGACGCGATGCCCGGATACCGTGTCGTCGGCATCAACTGCACTTCGATTATTCCCGCCTCGGGAGCCGTGCACTGCATAACGAAGGAAATCGGAGTTTATCAGCCGTTATTCATTTCGCATTCAGGAATCAGGAACACGAACAACACGACAACTCCGTATGAAGTAAAAGCGTTGATGAAACACAGGAGCGGAATCGCCTCCGCGAAATTGTACTGGAGCACCGACACTTCAGCGGGATACAATCAATTGAGCATGACGCAGACTGCAGATACATTTAAAGCGTACATACCCGCTCAGCCGCTGAATACAAAGGTTTACTATTACGTTTCCGGAACTTCCGTGAGCGGAAAGACAATGACGAAGCCGATTACGGCTCCGACGGGTCATTATAAGTTTCTCGTGACAAACGCAACGGGAATAGCGGGCGAAAACGGCGTCGTGTACGATTATAAACTCTCGCAGAATTATCCGAACCCGTTCAATCCGATGACTACTATAAATTTCAGCGTGGGCAAAACCGGAAGAACAACTATTAAAGTTTATGACGTTCTCGGACGTCAGATAGCCGTACTGCTCGATGAAATCAAGGAACCCGGAAATCATTTCGTGAACTTCGACGCGGGATCGCTTTCTAATGGAATTTATTTCTATACTCTTACTTCCGGAAACTATACCGAAACGAAAAAAATGAGCGTTGTGAAATAGTCTATAATTTTATTGTAAATGAAAAAGGGAGTTCTTCGAACTCCCTTTTCTTATTATGTATATGCGTTGTTAATTCGCGAGCACCTTGTTTACCTGTTCTACCGCCCAGTCGATTTCCTCTTTCTTTATGACGAGGGGAGGAGCGAACCTGATGACGTTCTCGTGAGTTTCCTTGCAGAGCACGCCGAGATTCTTCAGACCTTCGCAGTATTTCCTGGCGCCGCCCGCTTCGGGCTTCAGTTCCACGCCTATGAAGAGTCCCTTGCCTCTTATTTCCTTCACGCGCGTTGTCTTGATTGCCCTTAGTTTATTCCTGAAATATTCGCCGAGTTCGTATGACTTTTCGACAAGTCCTTCTTCTACGAGAACCTTGAGGCTTTCGCGCGCGACAGCGCATCCGAGCGGATTTCCACCGAACGTCGAGCCGTGGTCGCCGGGCTTGAACACGCCGAGAACTTCTTTCGTCGAAAGCATTGCCGATACGGGGTAGCAGCCGCCGGAAAGGGCTTTGCCTATCGTCACGACGTCGGGCTTGATTCCCTCGTACATGAACGCGAAAAGTTTACCGCTTCTTCCCAGTCCCGACTGTATTTCGTCAGCAACAAAAAGTATGTTGTTCTTCTTGCAGAGGTCGAAAGTCTTTTTAAGGTAACCTTCCTCGGGAACTATGACACCGCCTTCGCCCTGAATCGGCTCTACTATGAAAGCGACGGTGTTCGGCGTGATTGCTTTTTCAAAATCAGCGGCGTCGCCGTATTTCACGACCTTGTATCCCGGAGTGAGGGGACCGAATCCCGCCCTGTACTGCTCTTCGGTCGAGAAACTGATTATTGAAATCGTTCTGCCCGCGAAGTTGTTCGTGCAGACGATTATTTCCGCCTTGTTCTCCGGCACTTTCTTGACCGTGTAGCCCCATTTCCTTACTGCCTTGAGCGCGGTTTCGACCGCTTCCGCGCCTGAGTTCATCGGAAGCACCATCTCGTAACCCGTAAGTTCGCAGAGTTCCTTGCAGAGCAAGGGCAACTGGTCGTTCCTGAACGCGCGCGAGGTGAGCGTCACTTTTTCAGCCTGCGTCTTCAAAGCGTTAATAATTCTCGGGTGGCAGTGACCCTGATTGACCGCGGAGTAAGCCGCGAGACAGTCGAGATATTTATTCCCGTCAACGTCCCACACCCATACGCCTTCTGCTTTTTCGATGACCACGTCGAGCGGATGGTAATTGTGCGCTCCGTAATTGTCTTCGATTTCTATAAATTGTTTCGTGTTCATAAAATTGATTATTATGTTTAGAAAAATTGAATATTCGATTAGAATTGTGTACAAATATACGGAATTTTTCCGTGGTTTTCGAGTGAGAGAAAAGTCCCCAATCTTTCCCGATGAATCGGGACGCGAAGAACGCGCAATGTTCATTGAAAATATTCCTGTTTTTCCGGTTTTTCTCGTTACGAAGCCCCGGATTCGCAATGAAATCGTAAAAAATTAGAGAAATGCATTTTTCACGTGAATAAAACAATGAAATTTCGTAAATTATACGTTACGCCCTTGTAGCTCAGGTGGATAGAGCAGCAGTTTCCTAAACTGTTTGTCGGACGTTCGAGTCGTCCCAAGGGCACTAATTATGTTGATTTGAATAAAGTTGCAATGGTTACAGGTTCCGCGGTCAGGCTGGGCAGGGACATTGCCCTCAGGCTGGCGGATTTAGGTTTCGACATAGTTCTGAATTATTACGGCGCCGGCGAAAAGGAAGTTAAAGACGCGGCGGAAGAGATGAAATCAAAAGGTTCGGAAGTGCTTGCTGTCCGCGCCGACCTTCGCAAGGTCGAAGAAATCCAAAACGCATTTTCAGAGATAAAATCAAAATTCGGCACGCTCGACCTTCTCGTGAATAATTCCGCGATTTTCAGAAACGTCGACTTCTTTGACATAACGGAAGACGTATTCGACGACTTCATCAATACGAACCTGAAGAGCGCGCTCTTCTGCTCTATCGAAGCGGCGAAACTGATGAAGAACAATCCCGAGAAACCCTGCAGCATAATCAATATTTCGTCTCTCGGCGGAATCGAGAACTGGAAAGGATTCATTCCGTATTCTCTTGCCAAGAACGGAGTTATTAAACTGACCAAACTCACGGCGAAAAGGCTCGCGCCTGACATTATCGTGAACTCGATAGCCCCGGGAACGATTCTGATTGATGACGACGAAAACCTGAACGCGAAGAAGGACGATGAAAAGTTTTATCCGATGAAAAGATTCGGCAGCAGCGGAGACATAAACAGCCTGATAGAATATCTGGCGGTGCATAACAAATATATTACCGGCAACATTTTTATAGTTGACGGAGGAAGAAGTTTATAACAGGAAATGGAACATTTACCAAAAGCCCCTAAGGCATACAAGAACAACGAGTTTTTAAATTCACCCTCGGGAAGGACAGTAAGAATCCTGACGGAATATCTCGAGCCGTACAGCAGGCTGAAAAAGTACGACGTGAAGGACACGATAGTTTTCTTCGGCTCTGCGCGGACACTGCCTCCTGACACCGCCGCGAGGAATCTCGGCGAGGCGAGAAAGAAAATCAAAGCGTCAAAAAACCCGTCCGCTAAAATGCTCGCTGACCTTAAGAAAGCCGAGATGGACGTCGTAATGTCGAGGTACTACAAGGATACTGAAGAACTCGCGTACAGAATGACTAAATGGTCGAAGTCCCTCAGGAAGGGAAACAAGTTTGTGGTTACATCGGGAGGCGGTCCCGGAATAATGGAAGCCGCCAACAAGGGCGCGCGGCGCGCGAAAGGATTGTCAATCGGCTTCAACATCTCGCTTCCTTTCGAGCAGTACCCGAACAAGTACATGGACAGGCACCTGAATTTCGAGTTTCATTATTTCTTCATGAGGAAATTCTGGTTCGCTTATCTCGCCAAGGCGCTCGTGATAATGCCGGGCGGGTTCGGAACGCTCGACGAACTGATGGAAGTGCTCACGCTCGTGCAGACTCAGAAACTCAACAAGAAAATGTCAATCGTGATATACGGAAGCGAATACTGGAAGAAAGTGATAAACTTCGAAACAATGGCGGCGACGGGAATGATATCGCCCGACGACTTGAAATTATACAAATTCATCGACAACGTTGACGACGCGTTCAGTTACCTCAAGAAAGAACTGATAAAAAATTACGTAAAGTAAAACAAACTATATGTTAATCAGCATGACCGGCTACGGGAAGGCCGAAATTCTCGAAAAAGGAAGCAGATACTTCGTTGAAGTTCGTTCGGTCAACAGCAGGTATTCAGAGATATCTTTAAAATGTCCGAAATACATATACAGCCGCGAGTATGAAATAAGGGAAATCGTCAAGCAGAAAATATCACGGGGCAAGATTAACCTTCTGATAATGAAGGACGACTCCGATAATTCGAATCACGAAGTCGCTCTCGACCCCGACGCGCTGAAGAAGCAGATTTCAATAATCAAGGATGTAAGAAAAAAACTCGGCACCAAGGAAAAAATTAAACTCGAGCACGTTCTTGGTTTCTCCGAGCATTTCCTTAAGGATGACGAAGAGGCGGTCGACGAAGAAGAATTCAAATTAATCTGTACGCTGATAAACAGCGCCCTCGACGAAATGATAGAGATGAAGAAGAACGAAGGCGCTTTCCTTGAAAATGACATAATTGAAAGAGTCAACTCGATTGACTCCGAGACTACGATGATATTCGAAATGGGCAAGGCGCGCATCGAAGACGAAAAGAGATTGTTCAACGAAAAAATAACGGGTTTTCTAAGCGACAGGACCATCATAGATGAGAAGCGTCTGGAGTTCGAAATCGCGCTTCTTACGGAGAAAATGGACATCACGGAAGAATGCGTCAGGCTGAAGAGCCATCTCGACTTCTTCCGCGCGAGCGTTAATTCTCCTGAGAACGTCGGAAGACGTCTGAATTTTCTTCTTCAGGAAATGAACAGAGAGATTAACACAATAGCGTCAAAAGCGTCCGATGCGGTGATATCTCAGAAGGTATCGCTTCTCAAGGAAGAACTTGAAAAAATCAGGGAACAAATTCAAAACATTGAATAACATGCTTTTTGTATTTTCGGCGCCGTCGGGTTCAGGCAAGACAACCATCGTTAAAGAGATACTGAAACAGTATCCCGAATTTCAGTTTTCCATATCCGCGACGTCGAGAAAAAAAAGAGACTGCGAGACCGATAAAAAGGATTACTTCTTCATAACGAAAGAGGAATTCGAAGAGAAGATAAAGAACAACGAGTTCGTGGAGTACGAACTGATTTACGATAATAATTATTACGGCACGCTCAAGAGCCAGGTTGACGAATGCCTTGAAAACGGGCGATGCATGGTCTTCGATATGGACGTGAAGGGCGCGCTGTCGATAAAGCGAATTTACGGGGATAAATCTTTGTTGATATTCGTGAACCCTCCGGACAAGGAGGCGATAATTCAGAGATTAAAGAACCGCGGTACGGAAACAGAGGAAACGCTGAAAAAAAGAATAGCGAGAATAGATTTTGAAATGGCAAAAAAAGACGAGTTTGACTATGTTGTAAATAATGATGATTTGCAGCAGGCAATTGAAGAAGCAAAAAAAATTATTAATAAATATCATAACAAGGAGCAAAACTAATGGCGATTAAAACAGTTGATCTCGAAAAATTCGAGAAAAGCGCCGAAAACATTTACGAAGCGACAGTTATCTCATCGAAGAGATCGCGTCAGATTAACGACGAGTCGAGAATCGAACTCAGCCAGAGGCTCGAGCCGGTAACGATGAAGGATACGGACGACGAATCGACGACGAATCAGGACAAACTGAACCTGTCGGTTGAATTCGAAAAGCGCAAAAAACCCACCTTGCAGGCGGTCGAAGAATTAATCGACGGCAAGTTAAGTTTCCGTTACAGAGACACAAAATAACGTTGATTTGCTTAAGGGCAAAAAAATAATAGTCGGCATTAGCGGCGGCATCGCCGCTTACAAGATTTGCAGCCTCGTCAGGCTGCTCATCAGGCAGGGCGCCGAAGTCAGGGTAATAATGACCCCGTCCGCGGTAAAATTCGTTTCGCCTCTCACGCTTTCCGTGCTTTCGCAAAACGAGGTTGTCGTGAACATGTTCAGTGAGACCGACCCGTCGAAGACTGAAACGGTTAAAGCGGGCACGTGGCACATTACAAACGGAATGTGGGCGGACCTGTTCGTGCTCGCTCCCGCGACAGCGAACACGCTCGCTAAAATCAACGCCGGCATTTCCGATAATTTTCTTCTTTCCGCCGTTCTCGCCGCGAGGTGTCCCGTGGCTCTCGTGCCTACTATGGACGAGGATATGTTCAGGAATAAAATTACACAGAAGAACATTTCGGACTTGAAAAAATACGGCTACCGCGTGCTTGACCCCGTTGTCGGCGAACTCGCCAGCGGCTTGTACGGCGAAGGAAAAATGCCGGAGCCGGAAGCGATTCTCGGTTTCATCAGCGCGCAGTTCATAAAGAAAGACCTTTCGGGGAAAAAAATTCTCGTTACAGCGGGACCTACGGTTGAGCCCGTCGATTCCGTGCGTTACATCTCGAATTACTCATCAGGAAAAATGGGATTTGAAATCGCGCGCGCCGCTCTTGAAAGGGGAGCGGATGTCACTCTGATTGCAGGTCCCGTAAGCATTGAAGCGCCGGGCGGTGTGAAATTCGTCGGCGTTAAAACGACCGGGGAAATGTCCGCTCAGGTTAAGAAACACAGCAAAGGAAAAAACCTTATCGTGATGTCGGCGGCTGTCAGCGATTTCAGGCCTAAGCGCGTGACCGAAGGAAAAATCAAGAAAGAGAACGCCAGTCTTTTCATCGAACTTGAAAAGACGGAAGACATACTGAAATACCTCGGCAGGAATAAAAAGGGGTATAAGTTATTCGGATTCGCGCTCGAAACGGATAACCAAATCGAAAACGCGAAAAGAAAACTTAAAGAAAAAAACCTCGACCTCATCGTGTTGAACGACCCGAACGTAAAGGGCGCCGGTTTCGGAACCGGCACGAACGTTGTAACTTTAATCGACAAAAAATCCGTAACGCCGCTGCCTCTGATGTCGAAATATGAAGCGGCGAACAAGATTCTCGACGTCTTCGTGAACAAAAAAATTAAGTAAAGAGTCTTTCGTAGCCCGTATAAGGGTGCAGTTCGTTCACCAGAAATTCAATCAGATTATGCTTCACCAGCGGAAGTTCTTTCAGCACGCTCAGTGTCTCCTCCTTGTCCGCGCATTCGAGTATCAGTACGGCGTCGCGGTTTTCGGTAAAGTATATTTCTCTTAAAATTCCTTTTTTATGCAGGTCCCATACTTTTTTAGATTCCTCGTGAAGATGGGGTTTCAGGTCCTCGGGGCTTATTCCGAGAATTACTTTTTCAATCGCAATGAATTTCATCTGTTTTCCTTTCTTTTTTAAATATGTATCTCGCCCGTAAGGTATGTTCTCACTTTTCCGCTTATTTCAACTCTGTCGTTTTTAAGTTCGCATTCGAGATAGCCTTTTCTTTTCGATAACTGCACGGCGCGCAGTTTTTTCTTTCCGAGTCTTTCCGACCAGAAAGGTGTGAGCGTAGTATGCGCCGAGCCCGTGACGGGGTCCTCGTCGACTCCGCTCGCGGGCGCGAAGAACCGCGACACGAAATCAATGCCGCCGCTTCCTTCAGCCGTTACTATTACGCCCCTTGCGTTAACTTCCCTGAGAGATTTGAAGTCCGGATTTATGCTTTTAATTTCATTTTCGGTTTTATACACGAGAAGATAGTCCGTCATTCCCTTGAAGCATTCTTTCGGCTCGAGACCGAGCGATTCATACAGCCCTTCGGGCGCGCCGGATTTATTATAAACGTCAACGGGAAAATCGAGCGTGAGCACGTCGCCGCTCTTTCTTACTTTTAGAATACCGCGTTCCCGCGACTTGAAAAGTATTTCGTTCAGGTCATTCTCGTAAAATTCAAATAAGACGTGCGCGGAGGCAAGCGTCGCGTGACCGCAAAGTTCAACCTCCGTCGAAGGAGTGAACCATCTGATTTCGTACTGGTCTCCCATCGGTACCACGAAAGCGGTTTCCGCGAGGTTATTTTCCGCCGCTATGTTCTGCATCAGTTTGTCGGAAAGCCAGTTGTCAAGGTAACACACGGCCGCGGGATTTCCGCCGAAAAGTTCATCAGTGAAAGCGTCTGCCTGAAATATCTTAATTTTTCTGTCCATCTTGAGTGCAGGTTACGTTTCTTTATACGGAAAAATAGTTAGTTTGTTTGTCATATGATAATCATAAATAAGGAACACTCTTCAATTAGTAATTAGTAATTACGGAGGACGATGAGTCTAATGTATGCAATATTGATGAAGAGACTTCCCGTCGTTCACGTATCCGGGAGTCTCCCTGCACGTTCACGTATCCGGGAGTCTCCCCGTTCTTTGGGGGACTCTCGGTTTGATCTCTATGTTGAAATCCGAGAGTCTCCCGGCTCGTTCAAGTACACGGGAG
>CAZOQR010000027.1:0-18409 GCA_964581915.1 uncultured Ignavibacteriaceae bacterium | reverse complement strand
TCCCTGCGGACATCAGATTCTTGAAACAATTATGCAAAACTATCCGAGAACCGTTGTTCTTTGCTATCACGGCGGTAGCAGCAGTGATCCCTGGACTCCAATTGGAAGTCAGATGATTAATTTATTCGGCATAACATCATACCCGATGGGTGTTGTAAACAGAACTTCGGGCGTCATCGGCCGTAGTTCCTGGTTCTCTTATGTTTCCTCATATTCGACATATACCCCAAACGTCAGAGTCGAATTGAGCAACGCGACAATTAATCCGACCACGAGAACAATAACTGGAACTATAACGGCTACAGCGCTGGCAAATTTGACCGGGGCATATAAAATATTTGCCGCAATAACAGAGAACCATATTATTTATCAGCAAACAATATATGCTTCTTGTGGAACAGCAGGGATAAATTATAATTATGTTCACGACCACGTAGTAAAGGCGTACATCACGCCAACCACAGGAACTCAATTGACAGCGGGTCCCTGGAACTCGGGAACGGCGCTTACTTACAACGTTAACTTTGTTGTTCCCACTGATATAGACCTTACAAATATTGATGTGAATTATATTGTATATCTGGATGCGACACCTTATTCGTCAGGTGCTACAGTTCAGAACGGTCTCAAAACCCCGAGATCCATGTACACTGTAACGGGAATCGGCAACAACGAAACAGAGCCGGTTGAATTCAATCTCGGACAGAACTATCCGAATCCTTTCAACCCGACAACGAATGTCCGTTTCACGGTTCCGAAAGACGGAAATGTCGTGTTCAAAGTGTATGACATCAAGGGAAAAGAAGTCGGGACATATCTTGACGGCTTCCTCAAATCAGGCGCGTATAACGTTGTCATAGACGGAACAAATCTTTCGAGCGGTGTTTATTTCTATAAACTCTCCGCCGGAAATGTTACCGATACGAAGAGAATGATTCTCGTTAAGTAATAAAATTCGATAGGTTTTTGAAAAAAGGTTACGGTTTATAGCCGTAACCTTTTTTTATGCGTGTGTTATTTTCCTCTTGATATGCTTTCGTAAACTCTCCTGCCGATGAAAGGAATCATCTTGTATTCGCCGCCGTACGCTTTTATTCCTATGTAAACCGCGTATCCAATGAAAGCGAAAATCAACACGAAAATTCCGATGTATAATACCGCGGTTATTCCGATTATAAGAAAAGGAAAAGCGCCCGGGTCGGACGCGTGCCGCGTCGCGAACAATCCCGCTCCCAGCCCGAAAACGATAGCGACGATTACAATCAATACCGCGAAAATAATTACAGCCGCGAGATACGCGATGTGAAAAAATATCGCCTGAAGCGAGTGAAACCTTACAAACTGCGATTTGTCTTTCTGCACCGCCCATACTATTATCGGAAGAATTATACCTCCGAAAAGCAGAGAAAGGTGCGAGAGCATCGCGAGAAGTTTTTCGTCCTGAGTCACCGCCGAAGTGTTATTTTCCATCAATCCTGTTTTTCTTTAAATTATAATTGTTTGCGGAAATATTAAAGTGATAATGCGAACATACCGGACCCGTCAGGCGAAAACTTATTTCCTGTGATTTATAATGTTTTCAAACTGTCCCGAATAAATATTCGTGTTCGCGGGCTCGCCCGTCAGAAAATCGTGCGGGAAACCGTAAACGATTTTTGTCGCATCGTCAAGTTTCTTCATCACGTCTCCGCTAAGGGTAACGTCGACGCACTTCAGATTCTCTTTTAACTGCGTGTCCGTTCTTGACCCCACGATTGGAATGAAGACTCCTTTCTGCTGCCGTATCCAGTTTAGCGCGATAACCGCGCCCGGGATGCCGGTCTCGTCCGAGATTGATTTCACAACACGCGCGATTTCGGTGTTTCGCTCGTTAAGCCTGGCGCTTCCCTCTTTTATTCTCTTCGGTCCCTTGCCGCCTCCGTCGAGGTACTTGCCCGTCAGCGCGCCTCCGCCGATTGCCCCCCACGGCGTTATCGCGAGGTCGAAAGCGTTTGCCATCGGAATTAAATCCCTCTCCGCGTGGCGCTGGAACAGCGAGTATTCTATCTGAAGTCCGATAAACCTTGACCAGCCCATCAACTCCGCCATCGTATTCGCCGATGACACTACCCACGCGGGCGTGTCGGATATACCCGCGTAAAGAACTTTTCCGCTCCTGATAAGGTCGTCGAGACCGCGCATCACTTCGTCAACGGGCGTCGTGGAATCCCACGCGTGAACCCAGAGAAGGTCTATGTAATCGGTTTTGAGCCTTCTTAAAGAATCTTCGACCGAGTTCATCATGCTTTTTCTGCTGTTTCCCGACGCGTTGATGTTTTTCTGGTTGCCGGGATTTCTTAGCGTAAACTTTGTAGCGAGAACGAAATAATCCCTTTCGGAAGAAATAAATTCTCCAACGTACTTCTCGCTCGTGCCTTCGGTGTAAAGGTTAGCCGTATCGACGAAATTGCCGCCCGCATTAACGAACGCGTCGAACACGTTCTTCGACCCGGACTTGTCCGCTCCGAATCCCCATTCTTCCCCGAAAGTCATCGTTCCGAGACAGAGTTCGGACACTCTTAATCCCGATTTTCCAAGTAACCTGTATTTCATATCATTTATATTTTATGTTTAGTGGCGTCAGGTGTTACCACCTGACGCATGGTCAGGCGAATGCCTGACCATACATTGCGAAATATCGTTTCTCTCCTTCCCAAGCTCCGGCTTGGGAAGGCGTCACGTGTTTTTTCTCTCCTTCCCAAGCTCCAGCACGCCACGGCGCATCTTCGGCTTGGGAAGGTGTATTATTATGTTACTGCTTCCCAAGCTCCGGCTTGGGAAGTAGACAGATAATATTATCAGTTCCTCTTCACCGCCTTGTATTCCTTTTCCGGGTCAACCTTCACGGCATACGGACTGTTCCACACGCGCTCGAATACCGAAAAGAGCGCGGCATTAATCTTTCCGCTTTTTAGCACGAGCGAAGCGTTCCTGCTCTCGTAAAAATAATCCTGCTCGAGATTCGCGGTGCTTACCCACGACATATCGTCATCCGAAATAAAAAACTTGCAGTGCTGGACCCGCGCGTACGGGATGTATCCCCCGCTGTACTGCGGTATCGTGCTGAACTTAATCTCAATGCCCGGCACCCGCGAAAGAGATTGTATCTGCTCCGTCGCCCCTTTCTTAATTGCCCAGTCCGAGAGGATTATCTTTACGTCAACTCCACGTTTTGCCGCATCGCGGAGAGCGTCGTCTATTTTAGTATAAAGCGTCTTTTTTTCCGAACCCTTCAGCGAGTATGAATAAAACTGAAAGCAAAGTCTCTCTTTCGCGTTCTCAATCAGCCGGAGAAGTTCGCTCTCCTCGTCGCTGAAACCCGCTGGAATAATATCCTTCGGGCTGAATGCGGGATACAAAGTGATTTTCCCGAAATCTTCGCTTGTTACGGTGAGTTTGCTCTTATAATTATAAACGGTTTCCGGCTTTGCATTTTTTAAATCATCGATTGTTTCCTTATTCGTGTCGTCGCAGAGTTTCCAGTCCATCTCGAATACGGAAAGAAACATCGAGGCAAGTTCTTCGTGCTTAATTCTGACTCCCATTTCGTGAATGTGCTTCAGCGCCCGCCAGTCGAAATTCTGGCTTCCGACGAATAAATCTTCGCCGTCAACGACGAAATACTTGGCGTGCATCACTCCCCCTCCGATTTTCTTGAAAGGGATTTTCTTTATAGTTATGTTTTTAACGTTCGCGAAATCGTCCGCCGACTCCTTGTATCTCTGGAAAAAACTGTTGTCAATAATAATCCTGACCCGCACACCCCGTCCGGCGGCGCTCTTTATTTCGTTCACGATTTTTTCGAGAGGCTCGCCTTTCTCGTTGGCGATGTAGAACATCTCGATGTCGATTGTCTTTTTCGCGCCCTTAATCATATCCGCCCACACGTCCGCGGCGCGCGGAAGGGAAGACTCCTTTAAAACGGTTTCCTCGGGAACGCTCTCGACGAGTTGAAACAATGTCTGAGCCGAAACGGTCGAAAATAAAAGAAACGGAAGAACCAGAAGCAACAGTAATTTCTTCATTTTGTCATTAAGTCTTTCTGAAAATAATTTTCGTTAATGTATAATATAAACTTAAACACTCCGTACGCGATAAAAGGTGCGACAAACACATCTATTGAATAATGCGCCTTCTGCAGTATCACGGAAAGTCCGACGAGAAACGTGTTCACGAGAAACACGTATTTCAGTTTCCTGTTTGCCGTAACAAGAAAAAGAAGGAACAAGGTCGAGGTGTGTCCCGAAAAAAACAGGTCCTTCGTGATTTTCGAACCCGTCCCGAAAATGAAAACGAGCGGGTCCTGAAGGTCAATCGTTGCCGCGGGCGGATTTAACGGCGTCACGTACATCATCAGCATTCTCACAAGCACCAGAAGCGAGTACGACTGAAGCGCGATAATCAGGCGGGAAGGATGATTAACCGCAAGATAAACGATGCAGGTTAAAAGCGAGCCGTATATTAGAATGAAAACGGGTACGTTAAGTTCGACCGCGCTGAACATATCGAACAGAGGGTCCTTTAAAACCGCGCCGTCTCTCGATTCCGCAAAGATGAGAAATCTCGAAAGCGAGAAAACACAAACTACAAGAACGAGTAATGTCCAGACGAACAGTCGGACGCTGTTTTCTTTCCTGAAGAATATTTTCCAGTTGTCTTTCATGCTCATAGTGCAAGTTATGAAATCTCCGCGTTCCTGAAAATGTAATTTTTTATTGTTCGCCGCCCCGGTACCGGCGGTTACGGGTTATGAACAAAACTTTAACCCTGCTTATTACTTTTTATAAGTCAGAAAATATTTTTATTTTAAAATATGAGAATTCCCGACGAAGTATTTGATGAGATAACGAGAGCGAACGATATAGTGGACGTGATTTCTTCGTACATAAGCGTTAAAAGAAGGGGCAGCACTTTCATCGCTCTTTGCCCGTTTCATCCCGACAAGAACCCTTCTCTGCACATATCGCAGACGAAGCAGGTGTATCATTGCTTTTCCTGCAAAGCGGGCGGAAACGTAATTACGTTCGTTCAGGAATACGAGAAAATCACGGGAATGGAAGCCGTGGAACGGCTCGCGCAGAGAGCGGGAATAAACCTCGGACAGTATTCGCGCCGCCCCGACTTGTCGAGCGAAATCGCCAGACTTTTCGACATTAACCAGAAAGCAGCGAGATATTTCTACGATAACCTCACTAATCTCGGCGGTGACGAAAAAAAACTCGTGAGGAATTATCTCAATAACCGCGGTCTCGATGACGATATTATTAGAAAGTTCGGAATCGGATACGCGCGTGACAGTTGGCACGATTTGATGAATCATTTCACGGAAGATGAAACTTACACGCACGAAGAACTTGAACTCGCGGGACTGCTCATAAAATCCGAGAAGGACGGAAAGTACCACGACAGGTTCAGGGGCAGGCTGATTTTTCCCGTGTTTAACGAAAGCGGAAAAGTTGTCGGATTCGGAGGACGCATACTCACGAACGACAAGGAAACCGCGAAATACATCAATTCGCCCGAAACGAAAGTTTACCTGAAAAGCAAAATACTGTACGGACTGAATTTCACCAAGGACAGCATCAGGTCGAAGGACAGCGTGCTGCTCGTCGAAGGATATATGGACGTGGTGTCGTTGTATCAGGCGGGAATAAAAAACATCGTCGCGTCCAGCGGAACGGCTCTCACGGTCGAACAGGTTCACCTCATTTCACGCTATACGAAAAACGTCGTGCTGCTTTACGACGCTGACGTCGCGGGAATAAAGGCGGCGAGGCGGGGAATTGAACTTATACTCGAACAGGGGCTTGACCTGAGCATAGTTGCGCTTCCCGACGGAGAGGACCCAGATTCGTTCGTGCGCTCAAAGGGCGCGGAGGAATTTGAAAAGCAGATTGCCTCGAAGAAATCCATAATCACTTTCATAAGTTCGCTTTACAGGAAGGAAGGTAAACTCAGTTCACCCGAAGACAAGACCGCGTTCATAAAGGAAATAATTGGTTACATAGTCCGCATCCCCGACAAGATTAAAATTTCTTTCTACATAAAGGAACTTGCCGAAACGTACCGCCTTTACGAATCCGATATGCGCGACGAACTCGCGAGAGCGTATAAGGAATTCAAGAAAACGCAGTTTCCGAAAACATCCGTAACCCTGCCCGAGAGAAAAACGCCCGCCAGACAGGATAAGGCGGAGCATTCTCAGGCGGAAACTGACCTGATAAGAATTTTCCTCTCGGGTAACTACGACGCGATTAATTACATAGCGGACAATATTTACATAGATTACATCACGGATAAAAACATACTGAGCGCGATTGAAATTATGCTTGACGAATGGCATAACGAGAATAAGATAGACGTTTCGAAACTTGTTTCAAGGGTGGAGGACGAAGAAATAAGGAAAATTATTCTGAACGAATCGACGCCGTTGTATGAAATAACGAAAACCGATTTCCTTCCCGAAGACAGCGTTCTGGCAAGGGTTGAGAGGGAAAAGGTGAATTATCTCGCGTTAGCGAAAGACGTGATTTCGAAACTTAAACTCAAGGACATAAACAGAAAAATAAGGAATTCGCTGAAAAACAGGGAAGAGTACGGCAAGGCGATTGATTACACGACCGAAAAAAAGAAAATAATCAAACGTAAATAGTTTGATTTTTATTGAATTAATTTTGATTTTAAAAAAACGTTAGACTTTGCACAGAGAAAGAACATACAGGGGAATACCGGCATCGCAGGGCATTTCAATAGGAAAGGCATATCTGTATGCGCGCCGTCAGATTAACATCAACACCTTAACGCTCAAAGAGGGCGAAGAGGGGGCTGAAATCGAAGCGTTAAATAATTCAATCGACATTTCCCTGAAAGAACTGAACAAGATTTATTCGATATCAATAGAAAAAATTGGCGAAAAAAACTCAAAAATATTCGAAGCCCAGATTGAGATTCTTAAAGATAATATTTTTCTTGAAGGAGTCGTAAGGCGCATAAGAAGCGAGCAGAAGTCCGCTGGTTACGTTTTCAACGACGAGATTGAAAAACTCGGAGCGATATTCATAAAATCGAAAAACGATTATATGAAAGAGCGTTACAGCGACCTGATGGATGTTAAAAACAGGGTGCTGAGAAACATGAAGAGGGAGAAACTCGTTTCGAAGGTCGAGGAGAACTCCATTATTTTCGCTCACGAACTCACTCCCGCCGATACGATACTTTTCAGCAGGAGGAAAGTCAGGGGATACGCGACCGACACGGGCGGCGTGACGTCGCACGCGGCTATTATTTCGAGAGCGCTGCGCGTTCCCGCTGTCGTGGGAATGAAAACAATCTCGAAATTCGTCGATACGGGGAATAACGTTATAATAGACGGCAGCGAAGGCGTCGTGATTGTCAACCCTTCAGATGAAACTCTCGGCGTTTATGAGGAAAAAATTGACAGGCTGAAACGCCACGAAAACCTTCTGTATGAAATTGTAAACAAACCCTGCAGGACCGAGGACGGCAAGAACGTTGAAATTACGGCGAACATTGAATTCGTAGAGGAAACCGATTTCCTGAAGAACTGCGGAATAGGTCTCTACAGAACGGAACACCTCTACATGGATAAAGGGGACTTCCCGTCCTGCGCGGAACAGATTCAGGAATACACGCAGATATCCGCGGCAACATATCCTAAACCCGTTACTATAAGGACGTTCGACCTCGGAGGCGACAAGATACTGCAGGACACTCACAAGGAAATGAATCCGTATCTCGGCTGGCGCGGAATAAGAGTGTCGCTCGACAGGATTCACATATTCAAGGACCAGTTGAAAGCGCTTCTTATTTCATCGGTAAAAAAGAACGTTAAGATAATGCTCCCGATGATTTCCTCCGTTGACGAAGTTAGAAAAGCAAGGATTATTCTGAATGAAGTGAAGGCGGAACTGGACAAGGACGAAATTACATACGACAGGAAAATTCCTCTCGGAATAATGCTTGAAGTGCCCTCCGCTTTCATACTCGCGGAGGAACTCGCGGTAGAGGCGGATTTTTTCAGCATCGGAACGAACGACCTGATTCAGTACATACTCGCGGTTGACAGGGGCAACGAACTCATATCGGGAATGTTCCAGCAGTTTCATCCCGCGGTAATAAGAGCCCTGAAGAAGATTGTAACGGGCGGGCACAGCAAGGGCATCAAGGTGAGCCTTTGCGGAGAGATGGCTTCCGTTCCGCTCGCGGCGCCCGTGCTCGTCGGGCTCGAAATTGACGAACTCAGCGTTCTGCCTTCGGTTTTCTCGGAAGTGAAGCAGACAATAAGAGCGCTGCGGCTCGCGGACGCGAAAGCGCTCGTGGGCAGACTGCTCAAGATGTCCACGGAAAGCGAAGTCAGAGACGAAGTCGAGAAATTTTACGAAATGAAAATAAAACCGAAAACATTATGATAGACAGGAAAAAACTTAAGAGGTTCGACAGGCAGGACATGTTCAGTGTCCTTTTTGATTTTCCAATACAGGTTTGCGACGCGGTTGATATAGCAGGCGGCGCGAAGTTAAAGAATAAATACAAAGGCATAAGGAACATAATAATAAACGGTCTCGGCGGCTCGGCAATCGGCGGAGACATACTCAGGAGTTATACGGCAGGTGAAATTAAAATACCCGTCGCGGTGAACAGAAATTACACGCTTCCCGCTTACGCCGGAAAAAACACCCTTGCAATACTTTCGAGTTACTCGGGCAACACGGAAGAGACAGTATCGGCTTTCAACGACGCGCTGAAAAAAGGATGCAGCATTATCTGCGTTACAAGCGGAGGAACGATTGAAAAACTCGCGGTGAAACATAAAAAAGATGTAATAAAAATTCCCGGCGGACTCCAGCCGAGATGCGCTCTCGGATATTCGTTCTTTTCGCTCCTGATGCTGTTCGCTAAACTCGGTTTAATCGGAGATAAATCGGATGAGATTAACGACGTGATTATAAATCTTGAACAGGGTCTGTCCGAATACGTGAACCCGTCCTTCGAGTTCAACGAGGCGCTCCGCATCGCAGCCGCGCTTAAAGGCAGGCTTCCGATAGTGTATTCGTCCGCGGACGTGCTTGACGCGGTCAACCTTCGGTGGCGGGGACAGATATCCGAGAACGCGAAAATTCTCGCTTACGGCAACCTCTATCCTGAAATGAACCACAACGAACTCGTCGGCTGGGAACTGAACGAAGACCTGCTGAAGAATACCGCGGTTATATTCCTCAAGGACGACGACGACAATGAAAGAATCAGACTTAGAATGAAAATCACTGAGAAGGTTTTCAGAAAGCGGGCAGGAATAGTCTTTGATTTATCGAGCGACTGCAGGACAAGACTCGGCAGAATCTTTGATTTGATTTATCTTGGTGATTGGGTGAGTTACTATCTTTCTGTTTTCAACGAGGTTGACCCTACTCCGGTGAATGCAATCTCAAGACTGAAGAAGGAACTTGACAGGCACAGATAACCGCCGCCGCGATTTTTCGGCAAGCAGGTTTTCCGAAAAACCTTTTTGAACAATTTCCCGCGCGTATTTTATAAAAAATATCGATTCGCACAGGTTTATTCTCCCGCAATACTTTGGGTTCTTTCAGCCTGAACAGGAAGCATCGTCTCCAGGGCGAGAGTTATAATGTGCTTCTCAAACTTTCTTCCGTTGTCGAGTTTGTGCTCTGATTTTCCGTTGTTCATCAGCGTGACAATTCCGTTGTAAACGTAGAAAGTCTGCCCCTTGCTGTTCTTGAAAATACAGCCTTTGTAACCCAGGTTTACGGGCTGTTTAATCGGCCGTCTGGAGTAATCAAGTTTGTCCCAGATCTCTCCGAGATAACTCGCATCACTTTCGGAAATTTCCCATTCGGGATCAAGATTTCCCGAATAAACAACTATACGGCACGAGTTTTTATTGTTGTCTTTCATCATAATCCAGTTTTTTGTCAGTTTTTTTTCCTTTGTAATGAAATAAAATTCTGCCGTTCTCCCTAACAACCTCATTGCTATTATTTTTTTTATGTAACAAGTAACGTTTATTGAAATTCAGAAACAAATATTCATTTCTGATGCTATTTAATTTATTTTGCCTTTCTGTACGCGATGTTCGCGAACAGAAACGGTTTTACGTAATCAAGTATTTTTTCCGGCATTGACTTCAAAAGCAGGTTCTCCATCGCTCCCGCCGAATCTTCTCTTATGCTTGTTATGAACTCTTCCTTCTTAATCACGTGTTTATGGAGTATTATGTATTCATTCCCGTTTTCGCAGTCGACTTTTATGCCCCTGTATCCGAATTCGTCCGGCTCAGGAATTTCCAGATTGCTGAACCCTATCCTCCTCCAGGTGAACTCAAGACTCCTGATTAAATTCTTCGACAAATTCCAGACCATTGTGTTTTCGGGCTCGGGATTAAAAACCACCGATGCAGTGTTTTTCATAAATTGTTTTTAAACTTTTTAAAGAACGTCCGGATGTAAACGGCGGTGTTAATCCCTTATGGGCGTGCGCACTATCTCAATCGGCGAACCGTTGCTGTCGTAAACATAAATCACAAGATACCATACACCGTTATCGCAGACCCTGACGGAATTGGGAGGATCGTTTTCTAATGCCGTCTGAAGATTCATGCTCTGCTTCGTTTCTGTTGCCGATGTAGCCGTGAGCGCTGCTGCGCAAACCACGAACAATACTGCGAATACTATTAAGAACTTTTTCATAAATTTCCTTTCTACTTTTTTTATTGTATTTTTGTTTTGGGTTTTATTCAAAAATATATGCGCGAATTCAAACTAAAAAACTTAACTTTTTTTATTATTAACGGTAGTCTTTTTTTGTCAAAAAGTATATTTTATTATCTATTGCTTTTTAATTATTTTTTTCCGAGTTTGAAAATGAACATTATATTTTAATTAACAAAACCGCCATGAAAAAAAGAGTAATCTTCGATCTTCTTAGGACTTTTTCTAAGAAGGAACTCAGGGAATTGAAAAGATACCTGAACTCGCCTTACTTCAACTCAAGAAGAGTCTTATTAGACATTTACGAGGAGTTGCTGAAATATTATCCGAAATTTGACGCGGAGCGCAGTGAAGACGAAATATTCGACGAGGTGCGCGAAAAATGCAAGATCATCCGCTCCTCTTTCATTGTGTTGATATCGTACCTTACTCAGCAGATTCAGAATTTTGTAAAACAAAAAAGCGTCGAAATAAATCATTTTGCGAGCAATAATCTTTTTCTCGACGAACTCAGAAAACGCAACCTGAACGCGCTCTTTATGCGTCACAGCAAAATAATGAACGCGCAGGTGGAAAAAGATAAAACATACGCGCAGGATAATGTTTTTCAATTGTACAGGTATTACACCAACCTGTTCAACTATAAAGCAATTACGGGCAAACTGAACCGCCCGACAAGCATTAAGAAACAGGTTAAAATAATAGACAACGCGACGCAGAATCTCACGCTCTATTATATTACCGACATGATTTGCTATTACCTGAACGCTTTCGAGTATCAGGCAGGATTTAATCTTCAAAGAGATAAGAATCTTCCCAAAACATTACTCGCGACTTTCAACCTGGAAAAGATTCTTTCCGAATTCAAGGGTACTTACAAGTACGATTACGTGCTCGACATATACATAAAACTTCTTAAAATGTATGCCGACCCCGCAAAGACGGAAAACTACAAGGGATTCAAGGCAATCGTAGAAACACATTACAATAAAATGTGCAAGAGCGAACTCGCGTTCCTCTACACGCGCCTTATTTCGTTCTGCATCGGCAGGATTAATGAAGATAAGAATGTCGACTACTTCAGGAAAGAACTCTACAGCCTGTACAAGAGTTATCTCGAGAATCAACTTTTCAAGACCGACAAGACCGAATACCTGTCTGACACGCTGTTCCGCGCGGTGCTGCTGAACGCGTTCTCGCTGCAGGAATACGGGTGGTCAAAACAGTTCATAGAAAAATACAGTTACAACCTGAACCCGACTCACGCGCAGAACATGTACAATTACTGCAATGCCCTGCTTAGTTACAAAACGGGTAATTACAGGGAATCCGTGGAGTACGCGAACAAGGTAAATCTCGACGTGTTCATATACAAGTACGACCTTAAATTCTACCAGTTGTTCTGCTTCTACGAACTGAACGAATATGACCCTGCAAGAAGCATTCTCCATAATTACGAATCCGTGATAAGATACGACAAGATGCTCAACAAGGATACGAAGAATTCGTACATCAGGTTCCTGAAGTATTACAACAGAATGCTGAAGTCGAGCCTTTCCAAGAAACAGCAGCCTCCCGCGGATTATCTGCACGATAAACTGCTGCGCGAAAAAGATGTAATGCATAAAGCGTGGCTCATCGAAAAAACGGGTCTTCTCGCGAAGCAACAGGAAAAAATCAGAAAAGCGCAATAAGGCTTCATCAAAATTGGTTATAACGGGGCGGATATCCGCCCCTTTTTTTTATCCTGACAGGGTTTCGCAGCCGCATTCGGGAATTAAGAATAAATAGAATGGATATTATAAAATATTTATAATATTTTATTGCAACAATAATTTAATCCCTATGGTTTTCAGAAGAGACGTTTTAACGCTTTCCGCGGTTTTATTTTCTTTTTTGTTCATATCAGGCTGTGGAAAATCAAAGCCGGTAAAGATATTCGACACTGCCCCCGTTTCCATAAAACAATTCGACACCCCTCCGGGAGCGGACCCGGAAGTTTCCGCCGGGGCGGGCGGCAAAGGTTTTAAGGGTGACGGCTGGGAAACCAGAAAAGACTACAGCATTGCGGGAAATCCGAAGGCGGTAAAGGGCGGCGCATTCGTGATGTCGGTGAAGGATTATCCTCCGACGCTCAGGATATTCGGCAAGGACAACAATACTGAGTTTACGAGCGTTTCGAAAAATCTTTTGTACGAAACACTCCTCGGACAGGACCCTGTTACGGGCGATTACATCCCGAGGCTCGCGACGCACTGGAAAATTTCAGACGATAAAACAACGTTCAGTTTCAGAATAAATCCTGACGCGAGATGGGCCGACGGAAAACCCGTGACCTCCGAAGACGTAATAGCGACCTGGAAACTTTTGACAGACGAGGGAATACTCGACCCGTACGTGAACATCCTTATGAACACGTACGAACAGCCTGTCGCCGAAAGCAAGTACATCGTATCCGTGAAATCGAAGGAGAACAACTGGCGGCAGTTTTTCTATTTCAGTCAGGGATTGGAAATACTCCCCGCGCATTACATCGGCGGATTAAACGGCAGGGATTTTCTTGAAAAGTATCAGTTCAGATATATTCCCGGAAGCGGTCCATATCTGATTAAAGAAGAAGACATAGTTAAGGAGCAATCCATAACAGCCCGCAGAAGAAGCGATTACTGGGGAGAAAAAGAACGCTTCAGCACGGGCATGTACAATTTTGATCTTGTAAAGTTCATATTTCTGAAGGACGAATCTCTTGAGTACGAAAAATTCAAGAAGGGTGAAATTGACATGCTTCCCGTTCTCAGGTCGTCCGTTTGGCAGGAGAAGTTTAATTTCGAGGAAGTGCAGAGGGGGCTGATTTTAAAAAGAAAAGTTTATAATTTCATTCCGGGCGGCGTGCAGGGAATCTGCATAAACACGCGGATAAAACCCTTTGACGACGTGCGCGTCAGAAAAGCGCTCGCTTACGCCTTTAATAGAAACCAGTTCAACGAAAAATTATTCTTCAATTCGTATTCGCCGATAACTTCTTATTTTCAGGGTTCGGAGTACGAGAACAAATCCAATCCCGTTACGGGTTTTAATCTCGACTCGGCAAAAATACTTCTCGAAGATGCGGGATGGAAAGACAAGAACGCTGAAGGATATCTCGTTAGAAACGGAAAGGTTTTCGAAATCGACCTCCCGTTTCAAAAAGGAATGGACAGATATCTGACGATTTATCAGGAAGACCTAAAAAAAGCGGGAATTAAACTTAACCTTAAAGAAACCGACGCCGCCACTTCGTTCAAACTCGGCAACGAAAGAAACTTTTCGCTTGTAGTAATAAACTGGGTAGGGCTTGAAATTCCTAATCCCGAAAGTTTCGCGAAATCAAATCTCGCCGACGAACCCAACACTACCAACTGGAGCGGCATAAAGGATAAAAAGATTGACGAACTCTGCGATAAGTATAACACCGCATTCGATAAGACAGAAAGAATTAAAATCATACAGGAAATCGACAGTATTCTTGCAAACTTCCACGGTTACGTTCTGATGTGGTACGCGCCGTATCAGAGAATAGTATTTCACAATAAATTCGGTTATCCGGTGGGGATTCTCGACAGGATAAAATTCACCGAATCTATTCCCGCGCTGTGGTACAATGACCCCGAAACCGCCTACGAGTATGATGAAGCGCTGAAGGACGCGGGAAAAACAATGCCGCAGGGAGAAACCGACAATACTTACTGGATTAACATCTATAAAAAGTAAGAAGTTTGATAATATGAAAACGGATATGCCGTGCTAAGATATTTCATAAGAAGAATATTGCTCGTGGTTCCAACTTTTATTGGAATTACTCTCGTTACGTTTCTGATACTTCAATTCGTTCCGGGGGGACCGATGGAGCAATACCTGATGAAACTGCAGTCCGGAAGCAATTCAAACACATCCGAAATTCAAAACACCGTAACGGGCAGAACGGGAATCTCAAACATTCCCGAATCCGCTCTCAGAGAAATGAAAGAGTTTTACGGTTTTGACAAGCCCGTGATAACGAGGTACTTCGACTGGCTGAAAAATCTCGCAGGATTTAACTTCGGCAAATCCTATGTTTATTCGGAGCCTGTAATTGACGTTATCGCGTCGCGCTTTCCCGTATCGGTTTATTTCGGACTAATAGGATTCATACTGACTTACGCGGTGTGCGTGCCGCTCGGAGTAATGAAAGCCGCGAGAAACGGAACGCGCTTTGACCTCGTTTCCTCCGTGCTGGTCTTCCTCGGTTACTCTATTCCGGGCTGGGCATTCGGCGCTCTGCTTCTCGTGCTGCTCGGAGGAGGGAGTTTTCTGAACGTCTTTCCGCTTGGCGGCTTCAATTCGGACAATTTCGATAATCTTTCTTTTTTCGGACAGGTTTTCGACAGGGCATGGCATACGGTGCTTCCCGCCTTGTCGTATCTGATCGGCAGTTTCGCAACTCTTACAATTCTGACAAAAAATTCCGTCGTTGACAGCCTCAATCAGGATTATATCAGAACGGCGTACGCGAAAGGCCTTTCGGAAAAACGGGTCGTGTTCGTTCACGCTCTGCGAAACTCTCTCATACCCGTTGTAACGGGTCTGGGATATTTTTTCGGAATTTTGCTGACAGGAAGCATACTCATTGAAAAAGTTTTTAACATACCGGGAATAGGTCTTCTCGCGTATGACTCCATGATAAACAGGGACTATCCCGTTGTTATGGGTCTGCTTGTTTTTCAAAGCCTGATTCTGTTGACGGGGAATATACTTACTGACATTCTATACGCCGCGGTCGATCCGCGCGTGAAGTACAAATGAAAATGACACGAAGGAACAGGGAAATAAAAAATACGACGTTCCGCAGAAGGTGGAATAAGTTTAAAAATCTCAAACGGGGTTATTATTCTTTTATCCTGCTCGCCGCGCTGTATTTGCTTTCGTTTATTCTTCCTGTCTTCATCGGGCGCGGCGCGCTGCTCGTAAAGTACAACGGCGAATACTACGTTCCGCTGTTCAGGCATTATTCTGCCGAAACTTTCGGGCAGAAACTGTTCGGAGAGGCAAATTACAGGCTTCTGAAAACGAAATTCAGCGAAGAGGGCGGAGGCAATTTCGTGCTCTTGCCCGTGTATCCATACGGACCGAACGAAAATCTTCTCGATGAAATTCAGGGAACCCCGCCGCATCCTCCGTCTTCAGAACACGTGCTCGGCACGGATGACAGAGCGAGAGATGTTCTCGCGAGGCTCGCCTACGGATTCAACATCTCAATTTCTTTTTCTCTTGTGATCGCTCTTCTCTCATTTTTAATCGGTACCGCGGCGGGAGCCGTGCTGGGCTATTTCGGCGGAAAAACGGACGCGTTCGGACAGCGTGTAATTGAAGTATGGTCAACGCTTCCGCTGCTTTTTATAATAATGATATTGAGTTCGGTCCTTCGTCCGAACTTTTTCATACTCTGCGTTATTATGACGCTTTTCAGTTGGACGGGAATTACTTACTACGTGAGAGGTGAAGTGTACCGGGAAAAAGGAAAGGACTACGCTCTGGCGGCGTATTCGTCAGGTTCTCCGGGCAGCGGTATTATATTCAGGCACATAATTCCGAATTCTCTGACGCCTGTTATATCTTTCGCGCCTTTCGCGGTAGTCGCGAATATCATGTCGCTCGTAAGCCTTGACTTTCTGGGCTTCGGGCTTCCGCCGCCGACGCCGAGTTGGGGAGAGATGATTAATCAGGGAATGGGAAATCTCCGTTACTGGTGGCTGTCGGTGTTTCCTCTCGCCGCGCAATTCATTACGCTGCTGATGGTAGTTTTTATCGGCGAAGCCGTAAGGGACGCTCTTGACCCGCGGGAATACAACAGGACGGTAAGAAAATGAAAAAGAAAATTCTTGAAATAAAAGATTTGAAAATTTCTTTCCGCCTGAATGATAAGAAAGGTAATGCTGTTGACGGGCTGAATTTAGACGTTTTCGAAAATGAAATTCTCGGTCTTGTTGGAGAGTCAGGCTCGGGAAAATCGGTGACGGCGTACTCAGTGCTGGGCTTGATTCCAGAGCCGCCGGGAAAAATCGAATCGGGAGAAATCATATATAAAGGAACAGACCTCCTGAAACTCTCATTCGAAGAATTAAGAATATTCAGGGGGTCGGAGATAGCGATGATTTTTCAGGAGCCGGGCTCCGCGCTTAATCCCGTGATGACAGTGGAATCGCAGTTGGCGGAAGTTTTTAACGCGCGGGAAAAAACTGACGGAAAAGAGGTTTTTGAAAAGTCCGTCGAACTTCTGAATCAGGTCGGCATACCTGACGCGGAAAAAAGAATCAAGGAATATCCCGGAAGCCTCAGCGGAGGAATGCAGCAAAGAGTAATGATTGCGATGGCGCTCGCGGGAAATCCGTCCCTGCTTATCGCCGACGAGCCGACAACCTCTCTCGACGTTACCGTGCAGGCTGCAATACTCGACCTGATGCTGAAACTTAAAGAGCAGAACAGGATATCATCGATAGTTCTTATCACGCACAACCTTGGCGTCGTCGCGGGTACCTGCGACAGGGTGGCCGTGATGTACGGAGGAAAGATACAGGAATCCTCGGCAGCAAAAGGAATCTTTTTAAATCCCCTGCACCCTTATACAAAACTGCTTCTTGAATCAATACCCGTTTTCGGAAGGCAGGGAAATGGCGACCTGAAATCAATACCGGGCAGCGTTCACGGCATTTATGACTCTCAACCGGGCTGCAGGTTCTGCGGCAGGTGTCCGGCGCAAAAGAAGGAGTGCGGCATTACGGAACCGCCGCTAAAGGAAGTTTCGGAAGGACATTTCGTGAGGTGCTATCTTTATGAATAACATTCTTGAAATAAGCCGGCTCTCTGTTTCATATCCTTCGGGGCGAAGCGGAATATTCCCGCGCGGGAGCATAACTGCAGTTGAAAACTTCAGCGTAAAACTTGAAGAAGGCTGCGCGCTCGGAATCGCGGGCGAATCCGGAAGCGGTAAAAGCACCGTCGCGCGGGCGGCAGGCAATCTTCTGAAGTTCAATAATCCGGGGGTGAAAATATCCGGAAATATTGTTCTGAAAGTAAACGGAGAAATTTACGATTACGCCCGTATTAACCGCGGGGATATGAAAAAATTGAGGGGTCTTGTTCAGTTCATTTTTCAGGACCCGTCCGGCTCGCTCAATCCGCGCTTCAGCATAGGAGATATTATTCAGGAGCCGTTAAAGCATCTGACGACGCTTGGAAAGTCCGGAAGAAAAAGCAGGGTAATGAACCTGCTTGAAATTACCGGACTTGGCGAAGAAATTTATTACAGGTATCCGCATGAGTTGTCGGGCGGACAGAAGCAGCGGGCGGGAATCGCGCGTGCTCTCGCCGCCGGTCCGAAAATTATAATTGCCGACGAGCCGCTGTCGTCACTCGACGTGTCGGTTCAGGCGCAAATTATAAACCTGTTCAGAAAATTAAAGAACGAACTTAATCTCACGCTCGTTTTCGTTTCTCACGATTTATCCGTGATTGAAAATCTCTGCACGGATGTCGCGGTCATGTATCTCGGGAAAATTATGGAGCTGGGAAAATGCGGAAAGATTTTTTCAAACCCGGAGCATCCGTAC
>CAZOQR010000026.1:0-18535 GCA_964581915.1 uncultured Ignavibacteriaceae bacterium | reverse complement strand
TGGAACCCGATATGGAAAGAGTCAGCGGCGAGACAGTTTTAAAAAGATATAAAATCTGGAGGTCCGTTAGCGCGGGTAACAACTTCACGCCGCCTGACAGTTACCTTTATCCCGAAAATGTTTACAGACACATTGCAACCGTTGATTGCGATGCGAGTTCTCCGCCTTTTTATATTGAAACAACTGACAGTATTTACTCTATATGCGCTACCGTTCCTGACGGCTGCCCATCGTACTGTTACAACATCGTTCATATTAGATATCGGATACAGGCGGTTGATGTTTACGATGATTTATCTACGTTGTCGGATTTTGAACAATGCCGCGGTCTGAAACTTGTTCAGGCGGGCGGGCTTCCGGGAGGAGAAGAAGAGGACTTTATGCCTCGAAAAACAAATGAGGACATCCCAAAAGATTTCAGGTTGTCGCAGAACTATCCAAATCCGTTTAATCCGTCAACAAACATTAGTTACGATATACCAAAAGACGTCTTCGTAACGATTAAAATTTATGATATTTCCGGAAAGGAGATTATAACACTCGTAAACGAATTTATCCGCGCAGGCAGATATATTACAGGATTCAACGCAAGCGGACTTTCATCCGGAATATATTTTTGCAAATTAGTAGCCGGAAATTATATTGAGACGAAGCGAATGGTTTTAATCAAATGATTTGAGAATGAATCGAAAATCCCCGCTTTCCGCGGGGATTTTATTATAATTAATTATTGCGGAGACTGTCTGATGTTTCAATTCCCTTTCATAAGTCCGGACAGAACGTCGTAGAACTTGCTCCACGACTCTTTTATTTCGGGCGTGAAATCCCTGCCGAGAACCTTTCCCAGAGCGTAAAGCAAAGACTCCTTGAAATACACGTACTGCTCGTGAGTTATGCCTATATCGTTGTGCCTGTTTCCCATTTTCTGTATCGCGGGCATTATAATTTCAACGTTGTTAAGTCCTTCAACGACAGTCTTAACCATCCTCATCAGAGTCATCGACTGCTCTTTCATATCGACCTTGAAAATATCCGCGACGTCGGGACAGCATTCAAACAGGTGCCTGTAAAGGTAATCGCCGGTTTCCTGATGCCTGCCCTCGATTTTGCCGTACGAATCCTGAATTCTTTTTATGTCGTCTTTGGATAAAATATCCCATTCAGCCATTTTATAATCCTTTTCTTTTATTATTGTATAAAATATAAAATTTCCGATTAAAGAAAAATCAATTAATATAACAAAAAAACAGTGATTAAGTTCAGGCACCGCCTTTATTTACGCCTTTAAAGGGAATTTGAGAAACAGTTCGAGCGAAGAGATTTTCGGACGGCGCGATAAAAAAAATGCCGTGAAATGAATCACGGCATTTTTAAAAGGGTTGAGCCAGTATATATTTGCATATATCTCTTGTGAGATTTGCATCATAAAGTAAGTCACATTCGTGACAGGCGGTCCTCAGAACGGCCGCAAACGTCGATAGACGTTTAATCTACACGCGGTATAATCCGCGGCAATCTTTATGCGCTGCTGAAACTCAACCCTATATAATAGAACTAAAAGAAGTTATATTTATAAAACCGATTTGTCAAGATGTATTTTAAAGTATTTTCCATTACAAGAAACGGACCGCAGAATTCATTACGCCGATAATAAAATTAATCTTACTGTTGACTTAAACAGGTCGGGATGCTTATTTTTATTGATTAATTTCTCCGCCTTAACCCATATCGATTTTCTTTTGCGTATTCCCGCGACGTATCTCTCAAGAAGAGTCCTGAAATCTTCGGGTGTTCTCTTTATATAATAAAATCTCTCCGTAAAACCGCCGAAGAACCGCGTGCACTCACGTTTAAGAAATCTGTAAGTTCTTTCCTGTATCCGTTTCTCATCCTCCGCGAGTTTCAAAAGTTCATAATAATGTCCCCTGACCGGCAGAGGCTCGATTATAACGACCCTGCCTCCGGGTTTAATCACCCGCCTGCACTCGCTAAGAGCATCGCGCATATTAATAAACGGAATGTGGTGAAAACTCGCGAAGAAAACGACAGAGTCAAACACCAAATCGCTATACGGCAGTTTCTCCGCTTTCCCGATGTGAAGTCTTTTCCCGAGCATTCTGTTTTCGAACCTTAAAAGCGATTTCGCAATAACGTTTTTTCTGTCGGCGCCGTAAACATCGTACTTAAGTCCGAGAAGGTACTTCACGAGCGCGCCTTCGCCGCAGCCGACGTCCAGTATTTTATCGGTCTTGCGCAGGTACTTCAGCAAAAGCGCGGGCTCGCTCCTTGCTTTTTTAAATTCCATAATTTTTATTGAAGAAATTTTTTATTAATTCCGATGCATCGGCAATGTCGCCGTATTCGGCGGTTTCAACCACGCCGTTTCCCTTAATCATCGCTGAGAGCCGCTTTCCGTCTTTTCTTTTAAGGCATAGAATTTTCTTGCCACGCTCGGTTCCGTAACGTATTTCGTAACCCACGCCGAGACTCGGGTTCGTCACGTCGGCTACTATGCACTCTGACTCGTCTATCCACTTCACGTCCCTGTCGTGTATGAACTTATCCGTAAGTTCCGCCTCCCCTTTTCTCTGAAGGCCGGCGTTAGAAAAATGCTCCGTTAGTACTTCGCCGTAATTCTTAAGTATATTAATTAGTTCCTTGTTGTAATACGAGGATTCGTCTGTAATAACGCCGCTAATTGACGTCGCGAAATATATTTTCATTCCAGAATTTTTTTTATGCGTTTTATTAAATTTAACTTATATAATTTAAAAGAAATAATGAAAAACGGCGTTTTTCGCATAACATTTGAAATTCAATTACGTATAATTATATAAAAAACAATTTCTTATGAAGCATTTTATAAACTTTTTAGTTGTAATTATTTTTCTTGCCGCGGTGAGCGGAACATACTCTCAGGAAAAATATTTTCTTAACGGGAACATAGATTTTTCGGTCAATCCCGCGGATGACTTTTTTCAATACGCTAACGGCTCCTTTATTAAAGCCAATCCGATTCCTCCTTACGAGCACACGTACGGAATTTTCAACCTCGTCGAGGACAGCGTTTATGTTTATCTTTACAATATCTGTCTCGACGCGCAAAAAGACGTTTCTGCCGTTAAGGGCAGCAACACGCAGAAAATCGGAGATTTCTTCTTCAGCGGCATGGACGAGAATTCGATTGAAGACCTCGGGACAAAACCAATTGAGGAATACCTCGGTAAGATTGACGGAATAAAAAGTTTTTCCGACGCGGTTGAACTCGCGGTGTCAAGCAAGCAGTACGGCTTCGGTCCTTTCTTTTCGCTTTACGTTTCGCAGGATTTGATGAACAGCGAAAAGAACGTTGTAACGCTCTATCAGGGCGGCATAGGGCTTCCCGACAGGGACTATTTCTTCAACACCGACGGAAGAACGGCGAACATTCGAAAAGAGTACAAGAAGCACATAGAGAAATCGTTTTCACTTCTTGACCCGAAAGCGGGTAATGAGAAAATATCTCTCGCGATTTTTGAAATCGAAACGGACCTCGCGAAAATTTCGAAAAAACTCGAAGACCTTCGCGACGATTACGCGAACTACAACAGAATGTCTTACTCCGAATTAAATAAACTGACCCCGTCGTTAGACTGGGACAGGATACTGAAGACTATCGGCATAAAAAATCAGGAATACCTGATTGTGGGCCAGCCGGAATTCTTCAGCGGGCTTGAGAAACTGTCGTCGAAGTATTCAATTGACGACTGGAAGAACTATCTGAAGTGGAGCCTTTTGAGAAATCTGTCCGGGTATCTTCCGAAACGGTTCGACGAAGAGCATTTCAGGTTTTACGGCACGATTCTGAACGGCACTACCGAGCAGAAGCCGCGCTGGAAAAGGGTTCTTGACAATACGAACGACATGCTCGGCGAAATTCTCGGAATGGAATACGTCAGGCTTTACTTCCCTCCCGAAGACAAGGAAAGAACGAAATACATAGTTGACCTGATGGCGAAATCTTTCGGTGAAAGGATAAAAAAACTCGACTGGATGAGCGAGGAGACTAAGGAAAAGGCGCTCGTTAAACTCGGAACGATGGTAAAGAAAATCGGTTATCCCGATAAGTGGAAAGATTATTCCACGCTCGAAATTATCCGTGATTCATATCTTAAGAATATTCTGAACGCTTCAAAGTGGCATTACGATGATATGATTTCAAAACTGTACAAACCCGTTGACAGAACCGAATGGGACATGACTCCGCAGACTTACAACGCGTATTACAATCCTTCGAACAACGAAATTGTTCTTCCCGCCGCGATACTCACGATTCCCGGGAAGAAAATGAGCGAAGTTGATGACGCGTTTCTTTTCGGATTTATCGGAGCCAGCACCGTCGGACACGAAATGACTCACGGGTTCGACGACCAGGGGAGACTGTACGACGAAAAAGGAAACCTTCAGGGATGGTGGACGGCTTCAGATTCCGCCAAGTTCGTCGGGAAATCGAAACTGATGGTCGAGCAGTACAATAATTATGTTGTTCTCGACAGCATGCGCATAAACGGCAAAGCCACTCTCGGAGAGAACATTGCAGACCTCGGCGGGCTTGTAATCGGCTATGACGCGATGAAGATGACGAAGGACGGACAGGAAAACAAGGAAATCGGCGGATTCAACGCCGACCAGAGATATTTCCTCGGTTATGCTTTCTCGTGGGCGGTTTACTACAGACCCGAAATGCTTGCGAAGCGCGTGATGACGGACGTTCACTCCCCCGCTTTTCTGCGCGTCAACGGTCCGTACTCTAACATTAACGAGTTTTACAAGGCGTTCAATGTTTCTCAAAGCAATAAAATGTTTCGTTCTGAAAACATAAGGGTTTCAATCTGGTAAATTATATCGCGGAGAGCCGCAGGCTCTCCGCTTTCCTAATTTTTATCAATATTTTTTCATACCGCAAATATTTATCTTTGTCCATAAACCAAAAATAAAACTTCAATTATATGTCACGAATAATTAAAGCACCAACCGGAACGAAGATGACCTGTAAGAACTGGCAGGCGGAAGCCGCGATGAGGATGCTGATGAATAATCTCGACCCCGACGTTGCGGAAAATCCCGCCGAACTTATTATTTACGGCGGAAGCGGAAAGGCAGCAAGGAACTGGGAATGCTTCGACGCAATTGTCGAAACACTGAAAACACTTGAAGAGGACGAAACAATGCTCGTGCAGTCAGGCAAGCCCGTGGCGGTATTTAAGACTCACAATAACGCGCCGCGCGTGATAATCGCGAATTCGCACATCGTTCCGAAATGGGCGACGTGGGATGAATTCAGGCGTCTCGAGGGGCTCGGACTCACTATGTACGGACAGATGACGGCAGGCTCGTGGATTTACATCGGAACGCAGGGAATACTTCAGGGCACATACGAGACTTTTGCAGCCTGCGCATCGAAACATTTCGGCGCGACTCTTAAAGGTAAATTTGTTCTCACCTGCGGCATTGGCGGAATGGGCGGCGCGCAGCCGTTAGCCGCCACACTTAACGGCGCGGCGTTTCTCGGCATCGACGTTGACCCCGCGAGAATTCAGAAGAGAATCGATACGGGCTATTGCGACGTGATGACGTACGACCTCGATGAAGCGTTGAAACTGGTTCTCGAGGCTAAAGAGAAAGGCATCGCAAAGTCAATCGGGCTCGTTGGAAACGCTGGCGAGGTTCTTCCGGAAATCTTCAGGAGAGGAATCATCCCCGACGTTCTTACAGACCAGACGTCCGCTCACGACATGCTTAACGGCTACGTGCCTATGGGAATGAAATTTGAAGATGCGGTTAAATTAAGAAAAACCGACCCTGCAAAATATCAGGAACTCGCTAAAAAAACAGCCGTTGTTCACTGCAAGACGATGTGGGAGTTCATGAAAAGAGGCGCGATAACGTTCGATTACGGAAACAATCTGAGAGGCGAAGCTCTCGCAAACGGTTTTAAAAACGCTTTCGATATTCCCGGCTTTGTACCCGAATACATCAGACCGCTTTTCTGCGAAGGAAAAGGACCGTTCAGATGGGCTGCTCTCTCGGGCGAACCCGACGATATCTACGCGACTGACGACGCGATTATGAATGCCTTCCCGGACAATAAACTGCTTCACAACTGGCTTAAAGCCGCGAAAGAGAAAGTGCATTTTCAGGGATTGCCCGCGAGAATATGCTGGCTCGGATACGGCGACAGAATGAAAGCGGGAAAGATTTTCAATGAACTTGTCAGGTCAGGAAAGGTAAAAGCCCCGATTGTTATCGGACGCGACCATCTCGACTGCGGAAGCGTTGCATCGCCTAACCGCGAAACGGAGAAAATGAAAGACGGCTCCGACGCTATTGCCGACTGGCCGATTCTGAATTTCGCACTTCATAACATTGGCGGCGCGAGTTGGGTGTCCTTGCATCACGGCGGCGGAGTGGGAATCGGATATTCGATACACTCAGGAATGGTAATTGTCGCCGACGGAACGAAAGAAGCAGAAACGCGGCTCGAAAGATGCCTCACTTACGATCCGGCGATGGGCATTGTGAGACACTCCGACGCAGGTTACGAACTCGCTCTCGAAGAGAGAAAGAAGTTCGGCATCAGAATGCCGATGGTGAAGTAGAAAACGGAGGAGTCACAATTAAATAAATTTTTTGCAAACGCGATTTGCAAAAGTATATGTTCATTTCGTGTTCAGCACGGCGGACAGGATACCTTTTTCGCGGATAAGGGGACGAGAAAAAAGGTATGGAATCATATCAAGGAATATTCCAGACAGAACAGCATTTTTATAGACTATATAAACGGATATTCCGAACATTGCCATAGTCTTGTATCGCCGGGTATCGAGCAGACAACGAACAAAATCATGAATCTTCTTAAAGGCGAATCTTCACACCGATAAACATTATTTCAATGGCAGGAGCAATTGAATTTATACTTGTCTGAAGGCAAGGGCAACGATATTTGTGTTTAGTTTTTGATTCAAGATGTCTATTTCTTTTTGATTTTTAATTTGAATTTTTGATATTTAATTTTTGATTTTTGATTTCACATGGCTGACAAAATCGGCGACATAAAGGAAAGAATCTTCGAGTTCTTCAAAAGAGACGGTCTCCTGTCGTCGCATTTTACAAACTACGAGTACCGCGAATCGCAGATGAAGATGGCAAGCGCCGTGCTGGATTCCCTTGAGGGAAAAAGCCACCTGTTTGTCGAGGCTCCGACAGGCATAGGCAAGAGTTTCGCTTATCTCGTTCCCGCGATATATTACGCGAAGAAATACGGTAAGAAAGCGGTTGTTTCAACCCACACGATAAACCTTCAGGAGCAGATTATCGGCAAGGACATTCCTTTGCTGAAAAAGATTCTTCCGTTTGAATTCGAAGCGAATCTCCTGAAAGGAAAGACAAATTACATCTGCCCGAAACGTCTGCGCAGGGCTCACGACAACTCCCGAACGCTGTTTGAAAACGACCAGAGGACAGTTCTCGATAAACTGACAAAGTGGAGCAAAGAAACGAAGGACGGAACGATTTCCGACATCGATTTTCCTGTGGACGCGGATTTATGGCAGTCGGTATGCGCAGAGGTAAACATTTGTTCCGCAAAAACCTGCGGCAGCATCGAAGAAACGGAATGCTTCTACAGAAAGGCAAAGGAGAAAATATATTCCTCTGACGTAGTGATACTGAACCATTATCTTTTCTTCAGTCTTTTCAATTTCGCTTCAAAAGACAAGAGAGAAGGCTATCTTTTCCCGAACGATTTCCTGATTTTCGATGAAGGGCATACTCTTGAAGACGCGGCGGCGGAACAACTTGCGCCGGGTGTCTCGAGAGAAATGATAAGGTTTCATCTGCTCAGGCTGTACAACGACAGGAGGAGAAAGGGATTCCTTACCACTCTTCCCGCGCTCCACGTTCTTCCCGTCGTGCAGAATCTTCTCGACATCAACCAGGCATTTTTTTATGAAATAAGGCGGAAATACTTTAAACGCACGGGAGATAAGTATGACTCCCTCACCGTAAGGATAAGACAGGAATTAGAAGTAAGCAATCATCTGAATGATGAAATCAATAAACTTATAAAAAACCTCGGCGACCTGAAAGGTTTCGCGCGTTCGGAACTCGAAGAGAACGAGATAAACGATTTCATTATTAAATTCGCGATGTTCAATAAGATTATAAACGATTTCATTCGTCTCGACAATTCCGAATTTGTTTACTGGATAGAACTCGGGAATCATTCTCTCGAATCAAACGTAAAACTGTGCGCTTCGCCTCCTGATATTTCGGATTACATGCGCGAAAACATTTTCAGGGAGAATAACACGTGCATAATGACAAGCGCCACGCTGTCAATAGACGATAATTTCGATTACTACAGAAACAGGCTCGGCGCCGGGTCCGCAGAATCCGTGAAACTGCCCACTCAATTCGATTTTTTCCGTCAGGTCAGCCTCTATATTCCTAACGACAGGAGCCTGATTCCGAAGACGGACAATAATCCGTTGTACGCGAAGGCGCTGGAGAAATGGATAACTTATTTCCTGAACCTCACGGGAGGCAAAGCGCTCGTGCTGTTCACGAATTCATACCTTATGAAAACAATCGGAAGCCGTCTCCGCGATAATCCAGAAATCAACGGGCTTGATATTCTCGTGCAGGGTGAAGGGGAATCCCGTAAAAACCTTCTTGAGAAATTCAAGAACGATATAAATTCGGTTCTTCTGGGACTTGACAGTTTCTGGCTCGGAGTTGACGCGCCGGGAGAAACACTAAGCAATCTGATAATTACACGTCTTCCGTTCGTAGTGCCCGACCATCCGCTGGTGCAGGCGAGACTCGAACTAATTGAGTCGAGGGGCGGAAACAGTTTTGCCGATTATTCGCTTCCCGAAGCGATACTGAAATTCAGGCAGGGTGTCGGACGATTGATCAGGAATAAAACGGACGAGGGAATAATTGCCGTGCTTGACAACAGAATCATTTCCAAGCCGTACGGCAGACACTTTCTGAATTCAATCGACGAATGCCCCGTAACCGTACTCTGACTGTATTTACTTCATTTAATCTGTGCTGCTTAATGATTATCTTCAATAATGGAAAACGAAAACAACTTAAAAGACGAAAAGAAATATCCCGTGAACGAAAAAGTCAACGAGCCCGATGAACAGAACCTGTCTTCGATTGACGATGAGCCGCTCAGTCCCGATGAAAAACCGGCTTCGGCAAACATTCCGCTTCAGAATCCCGATGAGAATTTTCCCTATTATGCTAACGTAGATAAACGGATTTTCAACAATGCCAGGGCTCTTGCGGTGAAAATACTCGTTAGATGCGAAAGAACGGACGCGTATCTCGATAAAATAATTGATTTCGAAATAAGAAATAACGACCTGAACGATCTTGATAAAGCGCTGCTGAACGAAATAGCGCACGGCGTCATAAGATGGCTCAGAAGACTCGATTGGTTCCTGAACGGCTTTTACAGGGGACAGTATGAGAAATGCCTCTCGGACGTGAAGAACGCGATGCGTGTCGCTTTGTACCAGATACTTTTCCTGAATAAAATTCCTTACGCGGCGGCGGTGAACGAAGCCGTCGAACTGATTAAAAAACTCCGCGGCGACAAGCACGCGGGAGTCGTAAACGGTCTGCTCAGGACTATAATCCGCACTCTGGACAGCCTAGTCTGGCCGACGAGGGAAATTGACGAAGTGAATTATCTCGGAATAATTCAGTCGCATCCTAACTGGATGGTGCGAAGGTGGGTTGCAAGATTCGGTTTCGACGAAGCGGAAAAACTCTGCGAGGCGAACAACAGGAGACCGAAACTATCCCTTAGAGTGAACAGGCTGAAGATAACACCCGAAGAACTCGAGAAGCATCTCGAAGAGCGCGGGATACAGTTCAGGAGAGGAAGTTATTCGGGAGATTTCGTGCACATCAAAATGATGTCCCGCATATATGACGACGAATTCTTTAAAAAGGGATACTTCAGCATTCAGGATGAAAGCGCTGGATTAATGTCACTTCTGCTCGACCCCAAAGAGGACGAACTCGTGCTCGATGTATGCGCGGCGCCGGGCGGAAAGACGTCTCACATTTCGGAACTGATGAACGGAAAGGGAAAGATAATTGCTATTGACAAATATCTTTCAAAAGTCGAAATAATGAAGAAGAATTTCGAAAGGCTCGCGATGTCAAACGTTCTCGCTTTCCACGAGGATATACAGGAACCGAAAACGGAACTTATCCGCGAGAAACTTATCGGCAAGGTTGACAGGGTCATCGTTGACGCTCCGTGTTCGGGGTTAGGCGTGATAACGAAAAAGCCCGACATAAAGTGGAAGCGCGAATCGGGTGACATAATGAAACTGCAGAAGATACAACTTGAGATTCTCGAAAAGGCGGCGGAATACGTGAAACAGGGCGGCGTGCTCGTTTACAGCACCTGTACGACCGAAAAGGAAGAGAACGAAGATGTTGTAGGCATTTTTCTCGAGAGACACACGGAGTTCAAAGCGGATGACGCCGCGGCTTTTGTCAGCAGGGATGTCGTGAATAAGAACGGATTCATAGAACTGCTGCCGCACGTGCATAATATTGACGGAGCATTCGGAGCAAGACTTATCAGACAATAAAAAAAGCCCTTTGAAAGGGCTTTTTTAGAAATATAAATTTTTGTTTTATTTCTTTGTTTCCTTTTTTATTTCTTTTTTCGTATCCTTCTTCAAGTCCTTTTTTATTTCTTTTTTCTTGAGAACAGGTTTATCCTTGCCCCTGTTTTTGCGGAGTTCATCCGCCTGTCTTTGCATTCTTACCTGATAAGATACGTCCTTGAACTTTTTCAGGTCTTCTTCCGAAAGAACCGGTATGCTTAGCACCTGTCCCGGATAAATGAGATTCGGATTCACGATTTTCTTCGGAGTGTGTACAGGCGCCGAGATTACGCCGTTTTCATTCGCCTCCCAGATTTTCGGCCAGTAGTTGTTCCTGCCGTATATTTCCTTCAACCCGGCGATTTTCCAGAGACAATCGCCCTTTACGACTGTATACTGATTTGATTTTGATACCGGCGCTTTTTCCCAGGACTCGAGTTTGCTCTTCATCGCGATGTAGCGTGAGTAGAACTCCGGCAGGCATTTGATTCTCGAAGCATCGATATCGTTAAAATACATTTTTCTGGCATCCTGCGGCGTGCCGAGTTTATTGTTTATCTTCTTTTCTGTCTCGTCGAATTTCTTTCTGAATTCCGCCAGTCCGTTCCTGTCCGTTCCAACGGAGGAATACAGTTCGTTCTCAGCGTCGAGCACTTTCTTATCCATATCCCCGGATTGTGATTTCAGCGCTTCGATTTCTTCGTTCATCTTCTGAATCTTAAGCAGGAGTTGCTCTTTCTTCAAGGCAAGGTCTTCCATTTGTTTCTGCCATTCGTTCATCAGTAATTCGTCTTCCCTTCCGTACTTGTCCTCTTCGGGACAACAATCATCGTCCTGTGATAAAACATATGAAGGCAAAAACTGAAACAGGATTGAGATGAGAAATAAATTTAGAACTACCCTTATCATAATGCGAATAATTGAATTAGTAAAAACAGTGACGGCTCAGTGAACTGAGCCGTCAAAAATTTAAGATATTTATAACTTATTTCAAATATAAAAAAAGTTACTTTTCGTCGTAGAAGTCACCGAGTTTAATTCTCGCGTTAATCATAGCCGTAACAAGGCCGAACGCGGAATTAGGAGACTTCGTAAGCCTTATGGAAGGTCCGAGAGCAAATGAACTCAAACCGAAAGACTCCGCGATATTCGAAACGTACGCTTCCCAAAGGAACTGCCAGTTTCTGTCCGCATTTCCGAACATGTAATCCATACGAACGTCGAACACAGATCCTGCAACCCTGATTTCCCTCGCCGTATAGCCTGCGTGGAAGTTGCCGAAATATTTTGCTATGTAAATTTTTGCCCTTGTCGAACCGAAAGTTCTTATGGGATAACGGAATTCGAAATTGAAGAAACTGCCGTGTGATATAATAAGATTCGGCATGTATCTTCCGTTTTTGAGCGTGTCGTAATTATTCTTCACCTTAAGGGGCGGGTCGTAATCGCCGCTGTCGAGCACGGAGAAGAATCCGACTTCGAAGAAATTACCGAACGGAAGCACATAACTTGCCTGAATACCGAGTTTCGGCGAGAAAATGTTGTTGTAATTTCCGAATGTGCTTTCCTTTTCGCCCGATGTCGCTCCCGCGTCGCGCTTTCTAACGAGTTCTTTGATTCTTGTCGTCACGCCGATTTTCGCACCGAGAAGATGGAAATTAGCGCCTACGAGGTCTGTTTCAAGAGGACCTGAGTACGGCGTTCCGAGCTGGAACGAAAAACCAAAACTCTTCTTGAGCGGGATACCGAGAGGCTCGCCGCCAAAGAAATTCAGATACGGGTTAATGTATGCAGTCGTGCTTAGAATTTCTTTCTCTTTCTTGGGAGGCGCTATTACTTCTTTAATCTTAACCTTCTTCAAAGCGTCAACGAACACAGAAATGTAATTGTATCTTTTCTGCGCGAGGTTAATCTTATTGGGAGCCGACCAGTTAAGAAGTTTTTGCTGAACCTCTTTTGTTATGTTGTTCCAGGGCACCTGAATCTTTGTAGGATCCGTTTCTTCACCGATTACAACATAATGGTTATTCGGGTCTGCGTCAGAAACGTTTACGATTAGCGTAAATGATGACAGTTTCGGGTCAACCGCCATTTCGTCCTGAATTTTCACGTAAACGCTGTCGTCGTCCGTATTTGCATTAATCTTGAAATACCTGAACGTCTTTGGATCGTCTTCTCTCACTTCCTGTGAGTAGGTGTTTTTTACGTTGAAGCAAAAAGCAATAATCAAGAACGTAAAAAATGCAAAAGCAGAAGTTTTTAGAATATTCATACTAATTATTTTAATAAAAAAATTATCTTTTTACCAATCGCCGAACGTGTATTGTCCCTGTCTTGAAACACTGTGCGGCGCTATTTTATCCTTTACAGTTACGGTAAAGGACGCTCTGAAAGGCGCAGAACCGTTCTCGGTCATCCTTTCAAACTGTTCCTTGGAAGCAGCATATTTGAGGACGAGGTCATATACGCCGTTTCCTTTAGTTTCAACCTTAACCGGACCGACTATGTTCACATCAAGTTGTCCGACGAAATCATCCTCGATGGATATTCTGTATCCGACGACGCTCTGAAGTTCTCTTAACGATGCGTCGGGACCGCCTGATTTCAGCGGCTGAATATTAATCTTTGGTTTCTGATTTTCCCTCGTGTTAACTGTTTTGCTCTGGTTGCCCTGCTTATATGTAACAGTCTTCTGACCGCCCATTGTGAAAGACCTTGAACCTCCTGCAGGAATCGATGCAATCTGGCCTCCGTCGTCGCCGTATATTTCAAGCGGCATGTTACCCCTGTTCGTTATTGAGTTTGTAGTGTACTGAACGAGCGGAGCGGCAACCAAAGGCGTGACGTCGATGTTCTCCATCTTGACGTCTTCCTTTATTTCTTCTTTCAGTTTCTCCTGTTCCTGTTTGCTAAGCCTCTCAAACTCCGACTGCGATACTACCATCTGTCCTGTCTGAAGAGTTATCATGTTCGGTGTAATCTGGGGTGGAATGAAGTTCTTTAAATCCGCTATGTTCCTAAGCGAATCAAGTTCGATTTTGGGAACGAGACCGAGCGCCAGCATCGAATCGATGTATTTTTTCAGAGAGTCAGCGTATGTTTTCTTAACGGCTTCTTCTTCAGTCAACACCTTTTGTAGATTTATATCGGCGCCTTTCATGGTCAGAACGACAAGAACGAAGATATATAATACCTGATATATAATGAATTTAACGTCTCTATTGGATTTACTCATCGCTTTAAAATTAAAGTTTAAGCTATTACTGACGTTTTCCTGTCAGATAAACTAAGTTTTCGAGACTCTTCAGTGCATTCGAGTCCTTCATGTGACCTACTGTTTCGCTCAGCATTGCCGCTGTCTTCTGTAATTCAAGCAGCGAAGACTGATCGGGAAGTTTAACTTCTCCGATTGCGCTCGACAGGCCTTTCATAACCTCAAAATTGTTCTTCATAATTTCCGAATACTCCGCTGTTTTCTTAATTATCGCGGCGACGTTGTTCACGTTATTTACAACTTCGTTCATCTGATTCGCAACCGAAGCGTCGGTAAGTTTAATCTTGCTGAAATCTTCGACCATAGCCTTGAACGTGCCAAGGTTCTTTGCGTGTTCGTCATTTACGTCCTTAGCCATCTTAAGATACTTGAAAATTACTTCCGCGTCTTCTTTCGACAATTGCTTCGTACTTCCTGCACCGGAAACGCCCACGAGAAGCTGCTCGTTTGTCGAGCGGATGCTCTCGAGAAGCCTGTTCTGCAACTGATACTGGTTGTAAAAATTGTATTCTTCTTCGATGTTTCCTACTTCTTCGGTTATAGCCTGATACTGGAGTCCCTGTGTTTCAAATACAGTTCCGAACAACTTGCCGATAGCAAGAATCACGATTGACTTGATTTCAAACGGCACCGAAAATCCAAGAAATATTTTTTCACCCAACTGCGTTGAAAGAAGCAGAATGGCGGCACCCAACAACGGCATGGCAGTCGAAATTGAATCCACGAGCCCGCTGTAGTTATCTACGATTCTCGTGATAATCTCACCGGACGGGCCTTTCAGCGCTATCTGCTTTTTGAGACTGTGGTTGCTTGCCCAGGCAAATATGAGAAACAATATGTATGCTACAAACGGCAGCCACCAGAACTGCATCGGAATAACTTTCTGAGTTATATCGTACTGGAAAAGAGATTTTGCAAGGTCCGCGGATATATTGCCAAGAACCGGAACATAAGAGACGTCAACAAATAAAGAAATAATCAACAGTATTAAAGACGGTATCAACGCCCTTATTACGTCCTTGGTTCCTGCTTTGCTGATCCTGTTCAGGTTCTTTTCAACGAGGTATTTTCTAATTTCGACAATTTCCGAGAAGCCCTCTTTGAGTTGACTGATTTTTGATTCAATCCTGTTTGCTTTCGGGTCAAAATTCCCTGCGGGAATTTTTGATTCTTGTGTAGAATTGTTGTCTGCCATGTTAAAAACTTATTTTATTGTAAAATTAAGTTAAAATAATTATTTCTTCTAATATATAAATCATGTGTAATATAAAAAACATATTTAATACAAACAACGAAATAATTGAAATTTCAGCATTTTTTCCTGAAACTCAAATACTTCATTTATCCCCCCCGTGCTTTTCGTAAGCGTTTATTATTTCTTTTACGAGCCTGTGCCTTACCACATCATTTTTATTGAAAAATACAAACGCGACGCCCTCGATACCTTTTAGAATTTCCGCCGCCTGAATCAGCCCCGACATTTCTTTAGCCGCGAGGTCTATTTGTGTAACATCGCCGGTAATAATCGCCTTCGAATTCGGACCGAGTCTGGTAAGAAACATCTTCATCTGCATCGTAGTGGAATTCTGCGCCTCGTCCAGTATTACAAACGAATTGTTGAGCGTTCTTCCCCGCATGTAAGCGAGAGGAACAATTTCTATTATGTTCTTTTCGATGTAGCCGCGCAGTTTTTCGTACGGCAGCATAGATTCAAGCGCGTCGAACAATGGTTTCAGGTAAGGATCGATTTTTTCCGAAAGGTCGCCCGGAAGAAATCCGAGGCTTTCCCCCGCTTCCACTGCAGGTCTTGCCAGCACAATTTTCCCAACCTGCTTGTTTTTAAGCGCGGCAACCGCGAAGGCGACTGCGAGATATGTTTTTCCAGTGCCGGCTGGTCCTATCGCGAATATTATATCGTTCTCGGATATCGTGTTGCAATACTCGATCTGCGTCGGCGTTCTGGGTTTTATCAAATCATTTTTATTGTACAGTATTACATCGCCCCTGTCCTGACTGCCGTTCTCTCCCGCTGGCTTTCCGTTTCTCGTATCGTCAATCAGGTCGGCGATAAGTCTTACATCATCGGCGGTAACGCGCTCCTGCCTTTTTGCGAGGAACACCATTTCGTCGATCATGCGCGACGCAGTCGAAAATTCCTTTTCGTCGCCGCTCTTCAGAAAAACATTATCGCCCCGAACGACTATAATCGCTCCGGGAAATTTTTCCTTTAGAAAATTCAGGTTCTCTTCGTTGACCCCAGTAAATGACAACAGGTCGATACCGGTTAATGATATGTTCTTTTCCGTAGTGTCTCTTAAAAATTTAAAAAAAGAGCCTTTATGCATACGCATAAAGGCCCCTTTACTATCATTTGAAAGAAAGTTATTTCTTCTTTTCTTCTTTCTTCGGTTCTTCTTTCTTTACGTCTTTCTTCACGTCTTTCTTTACTTCTTCTTTCTTCACGTCTTTCTTCACGTCTTTCTTTTCATCTTTCTTTACTTCTTTCTTGTCGTCTTTCTTAGGCTCTTCTTTATCCATTTTTTTCTTTCTGTGCCATCTGTATTTCTTGGATTTGTCAAGAGCTTTCTTCTTAAGGTCTTCGGTAAGTGCCGGAACCTTTAATACCTGACCCGGATAAATTAAGTTCGGGTTCTTGATTGTTTTGGGAACTTTCGGAGGAGCATTCACAACGCCCTTTTCGTTTGCATCCCAGAGTACGGGCCACATCTTGACGTTGTTGTAGATTTCCTTCTTGCCCGCGATCTTGTACAAGCAGTCGCCCTTTACAACAGTGTAACCGGCTTCCTTCTTGACTTCTTCCCACTTCGCAAGCGCGTCTTTCATCTTTTTGTATCTGTCATAAAATTCGGGTAAGCATTTGATCTTCGATGCTTCGATTTCAGCGAACATCTTCTGTGCATCTTCTTTCTTACCTTCTTTTTTATTTATGAACTTTTCTGTCGCTTCGAATTTCTTTCTGAAATCCGCGACACCGCTCTTTGTCGAGCCGACTGATGCATAAAGATCTTCTTCCGCTTTTACGACTGCAGCGTCTTTGTCGGAATTGGTTTTCTTTAACGCGTCAACGTCTTTTGTTAATTGGTCAAGTTTACCGGTGAGTTCATTCTTCTTTGCGGTATACTCATCCATTTGCTTCTGCCACTCTTCTTCTGTCATTTCAGGAGCTTCTTCTTCTTCTTGAGCAAACACTGATATCTTTGCACCAAGAGTTAAGGAGAGGACAAGCAATGCGATTAATAATTTATGAAACTTCATTTATTAAAATCTCCTTTTTTTAAAAATTTTTTAAAATTTTTTACTTGTGCTTTTTAAAATACAAACTTTAAGATTACTTGCAATTGGCTTTTGCTTGATCCATTTGCTTTTGGAAATCTTTAATCTTTGCATCTTTATCAGCAATTTGCTTCTGCAACTGAGATTTTTCGCTCTCTTTTGCATTTACCTGACTCTGAAGTGATTCAACTTCCGCTTTCAGGTCGTTTAACTGTTTAAGTTGCTCTTCACTAACACCACCGCAACCTGCAATGATTCCTGAAAGGAATGCTACGGTAAGCAATACGAAGAACATGTTTTTAATTTTGGCCATTTAATACCTCCTGTATTTTTGGCGGATTTAAAAAATAGTTTGTTTAAAGACAAAACAAATATATATGTCCTGATTTATCTTGTCAAGTCAAATTCTAAAAAAGTGGACATCTTTTTTATAATAAAATAGACAGCCAGCAAACATTGTTTTATCATTAGTTTAACCGAAAAGGTACGACGGATAATGATGTTATTTTTATCTTTCTTGCTTTATGAGATAGGTATTATTGACGCCGTATCGTACAATTGCATTCATGATTCGCAATCATACCGGTTCTGAACGGAAACGGTAAATCGGACATATCACTCCCATTCTATAGTAGCAGGAGGTTTTGAACTTATGTCGTAAACCACCCTGTTCACTCCGCGCACGCTGTTTATGATTTTATTCGATACAGCCGTCATGAAGTTTTTTTCGAACTGGTAAAAATCCGCAGTCATTCCGTCGAGAGACGTTACCGCCCGCAGAACGACCGCGTTATCATAACTTCTCTCGTCGCCCATAACCCCTACGCTCCGCACAGGCAGCAGCACAGCGAAAGCCTGCCAGATTTCATCGTATAGATTATTCCTGTGAAGTTCACCGATGAATATATCGTCAACCTCACGGAGAATCGTGAGTTTCTCCTTCGTTATGTCACCGAGAATCCTGACAGCGAGACCGGGTCCCGGGAAAGGATGTCTTTTAATGAATGAAGCGGGAAGCCCGAGTTTTATTCCGATATTTCTTACTTCATCTTTAAAGAGTTCTCTGAAAGGCTCGATTATTTTCATTTTCATCTTTGCGGGAAGACCGCCGACGTTATGATGCGATTTTATCGTTACCGAAGGACCCTTAAATGAAACTGATTCTATCACGTCCGGATAAAGCGTTCCCTGAACGAGATGCCTTATGTTCATTCCCCTGGATTTCAATTTTTTCGCTTCGGCATCAAACACGTCTATGAAAGTCCTGCCGATTATTTTTCTTTTT
>CAZOQR010000025.1:0-18709 GCA_964581915.1 uncultured Ignavibacteriaceae bacterium | reverse complement strand
GAAAAAGAAAAAATTCTCGAGAACGGGTTTACCGATTACATTACGATACCGTTTACGCGCGAACAATTGCTTGATGTGCTGATTCGCGCCCTTGAACACGATTAAACGAATGCTCTGACATAATTCGTATCCGGGAATTCTTTTTGTAACCCCGCCGTTTATTGCAGCGTGAAAGATATAAAATTACTAATTTGAGACTTCTGAAAAACGATATCTTTAATCTCTTTTGTAACCCCACCTTTCAAGGTGGGGTAAAAGCGAACACAACATAAGGACTTTAGTCCTCAAAGTAGAAGAAAATTGAGGGCTAAAGCCCGTTTATTATATCATTCATCACCCCACTCTAAAGAGTGGGGTTAGTATTTGTTTCCTAACATTTACCATAGGTGTTTTTCAGAAGTCTCTAATTGCTAATTGCTCTCAAAATGTCCCACGTGTAAATTCCCGTGTCGTGCCCGTCTTTCCATTTTATCCCGATTGCGTAATTCCCCATCACCTCAATCTTTTCTATCTCGTAATACCCTGCCGCCTTGAAAGGCGTTTTTATCGGAATGTAACTGTCGAATATTACCGATTCACCCTTGCAATGAACGCACGGGCATTCGTCCCTTAGTTTTGTAAATGATATCTCCGATACCTTGCCGTCATTCCACTGTATGCGGAGTGTCTTGTTTTCCTGTCTTTTAATCTGTGTCGGATATGTGTTTTCCATTTTATAAATGTTTATATCTGATGAACAATAAATTAGCGAATAATAATATCCCCGCCGCTGAAAAAACATACCTTAATCCGATAAAAGAAACAAGAGACGAATACATTAACGGACCGAGCATGTTTCCGAGTATAGTCGAACTCGAAGCGATGCCCATCAGTCCGCTCTTCCTGTCGTCGGGAATATTCTTATTTATTATCGAATAAAAAGCGGGCACCATCCCGCCCGTGCATATACCCAGTAATATCCTTACGGGAAAGAGCAGGTAGTATGAGAATATGAACGAATGCGCGCATAAAGCGGCGATTCCTCCGATAATTGCTATGTTAAGATACTTTGACGAGTTTTTTCTGTCGCTCTTCTTTCCCCACCACGGCGACGCCGCTGCCATTGCAATTCCCGTTATTCCAAACAACAACCCTGATATCGTCGAAAGATATGCCTTGTTTTCTGTGAGCGACTCTATGAAAAGCGCGAACCCCGGCTGCGTGATCGATATCGACATCTGCGCAATCATTATAGATATTAGCGCGACCGCCAGCACATCGTGCCTGATGGAAAACTTCAGATTATCCATTACTCCGGGTGAACTGTTTCCGCTCTTTATCCGCACGGGTTCCTTCACGTAATACATCACGAAAATGCTGCTGATTATGCAAAGCGCAGCGGTTATGAAAAATACGACCCTGTGCGACGTGAAATCCGCTATTACGCCTCCCATCAGCGGTCCGATTATTCCGCCCGCCGCTATGGATGTCTGAAGCACTCCGATTGCATAACCCGATTTTTCTTTAGGTGAACTCGCCGAAACAAGCGCGAGTGACGCGGGAATGAATCCGCTCGCGAATCCCTGAAACATCCTGAAAAGAAATAACTGATAAACGTCGCCCGAAAATCCAATGAGAACCTGCGACACGGCGAGGCCGAGCACTGCCCTCAATACCATCTTCTTCTTGCCGAATCTGTCTCCGAGAACTCCCCAAACGGGTGTAATGAAAAAAGATACAATGAACGGTCCTGCGAAAATATATCCGCTCCATCTCTCCACCTCCGCCTGAGCCGTAACTCCCAGTTCGCGAATGTAAAAAGGCAGAAACGGTATTACCATGCTCATACCCGCCATCGTTATGAACTGCGCTACCCAGACTACGTATAAATTCTTCTTCCAGTTTTCCAATTGTATTAAAAAGTAAATTTATCTCTTATGAAAAATGCTTTCAATTCAGAAAGAATTCTGTTTTTCCCCTCCTGCCGGAAATAAAAAAAGGCTGCCCGCGGGCAGCCTTCAAAAAATTATTTATTACTTAATTATTTTACGAGTATCATTCTCTTTATATCTGTGAAATCGCCCGAAGTAAGTTTGTAGAAATATACGCCGCTTGAGAATTCAGCGCCGTTGAAATCAACCGAATAACTTCCCGCCTGCTTAACTTCGTTCACAAGCGTCTTGATTTCGCGTCCGAGTACATCGTATATCTTCAGTGTCACGAGTCCTTGCTTCGGCAGCGCGAAATTGATTTTTGTCATAGGATTGAACGGGTTCGGATAATTCTGGCTGAGTTCGAACTTATCGGGTATTACGGTAATCTGATTTCCCGTGCCGACAAGAGTCGTCATCGTGAAGCAGGTGTTCGGTCTGTTCGACTGAGACGACCCGCTCGTCATCGTGCACCCCGTGCTGTTGTCAGTGTAATATCCCCACGTCATGCTCGGAGCGGAGGTAGAATTCACTGTCGAATACGATGTGTAAGCGGAATTGTCGTAGCAGATTTCGACAAGCAGATTGCTCGTGCCGTTATAAATGAAATAAGGAGATGTCATGTCTATGTACTGCCAGCCTGTTCCCGGAACCGTGTATGAGCCCGTGAATGCTGTAGTCCAGCCTGATGACACCCATCCTGTTAAAGTCGTCTGAGTCGTGTGCTGGAGTCTTACGTTGAAACCGCTCATAATCTGATTTGACGCAGTAATTACGTTGAACCCGATTTTCGTAATCGAACTGTTCACGCCCGCTCCCGCCGCGTTTAATTCCGCAGCCGTGAAGAGCATCTGTGTCCTGCCGTCCATCCAGTATGTCGTGAACGGATAGTTGGATGATGTCGTGCCTGTTCCGACGCAAGCGTTCACGAGGTTTATTATCTTGAACTTCTTCAGTGTCGTCGAATCCGTATTGTGCATGCTTGAAATGTCACGCGCGAAAATTCTGTAGAATACCGAATCGTTATAATTTACATCACCGTTCAGCGAATTGAATGCCGCCGCGTAATTAGTGCCCGCTGTAAAGTTAAGTTTAAAATGCTTTATTCCCGTCGACGGATTGTTCTTGTACCATCTTACCCATACCGAATCAACTCCTATGTTGTCCGTTACGTTCGTCGTCAGCGTTGCAGGCCACTGTGCTTTAGGCACGTCCTGAAGAACCGTGTGTGTTATAACAGGATTTTGTGTATCCGTACTGGCTACGAACTGGAAGTAGTTCGTAGGCGCTCCGCCCGGAAGTGTGGTGGATTTGCCTGTTGCATCTTTAGACCGTATATAATACTTATATGTTGCGGTAGAACCGTTGCCGGGAATGCTTGCCGACCAGTTGTTACCGCTCGTGTTTGTCATCGCGATGCTGTCAAACGAAGCGGCTCTTGTCCAGAATAATTTAGTATCAGTTATCGTACTTGTTGATGAAGTCACTACACAGTATACTGGATAAGGACCATTTAGATTTTCTGTGTTTGGAAGAGGAACATGAACAATTTCCGGAGCATATGAACGTTCATAAATTGAGGGGTCACCCATGCAGTTGTACATTTCTATGTACCTTTGCATCGTAGATGTTATGCTCCCGTAATACTGTATTAAAAGCACTTTGCCTCTTACGAAATTTTCGGCATTCCGTTTGAGATTTTCGGTAAACATCGCTCGTCCGATTCTTCTTTCAAGTATGTCGTCTTCATCCCAGTATGAATTTACGGAAGACCCCCAGAATACGGAACCGCCTTTCGCGATTCTTATCCAGGTTTCCGCGAAGCACTCGCCGCTTATATGGTATGAACCCGTTATGCACGCGAATGAATACACGAAAGGAAATATAGTATTGTTGAGCGCGTTTACGTTGGACTGCGAAAATACAGGTCCGTCCGCCCATGATGTCTCGGACCCGTGTCCCGAATATATCGCGAATATTTTTCCTGAATCTATTGACTGCGTTACCTGTGAGGTCGTTGCTCCGTAGTAACTGTAAAGTTTTGTATTCACCGTGAACTGATTCGGAATGAAGAAAGAGTCTATTACAAAATTGTGCGTTGCTTCCGTAATATTATGATTGTCCGTCGATGCCATGAAAACATTTTTCTTCCACAGACTACTTACATTATTCTCCATATAAATTGTTTTTGTGATAATGTTCGACAGTTGTGTAAGGTTCTGTATCGGAAACCTGCCTACGAACGCGTCAACATACTGGTCATTGCCTTCGAGAAGTCCGTAATTCCAGTCTGTATGAGGTGTGCCTTCGCCTATTCCTATCCATTCGGGTATCTTATCGATGTCGCCGACGAGAAGTATGAACTCGGGTCTCGTAGAAACATTATTATATAGGTTCTGTATGTACGCTTTTATCGCCGTGTTAGTTGTGCCTGTTACACTCGTATTCACTACAGTAACATTAAAGCCGAGTCCCTGCTTGTGAGTCACGAAAGGAGCAAGTCCGCTTTCATAATCGGTTGCTGTTATAATCAGATAATTGTTCGTGCCTTTTGAATTCTTGAATTCATAATTCACGAACGTACTGGCGAAAAATTCGTCCATCGCCGGTCTCGGGGAAAAATCGAGTACAGCGCTTTGGTTCAGGGTAACGTTGAAACTACCCGAACGGGTTTCCGTTAATTCGTTCCTCGAAGGATTGTACGCGAAAGGATAAATCGTAACCATCACGCCTTTCGCCCCGCCCATAACAAACGGTTCTGAAACGACCACGAATGGTCCGTCCGAACTGCCTTTAGAATTGTAATACTGCTCGTTTATAACGAATGGTCTGTCATCAAGTTTCTTGCTTTTCTCCCAGGGCATCTGCTTGGGATAAATTCTCGTATTCAGTATGTTTGTAATCTTGTCCTGCTTGATGTTGCTTAATTGCACGTTCTGCTCGTTTCTTCCTATGAGTAAGAAGAAAGAAATTTGCGGCAATTGCGGATTACCTGTCTCAGAGGTTATTCCGTATTCAGGAATGTTTAATAATAAGTATTCCTGATTTCCGCCTTTTATGTATTCCCTTCCGTATTCGGGAAGATTGAAATCTACTCTGTAACCGGTGCCGTTTCCTGAAATTTTTACTCCTCTCGGAACCGTTCCCGAATACAGTGTAGAAGCCGTTATCGCGAAACATAAAGCGAGAAACAAAATCCGTGTGAAATTTTTCATTGCTTGTGTTTTGAATTAAAAAATTTATAGGATAATTTTGATTTTTCATCTGTCCTTATTGCCCGATTGGAAATAATGCGGAAAAGCGTTTCAATAGAAACACCCGGAGAGGATTCCAAGCCTGTTATTCCATTTTTCATCGGGAAAATGAGGCATAATTGGTTAAAATAATCTAATAATTTATTATTTGCTATATACAAAATTCCGGTCTTAATTGGAATTAATATAAAAAAAAGCAAACAAACATCAAAAACTGCTTGCCTGCTTTTAAAATTGTAGCGTTTTTGGATTACTTAATATTCTTTATAATTTCTACTGCCTTTTCAGGAGTGAGTTTACAGAATATTTTGTCGTTGACCATCATTGCGGGTCCCTGGTCGCACATCCCGAGACAATTCGTGTGCTCCAGTGTGATTTTCTTGTCCTTCGTGGTTTCGCCCGCGTTGATTTTCAATTCCCTCTTTATGGCATTTTCAACTTCGTCCTTGCCTGCGAGGTCGCATACGATTGTCCTGCAGAGACGGACGATGTTCCTTCCCTGCGGTTCCGAGTGCAGAAACGAATAGAATGAAATTACGCTGTATACCTCGACAGGATGTATATCGAGCAGACGCGCGATTTCCTGCTGCGCGAAATCGGGAATGTACCTGTGCTTGCGCTGAACTGCCTGTAAAATCGGCATTAACGCCGAACGCTCCGTGCCGTGCTCCTTTACTAGCGCTTCAAGTTCGTCCGTGATTGAATTTTTTTCTAATACTAACATAAGCCTTTACTTTTTGTTTAAAATGTTTTCAACTTTTTGAATTAACATGTCTGGCGATATCGGCTTTTCAACGAAATCGTCCACCGGGACCATGTCGCTGGCTCCGAAATCCATTCCGACTGCCTTTGAAATTGAAGTGTACATTATAATCGGCGTCTTGTTGTTTTCCCTGCGGAGTTTCTGCGCAAGGAAAAAACCGTCGTCCGGCTCATCCATCATGACGTCGAGTATGATTAGATCGGGCTTCTGGTTAGTAATGATTTCATATCCTTCTTTGGGATTGCTTGCGGTGATGACCTTGTAACCTTTCGATGTTAATACCAGTTCGCTGGCTTCACGAATATCAGGATCATCGTCGATGACTGCTATGAGTGCCATTTATTCCTCCGGAAATGTTTTAAAGATTTATGAAACATAAATAATAGTGCGCTGAATTACTATTCAAAAATTTTTCACCTATCCGGCCTCGGGAATTGTCATTGATAGATGATTTTATAAAGCGTAATTTTGTACTGGAGAATGTAATGTTTCCCTTTAACTTCATAATAAAATCTGTACAATTCACTATAGAAAAAAATAAAACTGTTTTTAACCCGAAAGGGGCAAAATTATGTCAAAAACCGTATTATTAATACTCGTTGGTAACCGAAAAGATGCCGCCGTTGAGGTCCAGAAAGTACTGACTGCCTGGGGATGCCTCATTAAGACAAGACTCGGTATCCACGACGGTATTCTCGACAACTGTTCCGAACAGGGACTGATTATCCTCGAACTGTACGGGACGCAGCAACAAAAAGAAGAAGTGTCAAGAAAGATTTCCCTCATTCAGGGAGTATCATCGAAGTTAGTAGAATTAAAAGTATAAATTATTTCCCCGAAGACCTCACGAGTCTTCGCAAAGACAACTTAAAAGAATCATATGCACAAACAAATTTTTGAAAAGTATCCCGCCAAGGATAAGAGCAACCTTATTGCTCTTCTGCAGGGCGTGCAGGATATTTACGGATATTTGCCCGAAGGTGCGCTTCAGGATGTTGCCGACTACGTCGGTCTCCCCCTGAGCCGTGTTTACGGCGTGGCGACTTTCTACAACCAGTTCAGGTTGACACCCCTCGGCGAAAACGTTATCCGGGTATGCAGGGGTACGGCTTGCCACGTTTGCAATTCGGCGAACATATTGTTTACACTCGAAACCAATTTAGGAATCAGCGCGGGACAGACAACCCGTGACAAGAGATTCACTCTTGAAACCGTTGCCTGTATCGGCGCCTGCAGTATCGCTCCGGTCATCACCGTTAACGACGAATATCACGGAAAAGTGACTGTAAAGGAAATTCCGAACATATTGAAAAAATACAATGCCGCGAAGCCGGTTAACGATAAACAGAAAGCAGGTGTCAAATGAAAACTTTCATAGATGTATGCTGTAAGGAATGCTGGCATTCACCGGAAAAACCCTGTGACCAGTTCGTCAGATGCTGTACAGAAGGACCTCTGTGCCACCATAATCCAGCCTGTGAAAAGAAATTTAAGGACCTGAATAGAAAATTAAGATATGAAGACCACGACGTCCCATTAATAATTATAGGTAAAGGCACCTGCGGACTCGCCGCCGGCGCGCAAAAAGTGGAAGATGCGATAAGGGCGGAACTCAGCAAACTCAACATAAAGGCGCAGATTGAAACCACAGGCTGCGTCGGCTGCTGCGCTCAGGAGCCGATTGTCGATATTAAAATGCCCGGAGGCGACAGAATATCATATTCTCAGGTGACCCCGAAAATTGTTCCGAGACTCATTAAAAAAGCCATTGTCGAAAAAGATTTATTCAGGGAAAACCTTCTCGGTACATACGGAAAATCGAATGGTGAAGTTAAGAATATTAATAAGACGCCGTTCTTCGAACATCAGATGAAAGTCGTTCTCGAGAACTGCGGCGTAATCAACCCCACTTCCATCGACGCCTATATTTCAAACGGCGGGTTCAAAGCACTCGACAAGGTAATCTGCCATATGAAACCCGAGGAAGTAGTGAAAGACGTCCTCGCCAGCGGTCTTAGAGGCAGAGGCGGCGGCGGTTTCCCCACGGGAAAGAAATGGGAATTTGCTCACAAACAAAAATCGGATACTAAATACATAATCTGCAACGCCGACGAGGGCGACCCGGGAGCGTTCATGGACAGGTCCGTGCTCGAAAGCGACCCGTTCAAAATTGTTGAAGGAATGCTGATAGGCGGTTACGCTATCGGTGCCTCACTCGGATATATCTATTGCCGCGCTGAATATCCGCTCGCAATAGAAAGACTCGAGAACACGATTAAAGACTGCAAGAGATACGGACTTCTCGGTGATAATATTCTTGGTTCCGGATTTACTTTTAATCTCAAGATTAAGAAGGGCGCAGGCGCGTTCGTATGCGGCGAAGAGACCGCGTTGATTGCTTCCATAGAAGGCAAGCGCGGAATGCCCAAACCGCGTCCTCCGTACCCCGCGGTTTCAGGTTTATGGAACAAACCCACCGTAATCAATAACGTAGAAACATTCGCCAACATTCCGCAGGTCTTCAAGAGAGGCTCGGAATGGTTCGCGTCAATTGGCACAGCGTCCAGCAAGGGCACGAAAGTTTTCGCGCTCAGCGGAAAGGTAAAGAATACGGGACTCGTTGAAGTGCCGATGGGCATTACTCTCAGGGAAGTCGTCTTCAAAATAGGCGGCGGAATCCCCGACAACAAGAAATTTAAAGCCGTTCAGATTGGCGGTCCTTCAGGAGGCTGTCTGCCCGACCAGGTCCTCGACACCGTTGTGGATTACGAATCACTGAAAAAAGTCGGAGCAATGATGGGCTCGGGCGGCTTCGTTGTTATGGATGAAACAACCTGTATGGTTGACGTCGCGAAGTTCTTCCTGTCTTTCATTCAGAATGAATCCTGCGGCAAATGCGTCCCCTGCCGCGAAGGAACGAAACGCATGCTTGAAATTATAGAAAAGATACCTCAAAGTTACAAGAACACGAAAAACAAAGTCGACCAGTTGCAGAGATTCAAGGGTATCATACACCTGCAAAGACTTGCCGATGTCATCAAAGACACTTCATTGTGCGGTCTCGGTCAGTCGGCTCCCAATCCTATCCTTTCGGGTCTGATGTACTTCCGCGACGAATACGAAGAGCATCTGTACGACAGAAAATGCTCGGCCGGGGTCTGCAAGGAACTTCTCACTTTCGTTATAAATAACGATTTGTGCGAAGGATGCGGGCTCTGCGCGCGCAGATGCCCCGTTGAGGCAATCATAGGAGAAAAAGGGCAGGCGCATTACATAATTGAAGACAAGTGCATCAAATGCGGAATGTGCATCGATAACTGCAAATTTGAAGCGGTTCTTGTTTCGTAATTTTTGAAAATAAAATTTTGAATTTAATAATATGGTAGAACTCACAATAAATAAGATAAAAGTTAAAGCCGAAGAAGGTATGACGATTCTCGATGCCGCGAAATCTGCCGGCATAGCGGTCCCGACTTTGTGCCACATAAAAAACCTGTTCCCGACAGGAGCGTGCAGAATCTGCTCCGTCGAAGTGGAAGGACAGAGAGGACTTATTCCTTCCTGCGCTTACCCTGTCTATGACGGAATGGTCGTCGATACTAATTCTCCGAGAGTCAGAAAAGCGAGAAAGACTATTGTCGAACTCCTTATCGAAAACCATCCTCAGGACTGCCTTATCTGCGTCAGGAACAAGAACTGCGAACTGCAGGACTTGTCCGCCCAGTACGGCATACGCGAACACAGATACGCAGGCGAGTCGAAAGACCACGCTATAGACATATCGAGCCCTTCTATGGAACGCGACCCCGCTAAGTGCATTCTTTGCGGCAGATGCGTCCGCGTCTGCAACGAAGTTCAGCAGGTAGGGGCGATTGATTTTACCAAGAGAGGTTTTCAAAGCATCGTTACCACTCCCTACAACAAAGGCCTTAATATTAGCGACTGCATACTCTGCGGGCAGTGCATACTCGTATGCCCCACTGCAGCGCTCCGTGAAAAAGGACAACTTAAAGAAGTCGCTAACGCGCTTAACAACAAGAATAAATTCGTAGTCGCTCAGATTGCTCCCGCGGTTCGCGCGTCGCTCGGCGAAGAATACAACATGCCGCTCGGCACGGACGTCACGGGACAACTCGTCACCGGTCTTAAGAGACTCGGTTTCAAAAGGGTTTTCGATACAAACTTCGCAGCCGACCTCACTATAATGGAGGAAGCGACCGAACTCGTCAACCGCGTTACTACAAAGAAACCGCTCCCGATGTTCACAAGTTGCTGCCCCGGATGGGTTAAGTATATTGAGCACAGAAGACCAGAACTTCTTAAGCACGTATCAACCTGCAAATCTCCTCACGAAATGGAGGGCGCAGTACTTAAAACGTATTACGCTAAAAAGATCGGAATCGACCCGAAAGATATCGTCGTCGTATCCATTATGCCCTGCACCGTGAAAAAATTCGAATCGCACAGACCCGAACTTTCGGAAGATTACATGCCTGATGTTGACGCGGTTCTCACAACCAGAGAACTCGTTAGATACTTCAACATGGCGGGAATTGATTTCTGCGATTTGCCCGGCTCCGAGTTCGACAATCCTCTCGGCGAATCGACCGGCGCTGCCATAATTTTCGGTACTTCGGGCGGCGTTATGGAAGCCGCTATCAGAACAGCGTATAATATGATTACGGGAAAGGAACTCGAAAAACTTGAGTTCGAACAAATCCGCGGGTTCGATGGAATAAAGGAACTTACGCTTAACCTGAACGGTCTCGAACTTAACTTTGCCGTCGTCAACGGTATAGGCAATGTCGCGAAAGTTCTCGACGAAGTCGAAAACGGAACCTGCAAGTATCATTTTGTCGAAGTAATGGCGTGCCCGGGCGGTTGCATTAACGGAGGCGGCCAGCCCATTCATCAGAAACCTGAAAAAGTCATCAAGAGGGTCAAGGCGCTTTATGAAATCGATTCGAAAATGATTCACAGGAAATCGCACGAAAACGAGGCGGTGAAAGTGCTTTATAAGGAATTCTTCGGTGAGCCGAACAGCCATAAGGCTCACGAGATTTTGCACACGCACTACCAAAGCAGAAAGAAATAATTATGTACGGCACTGTTGAAACCATACCGTATCTCTGCAAGAGATGTTATTCCTGCGTCAGAGAATGTCCCGCTATCGCAATACGCGTCGAACACGGACAGGCTGTCGTTATGTCCGAGCGATGCATAGCCTGCGGTCACTGCGTTACGGTTTGCTCGCAGAATGCCAAAAGAACGAAGAGCGAAGTCGGTTTTGTCCTCGGTGAGATTCTTCCAAGGGGACAGGTAGTGGCGGTTGTCGCTCCGTCTTTTCCTGCTTCGTTTCCCGAAGATTATGAAAAACTGCCGTCGGCGCTCAGGAAACTCGGATTCGATAAAGTCTGTGAAGCAGCGTTCGGCGCGGATTTAATAAGCCCTGAATATCTCGCGGAAATCGAGAAGGACGGCAAGCAGACAATCATCAGTTCAGCCTGCCCCGCCGTTTACAACTACATCGAGATGTACTATTCGGAACTCGTTCCGAACCTCGCTAAAGTGGTTTCCCCGATGGTGGCTATGGGACGTTATATTAAAGAGACTTTCGGAAAAAATTACAGCGTTGTTTTTATCGGACCTTGCATCGCGAAAAAAAGCGAATGCAAGGACGAGAAGGTCGAAGGCGCCATAGACGCGGTCCTTACATTCGCCGAACTGAAGGAAATACTCGACGGTAAGCAGATTGAAATGTCCGCGCTCGACGAAACAGACTTTGACCCGCCCGAAGGACTCATCGGCAAGTCGTTCCCGCTTGCCGGCGGTCTTATTAAGACTGCCGACATACCGGGCGATATTCTCGAAAAAGAAATTATTGTCGTTGAAGGCAGAAGCAAGGTCGAGGAAATTCTTAACGAGTTGCTCGACAATAAAATAAACGCGCGTTTCATCGATATACTCTTTTGCGAAGGCTGCATCAAAGGTCCCGCCATCGACAGCAACCTGAACTACTATTCGAGACGCGAAAAGGTGATTAACTACATCAACGACAGAATGAAAGCCACAGACAAGCAGGTATGGAAAAGCAATATTTATAACGCAAGAAACATCGACCTGTCAAGAGAATTCGAGAACAGGGATAAACGTATTCCCACGCCTGACGAGGAACAGATAAAAGAAATTCTCGCGCAGACGAACAAGTTCTCGAAACAGGACGAACTTAACTGCAGATCCTGCGGTTATACGACCTGCCGCGATTATGCGATTGCTATCGCGAAAGGTCTCGCCGAAAACGACATGTGCCTTCCGTACATGATTGATAAACTTGAAAAGGCGTACAAGGAACTTCAGGAAACTCAGGAACAACTTCAGTCCGCTGAGAAACTCGCCTCTATCGGACAACTCGCCGCGGGCGTCGCGCACGAGATTAATAATCCGCTGGGTACGATTCTGCTTTACACATCTCTTCTGAAGAAAGACCTTCTGAAGAAACTCGAGTCCCCCCAGCCGATTGAAGACCTTAACCTCATCGCCGAAGAAACGAACAGATGCAAAAACATTGTATCAAATCTTCTCAACTTCGCCAGACAGGGACGGCTGAAGATTTCAGATGTTGATATATATGACATGATTAATACGATTCTGAAACCCGTCAGACTGAAACCCGAATTTAAAGGTATTTCTTTTTCGGTTGAGTGCGAAGCGCACGAAACAGGAATTAAAGGTGATTCTGACCAGTTAAAGCAGGTCTTCCTTAATGTAATCAATAATGCCTGCGAAGCGCTTGAAGAAAGCGAGCAGAGAAAAATAACAATTAGAATTTCAAAAATTGATGCTTACATAAACGTCGAGATAAGGGACACGGGCAGCGGCATCCCGAAAGAAAACATGGGGAAACTGTTCACTCCGTTTTTCACGACAAAAAAGATGGGCAAAGGCACGGGTCTTGGACTCGCAATCTCCTACGGCATAGTTAAAATGCACAAGGGTGATATCAGAGCCGAAAGTGAAACGGGAAAAGGCACTGCTTTTAACATCAAATTACCATTAAATTTACAATAACATAAACGATTAAATATTTTAAGGAGAAATTATGTCAGACACAACAAAAACGCCAAAGAAGATTCTGCTTGTCGACGATGATTATGACCTGCTGGAACAGAACAGAATGCTTCTCGAATCAAAAGGCTATACCGTGGTTACTGCCGATAGCGTCGAGAGCGCCTGGAAGACTTTTAAAGAAGAAAAACCCGATGCCGCTGTGCTCGACCTCATTATGGAAGAACACGATTCGGGATTTATTCTCGCGCACAAAATTAAAAGAGACGCTTACGGAAAAACAATTCCTGTCTTCCTCCTTACATCCGCAACGATGGTAACAGGAATGAAATTCGGCGTAACGACAGGTGAGGAAAAAGAATGGATTAACTGCGATGCATGGTTCAACAAACCTATAAACATCGACGAACTGTCGACGAAACTCGAAGAGTGTTTTGAAACAAGGAATATGTGATTATGTTCATAAAAGGATTCTGTATTTTAGAAAAGAATTGACAACAAAATGGAAGAAACAAAACCTAAAGTAATTATTATCGACGATGAAAAAGGCCTCCGCATAGGCACTCAAAGGCTTCTGCAAAGCGAAAATTTCGACGTCGACACCGCGGAAAACGGACTGACGGGAATTCAGATGGCTAAGGATTTTGATTATGACCTCGCTATAATTGACCTGAAAATGCCCGACATCGACGGCATTTCTGTTCTGAAGGAAATTAAAAAGGCACGCCCGAATACGGTTTGCTTTATCGCTACCGCTTACGCGAGCTACGATACCGCTATCGAAGCCACTAAACTCGGTGCGTTCACTTACATACCGAAACCTTTTACTCCGGAAGAACTCCTTCGTAACCTGAACGCAGGCTATGAAAGAAGACTTCTGATACTCGAATCCGAACGACTGAAAAGGGAACGCGAAGAAAGACTTCTCGAACTTGCCTTCGAAAAATCGCGCCTCAATACTATCGTTAATTCACTCGCGGACGGCGTGTTCGTTGTAAACAAGGACGGAGAACTCGTTCTCTTCAATCCGGCTGCGATTAAGTTTATCGAATTAAACGATATCATTCTCGGTGAAAGAATTCTCGGTATTCTGCCACCGAAAATCAGCGAACTTATCGGGAAGATTCTCGGAAACCCCGCTTTCGAGAATAAAACACTGTCCGCGGAAGTCGAACTCAAACCCGACAGGGAACTCGTCGTCGAAATAAAGTGCTCGCCCGTCCCCCATCCGGACGGCTCGCTCGCGGGCGTCGTTGCTGTTCTCAGCAACATTACCGAAACCAAGAAAATCGAATACGTTAAATCACAATTCGTATCGATGGTTGCGCACGAATTGAAGACTCCGATGGCTGCCGTTCTCGGTTTCCTGAACATAATCCTTAATCCCGAACTTAAGACAACCCCGCAGCAGCAGGCGGATTACCTGAACCGCTCAAGAAACAGGCTGCAGGGTCTCGTTGAAATGGTGAACGACCTGCTCGATATTTCGAGAATGGAAATGAAGACGAAACAGCGCGAACTTAAAGAACTTAACATCGGTGAAATTGTTAAAGGCACCGTCGACTTCCTTGAACTCGAACTTAAGAAAAAAGATATTACAGTTACATCAAAATATCAGGAAAACCTTCCTGTGTTCAAAGCGGATAATAACGAAGTTACAAGACTGTTCACGAACATTATCGGTAATGCGATAAAGTACAACAAGGACAACGGCACTATCGATATCGAAGTCTTTACGAATAAGAATTACATCGTTACAAGAATTGCGGATACGGGTATAGGTATGAAACCCGAAGATAAGGCAAGGCTCTTCTCGGAATTCTTCAGGGTTAAGAACGAATATACCAGAAGTATAAGCGGAACAGGACTCGGACTGTCAATAGTTAAAAGAATCGCTGAATCATATTCGGGAAGAATCGAAGTCGAATCGGAATACACCAAAGGCTCAACTTTCACGATTTATCTTCCCTACTCAAAATAATTTTAACCTTGTCCCCCGCTGGCGGGGGTGCCCCGATTTATCGGGGTGGGGGTGGGCATAAACAATATGTATCTGCTTCAGAAATAAAAGAAATTATGACCGGTTCCCGAAGACACTTCAGGAACCGGTCGTTTTATAATAATCTCATTCTAGTGGTATCGCTTTTTTATTCGTTTTTGCCCATGTCTCAAATGACTGAAGTTCGGGATTCAGTCTCTTGCTTTCCTCGATATTCCTGACTCCGCAAAAATAATCGTTGAAATCGTGCTTGAACTGAAACATGTTTCCGATGTCATCTGCCCCCGGGAATCCGAATCCCCTGTATACATCGAATGGAACGCTGCTGTAATTAATCTCGACTCCGAGCGCCTTGGTAAGTGTTTCTGTCATCTGCTTTCCCGTAATGTGTTCGCCCGATATTCCGACAGTCTTCCCTATGTAACTGCTTCCGTTGCTGAATATCCCGTAAGCGCACTTCCCTATGTCCTCTGCCGCGATACCCGGCAGTTTCTTCTCTCCCATCGGAATTGTGAAATAATATTTCCCGTCTTCACCCTTCTTCGGACCGAGACCGAAATATATTAAGTTATCCCAGTAAAAAGACGTCAACAGAAATGTAGTCGGTATTCCGTATTCCTTAAAGAACCTGTCCCCTTCCCCTTTCCCGTCGAAATGAGGCACCTTGTATTTTCCTGCCAGCGTTGGCATCCGTTTATCATCGAGCGGTACCCATTTTCTCGTATCTTCAAGAGTCGACCAAATTACATGCTTTACGTTTGCTGCCTTCGCAGCCGCGGCTATATTCTTTGTTTGCTCAAGTTCCTTATCAGCAGAAAAGTGCTCCCAGAAATTTGTAACTGCATAAAGTCCGTATGCCCCGTCGAACGCCCTTTTCAGGCTCTCCGCGTCGTCGAGGTCCGCGGACACCACTTCAGCCCCGGATTTTGCCAGCGCGAGCGCCTTATCCGAGTTGACGTTCCGTGTGATTGCCCGTACAATGAAATTGCTTCCTGAATCGCTTAATATCGCTCGCGCGAGTCCTCCGCCCTGCGCGCCTGTTGCGCCGATTACGGCAATTATTTTTTTGTCCGACATTTATTTCTCTCCTTGATTTATTAAATTAATAACTATTTTCTTAAACACTTTCACGGACAAATTAATTCAGAATCGTAAAATAAAAAAGGCCGGTATGACCCGGCCTTTGATTTTTTTATCTGCTTATATATTAAAAATTTACTTTCAGTTTCGCGTATAAATTCCTCCCGGGTTCAATTGTTATGAGGCCCCTGTTGGAAGCAAGATGATTCCTGTACTCTTTATCGAAGATATTATCCACGCCCGCGAACAACTGAAATACTGCAAACTTCGTTTTCAATGGCATCGATGATAATCCCGCGTTGAAAACCGCGTACCCCGGAGTGTCTGTTTCACCCGGAGCCGTGTTTTCCTGCTTGTTGAAAAAATCGCCGCTGATATCCGCGCTGACGTAATTGTAAACCGAAAACTTGACACCCAACCTTGCATTCATCGGCGAAATCTGGGGAAGGTTTGCCCAATTCTGAGTATCCTCGCCCCTGACGTACGATAACGAGCCGTACGTTACAAAAGTTTTGTATATGTTATACATCATCTCAAAATCATAACCGTACAATCTTGCCTTGCCGATGTTTGTCTTTATGAACGCCGCTCTGTTTTCGTATGTGCCGGGTACTTCAGCCACGAGGTCTTCGAAGTGATTATAAAAAGCATTCCCGTAGAATGTGAACCGGTCTCTCCAAACCCTGAATCCAAGGTCCGCGAAGAATCCTTTTTCTGGAGCAAGATCGGGATTGCCTACTCTTATTGAACTCCCAAGGTCTATGTACTGATATCTTTCCTCGAGCGCAGGCGAACGAAACGACCTTGAAACGTTGAATGTAACATCGTAATTTTTCGTAATTGAATATATCATTCCAAGATTCGTGCTCCAGGATATATCATTTGCTTCGCGTGAATTCCACATTATCTTCTGTCCTGCAGGCGTGTTGTTCCTTGTTCCGTTTACTACCTCATAGACAGGCTGGAAAGCGAGGGAGTTCGTTACCTTTATCTGATCAACCCTTCCGCCAACGTTAATTTTAAGTTTGTCGCAGAAAAGTTTCATTTCGTCCTGAACGTACGCCCCTATGCTCCTGTAATCCGCGTCAGGTACCGGTTTTTCCCCGATAGTCTTGTATATAGTGCTGAGCAGCGCTCCGGAGGTTGTATCGTAATTCTCTATTCTCTGATTCCTTTCGCGTTTGCTGTCAAGCGCGCGCATCCAGAAATCAACGCCCGTTATCAGATAATTGCTTTTACCCAATTCCCAGTCCGCTTTGAACTGTAGCCCGTTTGTGTAGTGCCTCGCGTTCGGCGTGATGCTCTCGACAAAAACTTTCTGCCTCAGTTTTCCCGTCGAAGTTTTTATTGTTTGAACCGTGTTCGGAATGTTGTTCACATCCCTCAATATCGACTGGTAATAATACTTTACGGAAAATTCCTTAAGCGGAGCGGCAATATCCTTTACTTTATACTCTCCGGATACCATATCCCTGTTTTCTTTAGGATATGTAACTACCGCGTTTGTCGGAAAAAGGCTTCCCGCTCCGGGAAGTCCGATGTCCGTTCCTCTGAATCTCTGGTATGAGACCCTTAATTCGTGATTTCTCAGAGGCCGGAATCCGAGATTCGCGCTTATGTTGTTGTCCTTGAACTGACTGTTCGGAAGTTCGCCTTTTGGAGTAGTTACGTTCCTTGCATCCCGTATGCTCCCGCTGATTTTCGCGAAGAACTTCTGCGAGGACGCGTACAGGCTCATCCAGCCGTTTGAATTTTGATTTACGGAATTGTAACCGCCGATTATTGAACCGCCGTAAATGAACTTATTGCTGAAATCACCGTTCTTCGTGTATATGTTCACGACGCCCCCAAACGCTCCCGTGCCGTATAAAGAGGAAACACCGCCCTTCAGAACTTCAATTCGCTCGACGTCGTTTAAGTCAACCATGGAAAGTCTCGCCGATATATCCGTTGCGGTTTCAATTCTGTTGCCGTCTATGTTAGTCACTATGTTTGATTTGCTCAGACCCCTGATGCTTATGTCTGTCGCCCAGATGCCGTCTCTGACCAGCGAAAGCCCCGGCTTGGTGTCGAGCGCGTCTGATATAGTTCCGTATTGCCTTTTCGATATCTCATCGTCGGATAGAATTTCCATCGGCATCGGCACGTCACGTTGCAGTGTCTGATATCTCGTGCTCGTAACTTTAATCTCGCCTGTGGTGATATCGGAAGGAAACAGTTCGATGTTAACGCTTGTTGTCATCGGACCCGTAACTTCCACCTCCATCGAACCGGTCTTATAGCCTTCGTGGAAAAATGTGAGTTTGTGTTTTCCCGATACGACTTTTTCTAAAAAAAATAATCCCGAAGCATCCGATACGGATTTCAACCCCGATTCTTCAATAATGATCTCTGCTCCCGTTACGGGAATACCTGTCTCCTTGTCTGTAATGTACCCCTGTATGTTTCCTGTCTGTGCTGTGATTTTAACTGAAATTAGCAAGAGTATCGTAAGCGTAATAATTCTTTTCATTGCATTGTTTTTATTTTAAATCGTACTAAAATATCCTTTTTAAATTGAAAAATAAATCCATTATTTCGTCAGAATCCCCGTCCGTGTTCGGTTGCCTGCGCTATTCCGGAATCCTTAAAAACGGCG
>CAZOQR010000024.1:0-19308 GCA_964581915.1 uncultured Ignavibacteriaceae bacterium | reverse complement strand
ACGAACAGCCTGCCGGCATTACCGGGACATCCGGCTAGTAATTTTCCGTCGCTCGTTGCCGCGAGCGACGACGGGTCCCTGTCCACCCTTAACGTCTTCAAAACTTCATTCGAATTTGCGTCGATTACGGTTATGGTTGAATCATACGGTCCCCCGTAAACCGAAGTATTGCAAACGTAAACCCTCCCGGACGCCGATACAATCTCCTGCGGATAAACGCCTGCCTGAATATCCTTTACGTAATTCAGACTTGCGTCGAGCACGGTAACATTTCCGGCAGGTCCGTTTGTAATGTAAAATCTTTCGTTCTCGAAACATAGCGAATACGGATTTGTTCCCACCTGCTTCTGCTCGAGTATCGTTCCGTTAAGATCTGTCCTGTAAATCGTTCCGGCGGAATTGTAATTCCCCTGCTCCGTTATGTAAAGGAAACCGTTGTGACTGACTATGCCGTCGGGAAATAACCCGAACGCACCCTGATTCAGGACGTTCAGGTGAAACGAATCTTTCGCCGCGTCGTAGTACGACAATTTCCCGGAACCGGGAGTCATAGTGCCTTCCGATAAAACATAAACGCCTTTTGTCGCTGTTATTACATTGTTGTTCACGGGATTGTCGCTGCAGGATGATATTATTAATGCGGATATTAGAACCAACAGATATAATGTATTTTTCATTTTTATATTTTTTAAAATTCAATTCCTTCTCTCGCCGGAATTCCGTTATCGAAGTAATGTTTTACTTTTCTCATTTCAGTTATGAGGTCGGCGGATTCCTCTATTTCCTTCCATATCTTGTGCCCCGTCATAACCATTTCAAACCTCCTGTTCTTTTTTAACAATTCGATAAGTTCGTTTACATCGGATTTCGTGATTAAATTGTATGCAGCCGCCGCGATTGATTCGTCCAGAATCAGCAAATCCTGCTTTCCCTCCTTGATAAGTGTTCTCGCGATATCAAGTCCCCTTCGCGCTTCGGCGAAATCGCTTTCTTCGTTGTTGAACCTGAACGTGCCGTCTGCGTTCATCCTTTCGCAGCCCGTCGGATATAAATCGATTTCATAACCTGTTTCCTTCAGTTTCCGAATAACGATTCGCTCTGAATAATGCTCGTTGCTGCCGTCATAACCCTTGTCGAACTGGACTATCGCGACTTTCTTGCCCGCGCCGAGCGCCCTTACCGCGAGCCCTACGGCGCTCGTAGTCTTTCCCTTTCCGTAGCCGTAGTAAACGTGCAGACAGTTCTTTTCCTCAGGCTTGAGTTTCGTGTAATTCTCGATTGTCTCGAGGACTTTCTTCCTGTGCCTGCTTCCGCCTTTGATGTTTGTATCGGACATTTTAGTAAGTTAATGTTATTGAAAATTTGTAATTTCTAAGCGGCATCGGGTATCCGCTTACAATCTGATAATCGGAGTTCGTTATGTTGTTTATCTCGAATGCCGTCCTGAACTGAATTCCACCCGCGCTTATGTTAGTGTAAACGTTCCCGTCAAGCGTGTAAGCGGGTTTCATCTTCATCGTGTTTTCGTAATCCGCGTACCTGCCGCCCGTGTACGAAAAGAATAAATTCAATCCCGACTTTCTGTACGCGATTCCAGCGTCAATTTTGAACATGTCCGCAGGCACGAAAATTAATTGCTTGTTATAAGTCGGATCTCCTTCGAAATCTGACGATGTCTTGACAGATATTGTGCGCGTGTAATTTGCCTTGAGGCTGAGTTCAGCGTCTCTCGTAATGCGCGTATCGTGAGACAATGACGCGGTGATTACATCCGAAGATGATGACGATATGTTGACGGGTGTCCAGTATACTGACGCGGACGGTCTCCAGACGATTTTATTGTCTGCCCTGACCCTGCTGTAGTTTAACTCCGCTCTCGAGTTTCCGAAAAATTTGAATTCGGACATTATGCCTAAATCAACGTTGAAAGACGTTTCAGGCTTCAACATCCTGTTGCCGCCCGTTTTCCAGTATAACTCGTTGAATGTCGGCGCCCTGTATGAATTACCTGTACCCGCTTTCAGAATGATTAAATCGCTGCCAAGAGGCTTGTAGTTAAATCCTAACTTTCCCGTTACTACGTTCCTTCCGATATCCGAAATATTCTCAAACCTTAACGAAGGATAAATTCTGAAGTTATCCGCCGCACTGTATTCAATGTTCGCGAATACAGCAGTAGAAAAACGTTTTATTCCTTCCTCGAGTTCGTTGCTCTGAATGCTGCCTGCGAACAAATCCGCTCCCGCAAGATATTTTGTTTTCCCGATTTTCATCTGATAACTAAGCGAAATACCGGACGTGATGTTTTTATAATAACTGTCTTCGGAGGGCGGCGACAAATAATTCATCAGGTAATTCTGAAAATTTAACGATGCCCTCAGTACGCTGCCGCCTGCCGATGAATGCTCATAATTAAGAACGTTGTTCCATATCCTGTCTTTTTGAAAGGCGTTCATCGGCGCCGAGCCTATTTCAAGTCCGGGTATCTGCCTGTTCACGGCGCTGTACAGGGTCATAAAATTCAGTACATCTTTCCCGCTTCCGTAAGAATACTGGACAAGAATGTTTTTCCTGTCAAGAGAGTTGTTCTCGCGTCTTTTCTGAATGTTCCTGTAACCGTTGAAAAAATAATAATCGAAATCGTCGTCTGACTTTTCAATATTGAGCGCAGTCTTGAAAACGTGTTTTCCCGTGTTATACTTCATGCTGGCTGTCGCGTTTCTGTAATTGTAAGAACCCGCGCGCGCCGTAAATACCGCCTGCACCCTGTCCTCGGTTGTTTCTCCGCTTTTTCCGAAAGTTGAAATGTTCACGACGCCGCTCAGCGCGTCGCTTCCGAAATACGAACTGCTTCCCGACGGTATCACTTCTATCGATTCGATGTCCTCGTTCGATATCAGCGAAAGGTCGAATTGCGAGTTCTGTATAGTGTTGAGCCTCGTTCCGTTGAGAAGTATCAGTGTATGCTCGGCGTTCATCCCGTTAACCGAAACGGTTTTCAGCGATGAGAGACCGCCGTACGATTTTATGAAAACGTTGCCCGCGCGCTGAAGCACGTCCGAGACCCTGCTCCCGTTCGTATTGAGAATCTGCTGCCGGTCGAAGCGCTGAACGGGATAAAACGAATCTTCCTGGTTCAGGCTGAGCCTGCTTGAAGACACGTTTATGACGGGCGCAGTAAATAAAAGCGAATCAAAGTCGCTTTGCGATTTTGCTGCAGAAAAACATAGGAATGATAATAATATTGTGATTGCGAATCTCATTAACTCATTTAGTTTATCTGCGCGGGAAATAAAAAAATAAACTCAAATGAGTTATCGTTTCATTTTCTTTCCAGCGAAGAATTTGAAAAAACGGTATCCCCGGCAGGTCTCCTGACTCCAGAGCGGTTTCCTGTTCTCCTTCCCATTTTAAAAACAGTGGTATATCGAACGGTCTTCTCTGTTACAGTTGCGTGGACAGTTCCGGTCTTGCACCGGATTCCCTGTTACACCGGAAATCTTTTAAAGAACTAATCGTATTCTAAAATAACTTTTTTATTCTTTACTATCAATTGTCTTTCCTTAACTCCCGCAAGCCTGAACATTTTTCTCGACGCCTTTACGGCATCAGTATCCTTGTATTTGTCGGAAAGGTATACTACTTCGGTAATTCCCGACTGAATAATAAGTTTAGCGCATTCGTTGCAGGGAAACAAATCGATGTATATCCTCGACCCGTGAAGGTCCTTTGTTGAATTCAGGATTGCGTTCGCTTCTGCGTGAACAACGTAAGGATACTTCGTTAGATTCGTTTCATCCGCGGTTCTTTCCCACGGAAGGTCTTCGTCGGAGCACCCTGTCGGGAAACCGTTGTATCCTATTCCGACAATCTTGTTCGAAGCGTTCACTATGCAGGCTCCTACCTGCGTGTTCGGGTCCTTGCTCCGCTTTGACGACAGCAGCGCGATGCCCATGAAATATTCGTCCCAGGTAATGTAATCTTTTCGCTTCATAAATATTTTGAAAGATTCTTGTTTAGTTCTTCGAGCGTCGAGTCGTTTATTTCGGTGAAATCCGCGAACGCTATAGGTCCGCCCTTGTCAAGTTTCTCAATTTCGCTCGTGTCCCTCGATATCGCTTCCTCGGCGGTCAAAGGCCTGTATTCCCTGCTCTTAAGCCTTTCATACCTGATTGACTTTGTCGTGTATATGTTCAGCAGCCTGAATGAGTCGCCGAATTCATTCTTTATTATCTTGAACTCTTCCCAGGAATAAAGGCTCTCTATCACGACATTGCTTTCTTTTACGAACTTCCTGATTTTCTCTATGCTCTTCAGCGCCATCACGCCCATTCCGAATTCTTTCCTGAGCGATTCCCTTACATTTCTTTCGTTCGCTTCGTTAACCTGCAAGCCTCTTGATTTAAGTTCGTCGATCACGACTTCGCCGAAATAAACTTTCCTGAATCCGCGGGATTCAAAAAACTTTACCGCTTCCGATTTGCCGGAACCGCACATCCCGATTACCGCGATAATCCTGTTCATTTTATTTCAGAAATAGTTTCGTGTTGTCGAATGATGTTTCGGATGATTCGTAGAATATTACGTCATCCTTTGGATTGTAGTATTTCTGAAGCAGAAGATTTTTTTCCGCTCCGTTTTCGAAATACTTTATTATGAAAAGTGAAGATGATATTTTATCGATTGTTACCTTCGGGCTTCCCGATATTTTCGTATAAATCGTTCCTGATATGTAATCCTCAAGTTCGGGCTCGTTTTCTTCGTTCAGTATATCCTGAACAAGCGAAGCGGCGAATATTTCAGCGGGAGTCAGTTCTTCCGCGTCCGTGTCTTCCGTCGTCTGCTGTTCGCCCGTCTGTTTTGTGGGCTGCGTCCCGTCGTTGCTCTTGTCTTTACCGCATCCCGCGGCCATCAGAAAGGGAATCAACAGCAATATAAGATACAGATTCCTCATCTTAAATTACTCCGAGTTCTTTTCCAATCTTCTCGAACACTTCCAGAATTTTGTTCAGATGCTTTTCCTCGTGTGTCGCCATGTATGAAGTCCTCAGCATCGAAAGGTTCTGAGGCACTCCAGGAGGCACGAATGCGTTTACGAAAACGCCTGAATCGTACAATTGTCTCCAGAAATGAAATACCTTTACGTCGTCTCCGAGAATAACGGGAACAACAGGCGTGATGCCGTCAAGCACGTAGAATCCAAGGCTCTTTAAACCGTCCCTCATCTTTTTCGCGTTCGCGAGGAGCCTGTCAACTCTTTCAGGCTCCGATTCGAGAATCTCGAGAGCGGCTATTGCCGCCGCCACTGAAGAAGGTGTAGGTGACGCCGAAAATATCAGTGCGGGAGAATGATGCTTTAAGAAGTTTATAACTCTTTCCTCGCCGACTACAAAACCGCCGAGTGAAGCGAGAGTCTTCGAGAAAGTGCCCATTATGAGGTCAACTTCATCGTCAAGATTAAAATGCGATGCGGTTCCCCTGCCGCCTTTTCCTATCACGCCGAGAGAATGAGCGTCGTCAACCATTATCCTCGCGTTGTATTTCTTGCATAAAGAAACTATGCTTGGAAGGTCAACTATCGTTCCCGACGTTGAAAATACGCCGTCAGTCGCGACCAGTTTCGACGCTTCCAGCGGAATGCTCTTCAACACCCTTTCGAGGTCGTTCATGTCGCCGTGTTTGTAACGAACGAGTTCGGCAAGAATTCCTTTCGCCATCAAAGTTCCTGCAACTATGCTGGCGTGATTGTCTTTATCGGAAACGATGTATTCGCCTTTATTCACTAATGTCGGTATTATGCCCTGCGCGGTCTGATATCCCGTGGAATAGAGAAGACACGCTTCCTTTTTGAAGAAAGCCGCGAGTTTTTCCTCAAGTTTTATGTGTAAATCCAATGTTCCGGTCAGGTAACGCGAACCCGAACATCCGGTGCCGTAGTTCAGCAATGCCTTTTGCGCTGCCTCGATCACACGAGGATGCGTGGTCAATCCGTGGTAATTGTTCGATCCTGCCATGATGATTTCCCTGCCGTTCATTTTCACTACGGGTCCTTCATTCTGCTCAATAGGTCTGAAATAAGGATAAAATCCGGCTGCTTTTACTTCATCAGCCCTCGTAAACGTGTAACATTTCGTGAATAAATCGTTCATTCTTGTTTTAAATAGTTATGTTGCATCAATTTTAACATAGAAAATACATATAATTATTAATAACTTCTATGATAAAATTAAAAAAATTGATGATATGAAAGCATTCGTTACCGGTGCAACAGGTTTTGTCGGAAGTCACCTCGTGGATTTACTCCTGAAAGAGGGTTTTGATGTTTTCTGCCTCAAAAGAAGCACTTCTTCGACCAAATGGCTCGACGGCAAGAACGTAAAATACGTTGAAGGCGATTTGTTCTCCAATGAAACTCTGGAAAATACGATAAAAGACATGGATTATGTTTTTCACGTCGCTGGAGTCGTTAAGGCGAAGAACAAAGAAGGATTCGAAAAAGGAAATGTTCTTGCAACTAAAAACCTCATTGAAATTACGGCAAAGGTCAATCCGAACATAAAGAAATTCGTTCACGTAAGTTCACAGGCTGTCTGCGGACCCAATCCCGACAGCACTCCTATCACTGAAGAATACATACCCAGACCGATTACTACTTATGGAAGAACAAAAAGACAGGGTGAAAAAGAGGTTCTTAAATTCAGAGATACTATACCCGTCGTAATCGCCAGACCCCCTGCTGTTTACGGTCCGCGTGATACCGAAATACTCGTTTATTTCAAGGCGTACAGAAACAGGCTTAACAGCATTATCGGATTCGACAATAAATACGTCAGTCTCATTCACGTGAGAGACCTCGTTAACGGAATTTATCTCGCGGGAATTAAAGAAACAAAAAGCGGAGACGTTTTTTTCATTTCCTCCGACAGAAGTTACAACTGGGATGAAGTCGGTAAGATAACTTCCTCGGTTATGGGAAGAAAAGCGCTTAAGATTAGAATACCTCACTGGTTCGTCTTTACAGTCGGTGCGTTCGCCCAGTTTTTCTCACTCTTCAGTAAATCAGCGGCTACTTTAAACATTGAGAAGTGCACGGATATAACGCGCAAATACTGGGTTTGCTCGAACGAGAAAGCGGTAAAAATTCTCGGATTCAGGGAATCAATGACGCTCGAGGAGGGTTTTAAAGATACTTACGAATGGTACAAGAATGAGGGATGGTTATAGAATAATTTATGAAAAATAAAATCACTCAAATACTAAAAGAAGCGATCAGACTGAAGAACTATCCCGATGTTAGTTTCAGCCTTGAACCTCCGCGCAACAAATCGTTCGGTGATTTGTCAACAAACGCCGCTCTCATAATCGCAAAAAAAGCCGGAAAGAATCCCCGCGAAATCGCTGCTGATATTTCGGAAACGCTTTCTTCTAACAGTGATATGTTTACATCTGTTGACGTTGCGGGAGCGGGATTCATAAATTTTAAGATTAACGATAATCTTTATCTCGAAACGCTCGCGGAAATTCTTAAAGAAGGCAGTAATTACGGAAAGAGCAAAAAAAATCTTGGTAAGAAAGCCAACCTTGAATGGGTAAGCGCTAATCCTACAGGACCGCTTCACGCGGGACACGGAAGGCAGGTGTGCCTCGGAAAATCAATCGCCAATCTTCTTGAATGGAGCGGTTACGAAGTAACGCGGGAATATTATTACAACGATGCGGGAAACCAGATGAACAATCTCGCCAAATCCGTGTACGCGAGGTATATGCAGATAATCGATCCGTCGTTCCCCTTTCCTGAGGACGGGTATCACGGCGAGTACATTAAGGAATACGCCGAAAAGATTTACGCCGATAAAAAAGACTCTCTGAAAAACACGGAAGATCTTACCTTCTTCAAGGAATTCGCGGAAAAGAATAATTTCGAAAAAATAAAAAACACTCTCGAAAATCTCGGCATTAAACACGACGTCTTTTTCAGCGAAACCGAACTCTACAGGAACGGCGACATAAAAAACCTGCTCGCGGATTTCAAAAACAAGGGCGTCAGCCGCGAGGAAGACGGCGCCGTCTGGCTCAGGATGGACAGGGAGAGATTCCAGAAGGACAAAGTCATCGTCAAATCGACGGGAGAACCCACGTACCGCCTTCCCGACATGGCTTATCACATAAATAAAATAAAGCGCGGTTACGATTACATAATTGACATTTTCGGCTCAGACCACGGGGACACTTACAAGGAAGTGCTTTACGGTATCGAAAAAGCGGGCTTCGATACTTCAGGAATAAAAGTAATAATTCACCAGATGGTGACCTTCAAGTCCGGAAGCGAATCGGTCAGAATGAGCAAGCGCAGCGATAATGTTTACTATCTTGACGACTTGATAAAAGACGTCGGCGCTGACGCGACTCAGTTCTTCTTCGTAATGCGCGCCGCTAACACTCATCTCGATTTCGATATTGAACTCGCAAAGGAACAGTCCGACAAGAATCCGGTTTATTACCTCCAGTATGCTCATGCCAGGATATGCGGAATTTTCCGGAACGCGGAATTAAATTTCGGCAAGGACATCTGCGAATCGGATTTTGACATTAAAAAGTTAGCCGAACCCGGCGCCGTGGAATTGCTGAAGGTTCTTTCGGGATTCCCCGAAGAAGTGGAAAGCGTTTCGGAGACTCTTGAACCGCACAAGATAATTAATTACCTGAATACCGCCGCTGAAACTTTCCACAAGTTCTACCACGACAACAGGGTTCTCGACGCCGATAACATCGAAACGACCGCCGCGAGACTAAAATTGTGCGGGGCGGTCAGAACCGTGCTGAGAAACGGATTCGAAATTATCGGCATTAACGCTCCGGAAAGAATGTAAATATTAATGTTGAATCACTGATGTGAATTTTATAATTTGATTCATTATGAAAAAATTCATTATAATATTCCTGATTCTCTGCACCCTGCCCGCTTTCGCGCAGGATGAAAAAGAGAAACTCGGGATTCAGGAAGAAATAAAACTCGGCTCGAACTATTATAATTACGGCGACAAGGATAAGGTCAACATTGAAGTCCTCGTCTGGGGCACGATTCCTACTCCCGGAAAATACCTGATTCCGCAGGGCACGAAACTTCTTGACCTGATTACGCTTTGCGGCGGTCCCTCCAGGGATACCAAACTCGAAGATATCAGAATCGTAAGGGTTAAAAATGATTCTCTTGGTATTAAGGAAGATAAAGTCATTAAAATAAACTACGATGATTATCTCTGGGAAGATAAAATTTCTCTTTCGGCGAAACAGAATCCAGTGCTCATGGCAGGCGATATGATCGTTTTTCCTCTTGACCAGAAATTCAGTTATCGAGAAAACCTTTATCTGATTCTTTCAATTACATCGACACTTGTTTCGATAACGACATTTCTGATTACCGTTCTTAGAAAATAAATTGATTTTAACGAAAATAAAAAGGCGGTGCTTTCGACACCGCCTTTTTTATGAAAGATAAGAACTTATTTCTTCTTTTCGTCTTTCTTTTCTTCTTTCTTCACGTCTTTCTTTTCTTCCTTCTTCACGTCTTTCTTCACATCTTTCTTTTCGTCTTTTTTCACGTCCTTCTTCACGTCTTTCTTTTCTTCCTTCTTCACTTCTTTATTTTCGCCTTCAACTTTTTCTTTTCTTACTTTTTTCTTCGGGGTCATCTTGCACATCTTGTCTTTTAAAGGCGTGAATTTCGTGACCTGGTCCTTTGTTAAGGTTTTTTCGACTTCTGCCATCGTGCCGTCGTGTAATTTCTTTACTTCGGCTTCGTAGGACTTCTTGTCCATCTTCTTGGCTTTCAAATCATCAACTTTCATTTCGAAATTGAGGAATGCCGGGTAAATCTTCATGTACTGCTCGTTCGTTAATTTGAGCTTTTTGTACATATAATCAGCTTTCCAGCCGGCTCTGTCTCCGGGGAAATTTTTTGCGAATGCCGTACCGAAAAATCCCAATACGACGAATAATACCACTAACGCTTTGATCTTTGACATTTTTTGTTCTTTTAATTTAAAAAGGTTAATTTATTGACATGCAAATATGATAAGAATAAATTAAAAAGTAAATATTAATTTTAATATACTTGTATATCAGACAGTTGGAGGGTTTTGTTAAAGGAAATCGTAAATTATTCTACATTTTGACACAATGAAAATCTAAAAAAGTGTACGGTTGATTTGGAACTTTTCTTTGAAATTTTATGATAACAAATATGAGTTTATTTGATTAATTTGAATTATGCTGAACGAATTTATAAATGAGCCTTTCCTTGGTTTCAACGAAAAAAGCGTCGAATTCCTTGGGAAACTGAAAAACAAAAAATACAATAATAAAAAATGGTTCGACAGGAACCGTGAAACCTACGAACTTCACGTTAAACAGCCTATGAGGCTTCTTGTTGATTCGCTGGTTCCGGAATTGAAAAATATCGACGAGCGGATTTTCATATCATATAAGTCGATTATGCGAATTAACCGCGATATACGGTTTAAGAAAGATAAAACTCCTTACAAAACAGTCTATGCGGCCGCGTTCACGTACGACCGCTTAAAATCTCCCGAAATTCCTCTGTTCTACATTCACTTATCTTCGGACGAATTTCTGTTCGCTGCCGGGCAGTACAGCACCGATAACGGAATCATCAAGAAAATACGGAATCATATCTTCAGGGATTTTGACAATTTTATGTCAATTGTCACGGATGATGACCTTGCCCGGGATTTCGGCTCAGTGCACGGCGAATCGCTGCAAAGACTTCCGCGTGAATATGCGGGTTTGACGCTTGACGGCGAAAAGGAGAAGTACCTCAAAATGAAACAGTTCTACGTCGAGAAATACTTCCGTCCCGATATCGCTTTCGACCCTGACCTGACCGACGTGGTTGCGCAGTGTGTTCGGTCAACGAACAATCTTAACAAATTTCTTTATGAGTCTTTATGAAACTAATGAATTGTATAACTTCAATATGATTAAAAAGAAAATTAATAATCTCGCTGTCTATGATTCGGGCGGCTTGAATCCCCCGCTGGTTTTCGTACACGCCTTTCCTTTAACGAGCGAAATGTGGGAAAGTCAATTGTCATTCTTTAAGAGCAATTACAGAGTGATAGCCTATGACGTCCGGGGGCTCGGAGCCAGCAAATCAGAAGACAATCAATTCCTGATGCAGCATTATATCGATGACTTCCTTGAATTAATACAGAAACTCGATGCCGGGAAAGTTAACGCCGTGGGACTTTCGATGGGCGGATACATTATTCAGGGCGCCGCAATCAGGCATCCTCAGGCATTCCGCACGCTGACACTGTCCGATACAAAAGGCGAAAGGGACACTGACGAAGCCTTATCATCGCGCGCCGAAACCGTCAGACTTATTAAATCAGGAGGCAGAGCGGAATTTATTTCATCATTCGCGAAAAAACTGCTTAGCGAAAAAAATCATGATACAGGTCTGAAAGAACGTCTAGAGAGCATGATTTCTGGTAATACCGATGACGGGATATGCGGCGCCGTGCTTGCACTCGCCACAAGGTATGATTATCTGAAAGGTTTGAAAAGCCTGAATCTGCCTTCGCTTATAATCGTGGGCAGGGATGATAAACTCACTCCGCTTTCCGATGCCTCTAAACTAAACGAAGCGCTCGGTAATTCGGTACTGAAAATTATTGAGGACAGCGGTCATTTGCCGAATATGGAAAATACCGATGATTTTAATTCCGCTCTGTATAATTTTTTAAACAGGTACAATGAAAGAAGTTAAGGTTCTCGGCATAAACGTGTACGATTATGAAGGAAGCGGCGACCCGCTGATATTCGTGCATTCCTTCCCCCTGAACAGCCGGATGTGGAAAAGGCAGATAGAGTATTTCGGGAAACATTTCCGCGTTATTACGTATGACCTTAGAGGAATGGGAAAGAGTTCGTCCGACGACAACGTTTTCACGATGGAAAAACTCGTTAACGACTTTTTTCATATTCTGAATAACCTGAAACTCAGGAAAGTTCACGCCGTAGGGCTTTCGATGGGAGGATACATACTGCTGCGCTCTGTAATAAAAGACCCTGACAGGTTTATTTCCCTTACCGTCGTGAACACCAGGCCGGAAAAAGATGACGACGAAACTCTCCTCAGAAGGTCCAACGCTGTCATCAAGATAAAGTCCGGCGGAAGAGAAGCGTTCACCGGCAAACTTCTTAAGAACCTGACCGCAAGCGCGGATGAAAAATTGCTCGCGGAAATAAAAAGCATTATTGACTTTAATACTGACGGCGGTATATGCGGCAATCTGCTCGCGATGTCGACAAGAGTAAACACTGTCGATGACCTGTCCGCTTTGAAAATTCCCGTTCTGCTCGTTGCATCAGGCAAAGACGAAATAACTCCTCCCGAAAATCTTATAAAGTTGTTCGACAGGTTCCGCGGCGGAGTTCCAAACGGTATGAAGGTTTTTTATTACTTCTCCGGTTGCGGGCACCTTTGCAGCATGGAAAAACCGGATGAATTTAACCGTCTTCTTTATTGGTTTCTTAATTGTATTGAAATTGAACGGCATAAAGGATAATTTTAGGAAACGGCGAGTATAGCTCAGTTGGCAGAGCGTCAGATTGTGGCTCTGAATGTCACGGGTTCGAGCCCCGTTACTCGCCCTCTATTTCCGGGAACTTATACAATCCTATTAAACTAAAATATTTTCCGTTTTATACTTTTCGGGAACTTTTTTCAAACTTTATTTTAACTTGACTATAATTATATAAATAATTAGTTTGAAACGTTAAGTTTATGGCGAAAAAGAAGACAATACAGGATGCCAAAGTTAAGGATAAAATTTCGCGAAAAGATGAGGAACTGAAGAACGATTACGACAGCGACTATGAAGAGGAAAAAGAAGAGGAAGAAGAACAATCGCTGGAAGGTTACCTTAGCGAGGATGAAATAGAAAAGCTTAAAGAGGAATTCAAAAAGGAAGCGCTTCCCCACATCGGCTTGTTGTATAACTACGCGTATAAAATGACGGGAAACTCCGACGATGCCGACGATCTTCTTCAGGAAACTTATCTTCGCGCGTACAGGTTTTTTCATAAATTCGAGAAAGGCACTAACTGCAAGGCCTGGCTGTTCAGGATTATGAAGAACCTCTTCATTAACAATTACAGAAAAAATCAGAAGACACCCGGACAGGTCGATTACGACGAAATAGAAAACTTCTTCGAAACTATTAAATCCGAACGCCTCGATACCGGCGACCTTCAGGAAAAAGTATTCAATAACCTGCTCGATGACGAAGTTACAAGAGCGCTTAATTCTCTTCAGGATGACTTCAAAACAGTTATTATTCTCTGCGACCTCGAAGGTCTTAGTTACGAGGAAATTGCCGATTTCGTGCAATGCCCTATCGGTACCGTCAGAAGCAGGCTGCACAGGGCGCGCAAACTGCTCGCTCAGAAATTATACCGCTACGCAAAAGAGAAAGGATACGACGTCGAAAGCGTTGTCGCCTGAACACGTTCATTCTCGTCATACTTGCTATTCTGCGATTTTACTGTTTTTTCTTTCCCAAAAACCATATTTTATCACAAAATTCATAAATTAATTTTTGCATAATGAAAATACTGAATATCTTGGTAGTAATGTCTGTCCTCCTGCTATTATCCGGTTGCGGTAAAGACGACAAAAAGCCCGTCACCGAACAAAAAAAACAGGACGCGACGCAGCAAACAAACACGCAGCAGACAAATACACAGACCTCAGGCATGAAGATTTATAAAATCTCCGCCGTCGAAGAATCAAAAAGCGAAAAAAACGTTCCTGAACTTTCCTGGGACGAAAACGGAAACAAGGTTTCACTCTCCGGAAGCAAGGGTAAAGTAATGTTCATCAACTTCTGGGCGACTTGGTGCGCTCCCTGCAAGAAGGAAATGCCCGAACTCTCGGAAATTAATACCGAACTCAAGGATAAGAATTTCGTTATGTACGGTATAAATGTTTTCCAGAGAGGCAATACTACTATCGAGGACGTTCTTAAAACCATTCCGGTCTCTTATCCGATTCTTGACGGTAACGAGAATGTGGTGAAAGCGTTCGAAAAAGCATCAGGCGCTCCTATGGACGGCGTTCCGACTACTTTCATAGTGGATAAAAACGGAAAGATTGTCGAAACTCTTGTTGGCTCGAGAGATAAGGCGGCCTTCATGACGATTATAAAGAAGTATTTGTAAATTTTTCTTTTTATTTTAAACCCTCCTGCCGGAGGGTTTTTTGTTTATATTAGGTTTTTTGATTTTATATAAGTATTTTTATTGCATACAGAATGAAAAAAAGGATTGGAATACTCGGTTCGACCGGCTCAATCGGGACGAGCGCTCTCGAGGTCATCAGAAACCTGCAAAAGAACGGATTTGACTGCGAAGTGGTGTTTTTGTCGTGCAATAACAATATTGATAAATTCAGGGCGCAGATAAATGAATTTAATCCCCTCACCGTTATTCTTCATAACGAATCAAAACTTCAGGAACTTAAGGATTCAGGAATCCCGCCTGATATTGAGATTTTAACAGGTTTTGATACGTTGAACGAACTCGTCAGCCGCGATAATTATGATATATTGATTAATTCACTCGTCGGTTTCGTAGGTCTGATTCCCACTCTTGAAGCAATAAAACATGACAAACGCGTCGCGCTCGCTAATAAAGAAACGCTCGTTGTCGCGGGGAAATTAATAAACGAAACGCTCCTTAATACAAACTCGGAACTGATTCCGATTGACAGCGAACATTCAGCAATATTTCAGTGCCTGACAGGTGAGAACAACGATAATATCGCGAAAATCATACTTACGGCTTCCGGAGGTCCGTTCAGAGGATTTACGGCACAGGAACTTGCAAAAGTTACTGTCAGTCAGGCTCTTCAGCACCCTAACTGGGTTATGGGTAACAAAATCACAATCGATTCTGCAACTCTTATGAATAAAGGACTCGAGGTGATTGAAGCCAAATGGCTTTTTAATATAGACATTAAGGATATTCACGTGATAATTCACCCGCAATCCGTTATTCACTCCATGGTCGAATTCAAAGACGGCTCGGTCAAGGCGCAACTGGGAATCCCCGATATGAAAGTGCCGATACAATATGCTTTGACATATCCTGAAAGATACGGTAACGATTTCCCGAAAATTGATTTTTTACAGACGGGAAAACTCGAATTCGCCAAACCCGACTTCGAAACGTTCCGCTGCCTCAAACTGGCTTTCGACAGCATTGAAAACGGAGGCACGTACCCGACAGTGTTAAATGCCGCGAACGAAGTCGCGGTAGATTTGTTCCTTAACGGACGTATTGGTTTCTCCGATATACCCGACCTGATCGAAGAGGAACTTGAGAATCACGAGAGTGTAATAAATTATGAACTTCAAGATTTGGTTAAAATTGATAAATTAACCAGAATTAATGTTTTAAATAAGAATTCATAAATTTTAAAGAACTTTTTATTGTTTCAATCGTATAGAATCGATAATAACTGATTATGGAAATTATAAGCACAATATTTTATTTTTTAATCGTCATCGGTGTTCTGGTGTTCGTTCATGAATTCGGCCACTTCTTCGCCGCCCGTATGACCGGCATGCGCGCTGAAGTGTTTGCTTTTGGAATGGGTTACAGATTATTCGGATATAATAAAATTACTGGCTTTACGTTCGGAAAACTTCCCGAGAGCGCGGAACTCGGGAATCATACCGACTACAGAATCTGCGCCTTCCCTATCGGCGGATACGTTAAGATACCCGGAATGATAGATGAAAGCATGGACAAGAATTTTATTAAGACCGAGCCTCAGCCCTGGGAATACAGAGCCAAGCCCGTATGGAAAAGAATGATTGTTATCACCGCGGGCGTTATAATGAACGTTTTCCTCGCTTTCCTCGTATTTTATTTTCTTTCCATAGCAAGGGGCAAGAATCTTATTGATACGACTGAAATTGGCTACGTGTCTAAAGGCTCCGCTGCTTTTGAATACGGCCTGAAAGAAGGCGATAAAATACTAAGAATAAACGGAAGCGACATACATTACTGGGACGACGTTCAGAGTTCTTTATACATAGATAATCTCGGCGAGTCGATTAAACTTGATGTTTCGAGAAACGGAAATCCTGTCACGATATCCATACCGAAGGATAAAGTCGGAATTCTCGGAGACAAGCCTTTTGGAATTTATTCCGCGCAGGTGCTTACGAACATTAACGGCGTAATTTCCGGTAAGCCCGCCGAGCAAATCGGACTTCAGAAGGGCGATGAAATAACCTTTTTCGCGGGAGAAAAAATCACGAATCCTCTTAAGTTCGTCGAACTTATTAAGGCTAACGCGAACAGGGAAACTGAAATCAGGTTCATCCGGAACGGCGCGGAACTAACTTCGAAGATTACACCTGCTTCCGATTCTACGATAGGAGCGGACATCGCCTCCAGATACGTCGGACCCGTTAAGGAAAAAAAGTATAACGTGATTTCCGCCGTGCCTCACGCTTTCGGCGAAATGTATTATTACGGTATCGAGGTGTTCTTTAAGTCTATTGCCAAAATAATTAAAGGCGATATTCCGTTTAAGAAAGCAATAGGCGGACCGATTAAAATCGCTCAGGCTTCGGCGCAATCCGCAGAGAACGGATTCTTCTCTTTTATCGGTTTTGTCGCTCTGCTTTCAATGTCGCTTGCGGTTATAAACATACTTCCCTTCCCTGCTCTCGACGGAGGACATTTCATGATTTTATTATGGGAAGCAATATTCAGAAAACCCGTTTCGTACAGAGTTCAAATCGTGCTTCAGAATGTCGGGTTCATACTTCTGATAGCGCTGATGCTTTTTGTAATCTATAACGATATAATCTCTATAAAATAAAAGTTTTTCATTATTGAAAAAGGCGGTCACTGACCGCCTTTTCTTTTTATGAACAAGTCTGATTCACTTTCTGTGCGTGACCATCGCCGATGCCTGCGCCTTCGGAAATATTATAATTTCCGCGATTACGGTATTCTCGTCCCTCGTAGCGATGAATGCCGCGGCATCCGCTATGTCTTCTCCCTTAAGCGGCTGCATTCCGTTGTATGTGGCATCCGCTCGCTGTTTATCGCCTCTGTACCTTACGAGACTGAATTCTGTGTTCACCATTCCCGGGTCCACAGTAGAAACGCGGACGGAAGTGCCGGTCAGATCCAGTCGCATTCCTTTCGTTATGGCGTCAACCGCGTGCTTGCTGCCGCAGTAAACATTCCCCGCGGGATAAACCTCGTGCCCGGCTATCGAGCCGATATTTATTATATGCGCCGATTTTCTCTTCAGCATGTATGGAAGCACTGATTTCGTTACGTAGAGCAGTCCCTTGACGTTCGTGTCAATCATCTCCTCCCAGTCGAGCAGCACGCCGTCCTGAATCTTGTTCAGTCCCCGTGAAAGCCCGGCGTTATTCAGAAGCACTTCTATGTTTTTCCATTTCGCCGGAAGAGAATTTATAGTCTTCTTAACTACGTCATAATCCCGTACGTCCATCTCGAACGCGAATACCTCCGTATTGTATTTCTTAACCAGCGCTGCCGCGAGTTTTTCGACGCGTTCTTTCCTCCTCGCGCACATAAGCACCTTCGCTCCCATCGAGGCGAACTTCTCGGCGCACGCTTTGCCGATGCCGCTCGACGCGCCCGTTACAAATACAACTTTGTTCTTTAGATTTTTCATTCCGTATGTGATAATTTATTTTCTGTCGTTCCGTGAAGGCGTTTCCCGCTCCGCAGGATTTTCAATCCTCAACTTCCGGATTTCCGAAAGTTTTTTCCTCGCGTCCGAAAAACCGGGGTCGTCCCTTTTTACCTGTGAAAAATAAACCTCCGCTTTGTCGTAATCTCCGGTGTTGAAATACAAGATGCCCTTCTGATAATCGTTCATTTTCCGAACCGATGTCAGAGTGTCGAGTATATCCGAAGGTTTCAGGCTCTTCTTAAGATTCTCGGTTTTTACTTCATCGCTCTGAATCTTCTCAACGCTCTTTTCAATTTCTTTGTCTATCGCTCTATCCAGTTCTCGCTCCGCTTTTTCCTTCGACAGGAATAAACTGACCGCCGCGATTCCTGCGATTAAAACAAGCATCGATACCAGAAATACAGACCTTACAGCGCATCCGCCTTTTTTCGATGCTGTTGACGCGAGAAAAGGATTATTGTAAAAAGGCGCTATGTGTGTGTTGTAGTACTCAGGGTCAGTTTCCTTGTATTGCTTTGCTATCGAATCGAAATACTGTCTGTTGTTCTTGAAATACTCCGCGAGTATCTTCTTGGAAGGACCTGTCTGCATGGCTTTAATCCATTAAACTGTTTTCAAAATCGTAATCCATCTTGAAATACCTGACGGCCTTGAATATTGACTTCGCTATTTCATCCTGCCCTTTTTCCGATTTCAGATATTCCTCATCGGTTTTGTTTGATAAATATCCGCATTCAACAAGAATGCTCGGCATTGAAGGCGCGAGCAGCACCCAGAATCCCGCCTGAAATAATCCGCGGGAGGGTATCCTTGTGCCTTTAATCAGTTCTGTCTCGATGATTGACGAAAACCTTTCGCTGTAACCGAGATAAGCCTGCTGGTACAGTGACGCGAGTATCTTGTTCTTCGATATGAAACTTGAATCTATCTTTTCGTTAAACGCTATGAACTTGTTCTCTTCCAGTGTTATGTCCCTCGCTTCATCGATTCTCGCCAGGTCGAGCAGGTATATTTCGAATCCGCTCTTGTCATTCTCCTCGGTCTTTTTCGCGTTGCAATGTATGCTTACGAACAGATTTCCCCCCTCAGTGTTTGCCGTCTGTCCCCTTTTCTTCAGTTCGATGAATTCGTCCTTTTCCCTCGTCATAACGATTTTCATGTCGTCGTATTCCTTCGACAGAAAATTCTTTAATTTGATTCCTATCGGCAGGACAATATTCTTTTCATAAACGCCTGACAGTCCCGTTGTTCCCGGGTCCTTGCCGCCGTGTCCGGGGTCGATAATGACGGTATATATACGCTTGTCGCTCGCGCTCTGAGGTGTTGAAGTTTTATTAGTAAAAATTACTGCTGTGGTTGTTATTGCGAGAAGTGATAATATTAGTATAATTTTCTTCAAATCAACGGATGATTTAATCTTATACAAAAATAGCCTTAAATATATTTTAAGGCTATTTATTTTGTAGCGGGAGCAGGACTTGAACCTGCGACCTTCGGGTTATGAGCCCGACGAGCTACCAACTGCTCCA